>JBFJVZ010000431.1:0-6195 GCA_041623895.1 Pirellulaceae bacterium | reverse complement strand
CGTGTAAAAAAAACCGTTTAAGCCGGCCACTTTTCACCATCCCAGGGCGAGGCTGCTGCCGAGCCAAAGCGTCGGAAAACGCTTGGCGGCTCCGCGGGAGCGTCGCCCTCCCGGCGGTTAACCGGAGGCCCCACATCAAAGATCTGAATGCGTCACCAACAAGTGTAGAGGCTCAACGATCTGGATGCCGTGCTGATCGACTCCCAGCTCACGCGATGATGTCGTGGATCGGTTCGACTTCTTCGACACCAACCAGTCTCTGATCCAAGCCGCTATAGAAGTAGGACAGCTTGTTTGGGTCGAGTCCCATTTGATGCAAGATCGTGGCGTGCAGATGTTTGACATGCAGCGGATTCTCGACAGCCGCTGACCCCAGTTCATCGGTGGTCCCGTAGCTGATACCGCCTTTGATGCCGCCGCCGGCCATCCACATCGTGAAACCGTAGGAATTGTGGTCACGCCCGGTACCCTTGGCATACTCGGCGGTCGGCTGCCTGCCGAATTCGCCACCCCAAACCACCAGCGTTTCATCCAGCATGCCGCTGCGTTTCAGATCCGATAACAGCGCTGCGATCGGCAGGTCCGTGTTTCCGGCGTGACGATTATGATTGAGTTCCAAATCACCGTGCGCATCCCAATTGTCGTCGTTATGCGCGCCACCGCTGTACAGCTGGACGAACCGCACGCCGCGTTGGACCAGGCGTCGAGCGATCAAACATCGCTTGCCAAAATCGCGTGTGCGATCGTTATTGACCCCGTACATTTCCAGCGTCTTTTCGTCCTCGCTTGACAAGTCGACCGCTTCCGGGGCGGTCGCTTGCATGTTGTACGCCAATTCGTAGCTGGCAATTCGAGACGCCAAATCGTCGTTCGCTTCGCGGCCCACGAGGTGACGGTTGTTGGCTTTTTGAATCGAATCGATCAGCCGACGTTGAACGTCCTGGGAAAGATCATCCGGCCGGGCGAGGTTCAGAATCGGTGCGCCGTCGCTCTTAAAAACGGTTCCCGCGTAGGTGGCGGGCATGAAGCCGCTGCTCCAGTTCTTGGCACCGCTGATCGGACCCGCCTTTGGATCGAGCATGACGACGAAACCGGGCAGATTCTCATTCACGCTGCCCAGCCCGTATGTCAACCAAGACCCCAATGCGGGATTACCCGACAGAATCCGGCCGCTGTTCATCATCAGCATTGCCGATCCGTGAATCGGGGAATCGGCGGTCATCGAATGTAAAAAGGTGATGTCATCCACATGCCTGGCAAGATGCGGAAACAGTGTGCTGACCCATTTGCCGCACTGGCCGTGTTGATGGAAATCCCACCGCGGTTCGACGATGCGGCCACTACTGCGGTGCCCGCCGCGGCCGAATGTTTTGACGTCGACCGTCTTGTTGTCCATGCCCTTCATCTTGGGCTTGTAATCAAACGTGTCCATGTGGCTGGGCCCGCCATACATGAACAAGAAGATCACCGCCTTGGCTTGGGGGGCAAAATGCGGTGGCTTGGCAGCCAGCGGATTGCGGTACGCGGTCTCGGCGGCACCCGCACTTTGCTGGAAGAACCCATCGGAGGAAAGCATCGACGACAGCGCAGCAGCGCCGAATCCGCCGCCGGCTTGCCAAATGAATTCGCGACGCGTTCGCCCGCAAAAGTTTCTCGGTTTACGTGAATGGGTCATCTTTTGAAATTCGCTTTGGTTTCAAGTCAGTCCACAAACAAAAATTCGTTCCAGTTCATCACGGACAAGCAGTACAGCTGTACCGCGCGTTTTCGATCAAGTTCATGTTTCGTTTCCAGTTCCTTGATCAGCCGATCGCCGTCGCTGATTTCCTCTTTGGTCGCTGCGCGCGAGAGCACAGCACGGACACTCTTGTTGACAATCTGCTCGTTGCTGAGTTCAGCGGCCCCAATCGTGTCGGCCAAGCGCTGGGCCTGCTGATGCACCCAATCGCTATTGAGCAAGGCCAGCGACTGACCAGGTTGCAGCGTCATGAAGCGGGCCTCGCAGGTCAGATCGGGATCGGGAAAATCAAAGGCCTTCAACATCGGCTCCAACAGCGATCGTTTGACGTGGATGTAGACGCTGCGGCGATTCTGATCCTGCGGCGAGGAATGTCCCCATCCGCTGCCGGGCCGCGACTGGCCTTGCAAGACTTCGCGGGAGAGTTCTGGATAAATGCTGGGCCCGTAAACCTTGCGGTTCAATGCCCCCGTGGCTGCCAACAAGGAATCGCGAACTTCCTCAGCGCTCAGCCGCCGCGGGTCGAATCGCCAAAACAAGTCATTGTCCGGGTCGGCAGCGTATCCATCTTCGCGGGAAGCAGACGACATCTGGTAGGCACGACTGCTGATAATCAAGCGGTGCATCGATTTCAGTTTCCAGCCGCAATCGATCAATTGAAATGCCAACCAATCCAGCAACTGGGGATGTGTGGGCGGCGTGCCCAGTTGACCAAAGTTATTGCTGCTGCGAACGATGCCGCGGCCAAAATGGAATTGCCAAATTCGATTCGCCATCACGCGCGCAGTCAGCATGTTGTCGGGACTGGCAATCCAATCGGCCAAAATGCGGCGACGACCCGCGGGACCCGGTTGGCCTGCGGCTGCGGGTACTTCCGGTGCGGCTGTTTCAAAGATCGATGGAAAAGCGGGACTGACTTCGTCGGCCGGGGAGTGGGGATTGCCGCGAAACAGCACGTGTGTCGGTTTATCGATCTTCCGATAACTGGCCAATCCCATCACCGACTCGCGCGGCGGCAGCTCTTTGCCAGCCTTGACCACTTCGGCGAGCTGCTTTTTTAGATCCCGATACTTGTTCCACTCTGCTTCGCCGAGGTTGTCCTTCAGCTTTTCGTTCAGTACACGTTCCCGTTCGCGTTTGGGTCCTTCGGTGGCACGTTGATCAGGTGCCGACATCTTTTTGATGCCCGCTTGCTCGATCTCCCGCAGCTCTTCTTCTAAACGACGTTTCGCTGCGTCGTTGTCGGCGTAGCGTTTGTTGAGTTCCGCACTGGAAACATCAATCTGGCTGTACGTTTTCTGGTCACCGCGGCGGCCATAAGGAGTCACGTCTTCCATGAACGCCAACAGGCTGTAGTAGTCTTTTTGCGGGATCGGATCGATCTTGTGATCGTGACAACGGGCGCAGTTGATCGTCAGCCCTAAAAACGCCTGCCCGGTCGTCATGATCACATCGTCCAGACCGTCATACAAAGCCTGCAGCGCGTCGACCGGTTCATCATCCCAGATGCCCAGACGGTAATAGCCGGTCGCCGTCAACGTTTCGGCAGTCACTTTGCCGAGTTCATCGCCGGCCAATTGCTCGCGGATGAACTGGTCGTACGGTTTGTCTTCATTGAAAGACCTGATGATGTAGTCTCGGTACTTCCAGGCGTTAGGCTTGGCGCCGTCACGTTCGTACGAATTGGTTTCCGCGTAACGCACCAGGTCCAGCCAATGCCGACCCCAGCGCTCGCCGTAATGAGGCGAATCAAGCAAGATGTCGATCACTTTTTGGAACGCATTTGGGTCGGGGTCATCGACAAAGGCATTGACTTCGTCTGCTGTCGGCGGCAACCCGGTCAAGTCGTAATAGGCACGACGAATCAATGCTCGCCGATCAGCAGGCGGGTTTGGCTTGAGCCCTTTGGATGCCAGCCGATCGAAAATAAAGGCATCGATCGGATTGACGTTCCAATTCGCATCGCTGACCGACGGTGGCTCACGTCGTTTCATCGGCTCGAACGCCCAATGCTTTTTCCACTGGGCTCCTTGCGCGATCCATCGAGTCAATAATTCGACTTCCGTATCGGACAGCGGATCACCCTCCGGCGGCATTCTTTCCGATTCGTCTTCGCTGCGAATACGGGCAATCAGCGTGCTCGCCTGGACGTCACCCGGCACGATCGCGGGCTCACCCGATTCCGTTTCTGCAAAGGCAGTTTCCTGGCTGCTGAAACTCAACCCGCTTTCCGCTTCATCGGGGCCGTGACAGGCAAAACAACGCTTGGCCAGCAGAGGTTGAACTTCGCGGATAAAGTCGACCTTCGCTGAATCAGCGTTCGGCGTGGTTTCCACTTGGCTGTCAGCCGAGAATCCCAGGGTGGGCAAGAAAATCGCCAACAGGGAGGCGGTCTTTCGTAGTGATCTCATTCCGTACTTGGTTGCCAGGGGTGAGTCGTCAAAGTGGCATCTTGGGGGGAGGCAGGCCAAATCGGATCGGCTCTGCTGCTTGGCCATACGAGTTCGGCTGTTGGCCAGCCTACTGGATGATAGCGTCCGAGCGGCAAAAATCTTGCACCAGATGCCTCCATTTTAGTATCAATGCGACATTCCTGCGGTAAAAAACATTTCTGGCCGAATGGCGATCCCTCTGCCATCGGATTCTCAGCGGTATCGCTTGCGGTATTGCAGGGGGGTAATTCCCATGTGCTTGCGAAATTGCCTGGTAAATGAACTCTGGTCATAAAACCCGGAGGCAATCGCCAGCTCGCTAATTGGCTGATTCGTCTCTCGCAAGGCATCGCAGACGGAAAAGACCCGCATCTTGACGATGAATTGCTGGGGAGTCGTCTTGAAGTGCGCTTTGAATTTGCGTTCGAATTGCCGCACCGAAAGTTCACACAATTCCGCTAAGTCACCGATGGCAACATCGTCGCGCAAGTTCTTGCGAATGTGGTCCATGGCGGGTGTCAAATCGAACTTCGGCGGCAGCATGGCTCGATGCGATTGGTACGCTTCGATCGTTCCCATCACGCCGATCACGGCGCCCTGCCGGTTGACCACGGGTAGCTTGTTGGTCAAGAACCAGTCGGGGATCCCGTTGCGGCTGACGAAGATTTCGACGATCTCCAACAGTGGTTCAGCGCTTTCCATGACGCGCAAATCATCGCGACGAAATTTCTCCGCCATGCTCCGCGGTAAAAGATCGAAATCTGTTTTGCCCACGAAATCGACATCACTTTCATAGCCGTAGTGGCGCAACAACGCTGTGTTGGCCGCCAGCAATCGACCTGCGGCATCCTTGGCGAAGAATAGGACGTTGGGCAGATAATCGAACAGGCGGAAGAAATGCTGTGACGGATCGATCGCCTTGAGAAAATCTCGCTGCAGCTGCTGCGGGTTCATGTTTTCGCCCAACCTAGCTCATCTTCATGCAGATCCATCGATGTCGCATTGATACCAAAAGCATAGCGGCCATGAAGCCCGGCGCGCGGCCGAGCCGAGATGCGCATGCCGTGAAACATGGGGGCTGAGACGAACTGTTCCACAACAATTCGGGATTTACGCCGCGGCTGGGAATTCGTATTTCAATGCGGATGATTCGCCCCAAGAGTAAGTACGCATCGACATGAAACGACTCATGCCCTGGCTGGTTGGACTGCTAATCCTAATCATTCGCTTTACCTGTCGCGTCCGCACTCACAATGATCCCAGAGCCTGGCTGCGGCAGAAGGGGATTCCGTATGTATATGGGGCTATTCACGCCCACCACTTCGGTGCCTTGCTCGGTGCCGAACTGGGGACGTGGGCCATGGTTTCGCGGTCGCACGACGGCGACATCTTGGTGCCCGCGCTGCGAGCCTGCGGCGTCGAACCGATCCGAGGCAGTGGGGGCGAATCGCGAAAAGGCGGTTCCCGCGCTCTGCGGGAAATGATCAAGCGACTCGATTCAGAACACCCAGCTTTCCTAGCGGTGGACGGGCCTGGGGGACCTCGGGGCCATGTTCATGAAGGCATCGGATTGCTGGCAAAGAAAACCAAGGCCGTGGTGTTGCCACTTTCAGTCATCCCCAGACGCCGCTGGATCATGACCAAGTCCTGGGATCGGCTGCAGGTTCCGCATCCGTTTTCGTCCATCGATTTCTATTACGGTCAACCGATGGTGCCGGAAGACGGGGAAAAATTAGCGGATTTTGCCGATCGCGTGGCGCAGGCCTTGAAGCATTTGGAATTGGTGCACGATCCCGACGAGGCGCAAATGGTTGAGCGGATCGAAACTGTGCAGCGACGAGCCGCGTAGCCTTAAGCCGCCTCGCCCATGATGGTGACGACCACGTTGCGGCTACCGCCTCGGTCACGATGCTCGCACAGGTAGATGCCCTGCCAGATCCCCAGTTTCAAACGTCCATCGCCGATTGGGATCATCACGCTGGTGCCCATCATCGATGCCTTGACATGAGCCGGCATGTCATCGGG
>JBFJVZ010000430.1:0-6206 GCA_041623895.1 Pirellulaceae bacterium | reverse complement strand
GGCTCCGGCTTATTAGGCTCCGGCTTATTAGGCTCCGGCTTCGCGTCTTTCTGGTTGGCTTCCTTTTTCGGTTGCTCTTTCTTCGATTCCGGCTTTTTTGCGGCCTCTTCTTCGGCTGGCGGTTTCGCGGTTTCCTTCGCCGGCTCCGCTGCTTCTTTCGGTGGGTAAACGGGGAACGGAGTCATCGTCAACCCACGATCGACCAACCAGATGTTGCGAAAGCGGACGGGGTCACCGTGATCTTGCAGTCGGATCGGCGTCAGCACGGGTTCTTCCTGTTTGCCCGCTCCCGTTTTGTTTGGCAGTGCCACGTTGTTTTGAACCTTCACACCGTTAATCCACGATGTGACATGGGCATCGCGGACTTTGCTGCCGTCGGCGGCCCAGCGAGGCGCAGTGAACTGGATGTCATAGGTTTGCCAGGTTAGCGGCGGAAAGGCCATGTTCACGTCGGGTTTCTTGAACTGATAGAGTGCTCCCAAGCCATTGATCAAGCTATCCAGGGCAAATGAATCGAGCACCTGGCATTCATAGCGGCTTTGCAAATACACGCCGCTGTTACCCCGCCCTTGGCCCTGTGCCTGCGGCATGTAGGGAATAAGAAATTCCAAGTGCAGATTAAAATCCTGGAACATCGGCTTGAAGTCAGCTCCCTGCATCAACAAACCGTCTGCGGTCATTTGGGCTTTGGTGAATTGATCGATGTTGTTGCCGTCAAAGATCACGACGGCGTCTTTCGGGGGACGTGCGCCGATGGTGGGGCTGGTTCGCTGGACGCGCTCCAACCGGCCAAGTTGCTTACCGGTACGGTCGATGATCAAGCAATGATCTTTCTCGACAAAGATTGCCCACGGTCCACCCGAGAGCACCAGAAAGTCGCCGCTGCGACGGCCGATCATTTTGATCGTGTGGGGTTGATGTTTGTTTTGCCCCGGCAGCCCGCCTTTGAAAGAAACCGCCTCGAAGTTGTCGCCGCCGATCGGCCTTAACTGCAGGGCCAGTGGCTCGTATTCGTTTTCGCCCGTGGTGATCGGACCGACGAATTCGCCCATCAAGGCAAAGTTCAAATCGTTCTTGGGCGGTTCGGTCAGCGCCGGCCCTTTCTTGTTCTGTGCGTGGACGATTGCGGAACTAAATAGAAGCAGCAGAAAGACAGAAGTGGCAAGCTTGCGGGGCATGGTGGTCCTGGCGGAAGAAGTGGTTGTCAGGCGAGAAAATCGGACCGTCTTACAGTAATCGCGGGCGGTCGATTTGCCTAGGTTTTCAGTCCACCGACCCTGACGTGGCTTTTGCCCGGCGTGGGCAACGCAAGTGCATGGATCCGCGAGAGTTACACAAAACTTGCGTTTCACTTGGGGATGGGCCGGTCTAAAGTCCGCAACCGTGCGACTCTTAATCTGTGGTCGTAATTTGATCGAAAAACTCCGCGAAAGAAGCATCCCACCACCGCATAACTTGCACCTGACCTCGCCCCCGATTCCCGCCAGTTTGGCCCCTTTTTCAGCTTGGGCGACATCAGAGGGCAACGTTCCAAAGGGATTGCCCGCTATTACCACGCGGCACGAATGCGAATGGAGACCCCGGTCATCTATCTATATCCACCGCAGGGGCAGCCGCGTCGCGTACGCGATGCGAGAATCCTCTCCAAGGATTAACTCCCACTAGGCCCTCAATGCACACCGCACGTGTTTCATTCGTATTGAATCAGTGTCGTAAACCCATTGATCATGGTTAGATACGATCTGTCTCGCATTGCAAACGAATTGTACGCGAATTGCATTTGAACGTCCAATGGTGCCACTGATCTGCCACCGATCTTGGCCCGATCGGCGCTATCACCCAGCTCTTGCGCAGAACGAGACGTCTCGCGCAACTCCCAGCGGTGTTTGCCACCTCCGCGCCCAAGCGGAATCACTCCGAGATAGCGATTGGTCCACCCGACGCGCCGAAATTGCGTAGCCGTGGGATTGCCGAAGGGTCCCGATTCCCGCGTTGGGAAGAAGCGCACCAGCAACGCGACTCGATCCACGCGGATATCCGATCGTTTGTTATGGCGTCACTTTGCAGTTCGGCAACGCATTCTTGAACCTCGCCAGGGCTTCGTCGGAAACTTCGTCTTGCTTGAACCTCAAGTACTGGAGGTTAGCCAGTTGCTGAAGATGCTCCAGCCCGGCGTCGGTCACTTTGGCGCTGTGAAGCCAGAGCTTTTCGAGCTTGCTGAGCTGGCTCAGTTGCTCTAGCCCGGACTCAGTGAACTCATTGGGACCGAGGTAAAGTTCGCGAAGATTGGCTAACTCTTTGATGTGCTCTGTCGCCCCGTCAGTGAGCTTAGCATCTTGAAAACCTAACGAGAGCACGTCCAGATTGGTTAGTCCGCTGAGGTGTTTCAGGCCAGCATTCGCTACATGCTGTGACGGTATATTGGTCAAAGACGTCGCCGAGTAACCTGATGAACCTATGCGAAGCGTTTTCAGATTGGTCAGGCCCCCCAGGTGCTCCAGCCCAGCAGTTGTGACTTGTCTCCCTAGGGTAAGCTCTTGTAGATTGCGAAGGTCCGTCAAGTGCACCAAGTCGTCGTCGGTTATCTGCGTATATCTTAGGTCAAGGCTCTCGAGCTTGGTTAGTTGCTTGAGATGACTCAGCGTGTCCCCCGCGAAACTCTCCTTCATGTAGGGGAACCTGACCCGCATGACGCTCGTTTTCGGGTCACCTTCGTAGAAGTCGCCTTTGGAACCCTCCAAATACACCGACGCTCTTGCATTTCTTAAGGCTGTCACCGCCACTTGTTCTGATGGTGCTGGTTCAGGAGCACCATGAAGACGTTTCCCCTTGATCTTGATCGTCGTTTCTCGGACGACACTGAATCCGTCCGGTTTGCCATCAGTGACTTTGGGCTCATTGGATGTCTTGTTGATCGACGCAATCACGAACTCCTCACCCTCATCGGGAAGCTCGGAAGGGCATTTCCACTGATAACCTGTTCCGCCAAAAGCACCACTTTTCGGCCAAGGAGGTGCGAGAGCCGGCTTTAGATTGCCAATGGTGAACCCACCACCATTCGACTCCGATTTAAAGAAGATACGGAGGTTGGGATTCTCCATTACCTTTCCCGACACGATGAACTTGCCGCCGATACTTTCGGGCGAATCATTCTCGATGGAACTTCGCGTAACCGCTACGGGCCCGAGCTGACGAACGATGCTCTCTTCACCTTCAGTCTTGGTTTCGGCTTCCAACCAAACCGCCAGTAGAGTGCCCGAGAACTCGAAGACATGTGCATCCACATCAAGCAATTCTTTGACAAGCTTGCCTTCGTCAGTAAGCTCCTGAATCGAAGGAGCGGTCGGTTGATCCGAGCTGGCCTTAGCGGGCGAAGCGGAAGGCGTCAGCTTAAAAGCGGAAGACGTACTCTTGTTGCATCCACCGATGAGGAGTGTGACAGCGCACGCGAAACAGACGAACATTTGGTTTGCAGACATTGAATGAATTTCACCGCAGGGATAGATCAATAAACTCGAGCCGATTCTGGGTAGTCCAGCCGATACTTAAGCTCGTCCGGCAACAGAACCAATTCGTCTTTCTCTCGCGCAGCCCGAGTGTAGGCCTGCTCGATCAAGTCTTTCGAAGGGCCGATTGGGATGAAACTGCTCGTTGCACCCATGGAATTCGAGGGTCGGACGACAATCGAATAGGGACCTCGGAGGCCTTTGCCGTACTTCGTGTACTTTATGACCAACCAAATCGTCTTGTCGTCTGTGGGCGGATCCTCGTTCGGGTTCCTTTCCTCTTTCAAGTTCCGTAACGATTCCACGGTGCGCGCGAAGGAACTGCTGAGTTCTTCTATTTTCTTATTGGCGCGATCGACGAAATCTTTTGATTCCTGGTCTGTGAACAATCCTGACGTCGGCATGTTTTCGACATACACGAACGAGGGAGGTTGTTCTGACTTCCAAACTGCGATTGGGGGCGCCTCAAACTGGGTTGGCGGATCATTCCCAAACATAAAATAGTTGATGACATCATTGACATCAGCTCGGCGAACCAATTCCTGATCCAATATGTTAGCCGGGTTCTTCGGCAAATTGGGATCGGCATCTTCTGATCCACATCCGGCCAAACTGATCAGCGTGAGGGTTGCGAGTAGGTGCTTCACTTTGTGTTCCGGTGTAATCCCTAGGTGTTGCAAGGTACCATTACCCAATCATTGAGTACTCATATGAGAACATAGTTTTAGCAGCTTAGGAAAGAAGCGGGCAGTTAGAGGATCGACACTAAAGACTTTCTGGAAAGTGCATCGATGCCTCGAATCGGCTTCGGTACGCGGTTTCTACTATCGCAAGATGAGGCAATTCGGTAGCGACTTTTTGAGCGCGTCGGCGCCGGCTTGCGTGACTTGCGTGTTTCGGAGTGTCACCTGCTTCAGACTTGTCACAGCACTTAGGTGCTTGATCCCCGCGTCGGTGATGTTGCAATCGAGTAGCCACACCACGCGCAGTTTCTTCAGCCCTTTCAGATGAGCCAGTCCCGCGTCGGTGACAGCGGTGTTTGAGATTTCCAGGCTCTCCACATTGGTCCCATCAAGATGCATGAGTCCAGCGTTGGTAATCGCGATGTTGTCACGAAGGTTTAAGAACTTCAACCTGGTTAGCCCACCTGAGATGCTGAAGGCCATCGTCAGTGATGTTCGTTCCGCCCAATTCGATCGCCTGCAAATTGGTCAGATCTTTCATATGTTTCAGGCCGTTGTCGCTAATCCCGGCACAACCTGCAGCTTTTACGCTGCTCAATTTGGTCAGGTCCTTGATATGTTCGAGCCCTTCATCGGTGACTCGCGTATCTTCGAGCTTGAGGCCCGCCAGTTTGGTCAGCCCCGCGATGTGCCTTAGACCGTCGTCACGGATGTTGCTTCCTGCCAGGCTAAGCTGCCACAGGTTTGGTATACCTGCCAGGTCAGCGGCGTTGAATTCTCCACCGAGTTCCAGGCTAATCAAGTTGGTGAAGCCATGGATGCGCTGCAACTCACCGTCGGCAACGTTCCCGTCAATCTTCAGTGACGACAAGTTGGTCAATGTATCGATGCCTTTCAGTCCGTCGTTGGCAATGTCCCCGCCGATAGTTAGCTGCTGCAGTTTGGTTAATCGGCGGATGTGCCGCATGCCCGCTTGGTCAATGTCGGTGTCTTTCAGCTCCAAGCGGGTCAAGTTTGTCAGTCGCTTGAGATGCTCCAACCCGTCGGCAGTGATCTCTTTGCCGTTGATGGACAGTTTCTCCAGAGATGTCAGGCCGCCCAAGTGCTGGAGTCCGGCATCTGTCATTTTGACAAGGCTCAAATTTAGCCACGTCAAGTTGTTCAAGTCTTTGAAGTACACCAGCGCCGCGTCGGTGACTTTGCCGCCGGAAAAGCCTTGGATTTCTGTTAAGGTGGTCAGCCCTCGGACATTTTGCAAATCGCGGTCGGTGATACTTCCGCCGACAATGAACCGCACCGGATCACCAAACTCATTCAGTTGGAATTGCCCGCCCTGTCGTTCCAACGCTTTGACACGTGATTCGATCTCGGCATCAGTGAGTGGCCCAACAGGTTCCGATTCACAGCCGACTAGGCAGAGTAGTGTCAGCGTCATTAGCAACATTTTCATTAGAGCACTTCCTTCGGCGTGGCATCACAAACGGACTCATGCGAAATCGAGGCCCCGATTCCAAGAGATACGGCACCACTATGAATTCGCAATCCGGGGTGAACAGAGTAGCTACAGCGGTCTCACGCATATAGGGCAGCAAAGTCCGCAACGGACAGTTGTCAAGCTTCGTCGCGGCGAAGTGCGCCAGCGGATTCGGCCTATCTTTGGCTGGAATTCAAACACGCCGGAGGAGGGTTCGGTTTGTCCGGCTCTGCGTCGTTCAGGGCCGATTTATGGGCGGAGAAGGCACCGTTGGCAGACCATTTACTGCAATGCTCAACGCGCGGAGGCTGCATCGCCCGAACGCGGTTCGGGAATTCGCTCCACTGCCGTCTTCTCGAAATCTCGGTCCGCACAGCCCGGAAACTGCGCCGAGACTCTCACAGGGGATCAAATCGAACGAGTGAACCAACCCGACTGGTCGGATGCGGCGTGAAAAACACCGAGGACGATAATGAAGTCATCTGACTTCTCGAAGACAATGACGTAAGGAAATCCGTGCACCAAGGCGGCCCGCTGTTGATT
>JBFJVZ010000429.1:0-6229 GCA_041623895.1 Pirellulaceae bacterium | reverse complement strand
TGTCCGTCGTTTGTTCTTTGTCATTGAAAACAACCTCGCCTTTGATCGGACGACCCCCGGTCGAATAGACCGTTTGCGGGTAAAGCTCATCGGTCCACCAAAGGACTTGATCCAACCAGTGAACGCCCCAGTCACCGAGCGTGCCATTCGCGAAATCAAGAAAGTGGCGAAATCCGCCGGGGTGGATCTTTCGATTGAAAGGACGCAGCGGGGCCGGTCCACAATACATATCCCAATCAAGAGTCTCCGGCGGTGAGCTGTTCCGCGTGGGAGTTTCCACGCCTCCGCGGCTGTTGACAAACATTTCGACCAGACCGATCTGTCCGGCTCCCCCGTCCTTCAGAAATTGCATGCCGGAAACGTAGTGCGGCCCGACGCGGCGGTGTAAACCAACCTGCACGGTTCGCTTGGCTGCCCGGGCCGCGTCCAGCATCGCTCGGCTTTCTCCGATCGTGTGCCCGGTTGGCTTTTCGACAAACAGATGAGCTCCCGATTCGATGGCGGCCAGACTATTCAAAGCGTGCCAATGATCGGGGGTGGCAATGATCGCAATTTCGATTTCTTCTTTGTCCAGCATCTCGCGAAAATCAGCGTAAGTTTTCGGTTGATCGCTGGAGATGTCCTGGACTTCTTCAGCCGCCAATTCAAGC
Source organism: Pirellulaceae bacterium (assembly GCA_041623895.1). Classification (GTDB taxonomy): domain Bacteria; phylum Planctomycetota; class Planctomycetia; order Pirellulales; family Pirellulaceae; genus JBFJVZ01. Next base: position 5,579 of record JBFJVZ010000429.1, on the reverse strand, counting down.
TTGTCCGCATCAACATCACACAAGGCAACGACTTTCGTTTGTCCGTGAGCCATCGCTTCACGCAGAATGTTCATGCCCCACCAACCGCTGCCGATCAACGCCGTGCGATATTGCTTGGCTTTCGATTGAGCGTGAATGGCTGGAGCGGCAACAAGCGTGCCAGTTGCCGCCGAAGCAGCAAGAAAACGACGTCGATCAACTCTCATTGCGGTACCTATTTAGTTTTGCAGGTGCGGTATCCTGCCGTACTGTTGGATGGGCACGGCTGGAAGCCGCGGCTACGTAGACCGGGGATTTCAGCAACAGGCAATGGCTCGATATCTTAGCAGGACACACGATCTGTGCTTGGCAAAAACGCCATTACTTTTCCGGTGAGACATCGATGCAGACAAGTTCGCCGGACGCATCACGGCAAAAAATCCTGTGGTTGCTCAAGACGGGCGTGGTCCAACACTTGGCTTGCAGCACCTTGCGGCTGACTAAGACCTGCAGGCCCTTGGGACTGACCTGGGCGATTGTCAGTTCTCCCGATTTCGACAGGACGATCAGTCGATCGCCTGCCGCGGCGATTGCGCCAGGATTGATTTCGCTGTCAGACCAGCGAATCTCACCCGTCTCCAAGTCCACGCAATTTAGACTCGTTTGATCATCAATGTCGCCATCAACACCGTACAGGTATCCATCAATCAGAATGCTGGAAGAGATCTGATTCCGCATCGACTTGTTCTTCCATAAGATCGCCGGCGCGGCTCCGCGAACAGCCAGAAGAGCTGCGCCGCGATTGTATCCGGAGGACAAAAAGACGCGGCCCGAATCAATGATCGGATCCGCGGCATTGCAGCCAAAACTTGTTAACCATCGTTGCCGCCACTGTTCCCTGCCGGTTTCGACATCAACAGCGACGTACGAACGCCCGGAAGGAATGATTGCGATCGTTTGTTCATTTTGTTTCATCAACGTCGGCGTGCCGTACCCACAATCTTTGTCGGCCGATTTCCAGAGCAGATTGCCGGTCAGTTTATTCAGCGCAAGGCCGGCATCGCCGGCGTTGATCAATAACGTGTCGCCGACCACAAGCGGTGATGCCGAGAAACCCCAACCCGGTACACGGACTCCGGCCAAATCTACGATCTGCTTGCGCCAAATGATTTGGCCCGATCGCGCATCAAAGCAAAACAGATCGCCTTCGCGACTGAGTGCATAGACACGATCATCGTCGATCGTCGGTGTGGAGGTTGGACCACCATCGAACTCGCGAGCATCCAAGGGACTTGGATAGGAGAATTGCCAGACGATATCGCCGCCGGCAGCATCGATGCAGTGAACTGTGTCGGAACCGTCTTGATGACCGCTGGTCAGCAGCAATCCGGACTTCGTCACCACTGATGAAAATCCAATTCCAACGTTCCGTTGCCAGCGTTGGGAATTGCGGTCGGCGATGCGGCGATGATCCCAGTCGACCTCCGCAGAGACTCCATTCAATTGGGGACCTCGCCAGCGGAACCAATCGTCTGCCGACACTGCCAAGGGATGACCGGCAAGCGTCAATAGCAGCATCCATCGCAGCAAAGAATTGTCAGCCTTGATCTGGCGGTTGCAGTCTCGATCAAATTGTGCGGTCAAACGATCAATTCCTCAGGAACTCTGGTCGCCGTGCGACTTAAGTTCTTCGACTAATCGCGAGACTTCGGTTCTTAGCGGCGGCACCAGGCTTTTTGCTTTGTCGAAATCTTCTGCGCCGGCAGCCTTTTCCACTTCGTAAGCGGCGTCTTGAGTGGCCAACGCTACGACTGCTCGCGCGGCACCTTTGATCGTATGGGCGAGACGTTTCGATTCCTTAACATCCTGGATTTCCAGCGCTTTGTCCAACTGGGGCAACAGACCCTGAATCTCGGAGACGGCGGTCTCCAAGATCGACTTAAGGAATTCACGGTCACCTCCGTAAATATCCAAAGCAGCCTCGTAGTCAAAGATCGGTGCATTTGCCACTTCCTGCTCGTCAGCTGCTGGTGGATCGGGGGCCGCTGGCTCGGACTCAGGTTGTTCGTGTGGGTTGCCATTGCCAATCACTGCACTGATTGCTCTTACTAGTTCTGCACGTCGAATTGGTTTTGTTACATAGTCGTCCATACCTGCATCGAGACAACGTTGACGATCGCCTTTCAAAGCGTGCGCCGTCATCGCGACAATCGGCATGTGTTGATCCGAGCTTTTTTCGAGATCACGAATTTGCCGAGTCGCCTCAATACCGTCCAACACAGGCATTTGCACATCCATCAAGATAATGTCGTAGCCGCCTTCTTTCCATCGGTCGATCGTTTCTTGACCATTCTCGGCAACATCAACGGAATGACCCCACTTTGTCAGCAAGCGAACAGCCATCTTCTGATTCGCCTTACCATCTTCGGCCAATAGTATTCTCAGCGGCTGAAGCTGGGATTCCGGCGATTCCGGTTGTTGGCCGGAGTCGCTGGCCCCAGCCGTCGCCTTCAAACTGGCCGCGATCGCTTTTCGCAAATCGGACTGTTTCACTGGCTTGATCAACAAGCTTTCAATTCCCATCGTCTGGCACTCACGAAAATCGCCTGAACCACTGCCGGAGGTCAACATCACGACGGGAACATCGCCAAGAGCATCGCAGTTCTTGATTTCGCGCACCAAGTCAAACCCGCTCATGTCCTGCAAATCAACATCACAAACGATCAGCGGCACGGGTTGTTCGGCGGCGGCTGTCCGCTGCAAGAATTTTATGGCTTGAGAGCCAGCTGAGACGGACGTTACATCGGCTCCCCACTGCAACAGAGTGCGATCGACAATTCGACGGCTGGTCTTGTTGTGCTCGGCAACCAATATCGGCACTTCATGCAGGTCGACGGAATCATCGACTTCCGCTGGTTCCTTTCCGAGTTCGAATTCGGCGGTGAAAGAAAACGTGCTACCGACATCGACTTGACTTTCCAACCATATTTTTCCTCCCATCAACTCCACAATTCGCGAGCAAATGGCCAGCCCCAGACCGGTGCCGCCGAATTCACGTGTCGTTGAAGTGTCGGCTTGCTCGAATGAATGAAAGATCTTTTCGCATTTTTCCTCCGGTATTCCCACACCGGTATCGCGGACACTGAATTGAACCCTCACTGGCGACTGATCGCAATCTTCGCAGGCGACTTCAACATACACCTCGCCTTCGCGGGTGAATTTGATTGCGTTTCCGACCAAATTCACGATCACCTGACGTAGACGACCGGGGTCGCCGTGCAACCAATTGGGAACGTCGGGATGCACGTACCACTCCAAGTCCAAATCTTTTTCGTGCGCGCGGAAACCAAGCGTCTTCAAGGTTTCGCCAATCTCTTCACGGAGATCGAAATCGATGTGCTCCATCTCCAGCATGCGTGCTTCGATCTTGGAGAAATCGAGAATCTGATTGATGATTGACAACAGCGAGTCAGCCGAGTCCATGACTGTCTGCAAGCAGTCACGTTGAGTGGGATCAAGTTTGGAGTCGAGCACGAGCTCTGTCATGCCCATAATGGCGTTCATCGGCGTCCGGATTTCGTGGCTCATGTTGGCCAAGAAATCACTCTTTGCCTGACTCGCCTGCTGAGCTGCATCGCGAGCGTCGCGAAGTTCTCGCTCTATTTTTTTTCGTTCGCTGATATCTGTAATGCTTGCACGAACGATTTGGCGATCACTCGACGGCAACCGCACAAGACGTACTTCGCAGGGGATATCCCGGCCACTGGCGTGCTGATGCATCCAGTCAAATACGGTGACTTCCCCTCGCAACGCTCTCTCGATCATTTCCCGTCCGCGGTCTGCCGATGGCACGCCGTCCGGCTGAATTTCCGGACTCAATTCAACTGGGTGCTTTTTGGTCAATTCTTCCTTGCTCATTCCAAAAAGTTTTTCGGTGTTCGGATTGACTTCCGTGAATCGTCCCTGATCTACGTCAAGAATCACAACTGCCTCAGGCGCAGTTTCAACGATTCGGCGAAATCGTTCTTCACTTTCCTTGAGTTTTATCTCGGCCTTTTTGATTTCTGTGATTTCACGCGCGATACCAAACGTGCCGACAATTTCTTGTTTCTCATTGCGGAGCGGCATTTTGGTGACCAATACCCATCGTTGGCGTCCGCCAGGGACGATGGGTTGCTCTTCCTTGTTAACCAGCGACTCCCCAGTCTCCATGATCCGCCGTTCATCGTCACCGGTTTCTTCGGGCAGAGCTCCGCTCCAAATGTCCGCATCGGTCTTGCCAATTAAGTCTTTTGGATCGTCAAATCCGCACCCCTTTGCCATCGCCCTATTGACGCGGATGAACTGAAGGTCACGATTCTTGAAGAACACGGAATCGGGGATCGTTTCCACCAACGTGTTAAGCAGATCACGATCACGTGACAGTTGCTCGGACGTGTCTTTTAACTCTGCGGTCTGCGTCTCGACCTGCCGATCCAAACGGAGATTCAGACTGAGTAGTTTCCGATTTGCTCGACGTAATTCGTCTTCCGAGTTAACAAAAGCGCGGACGGCATAAGTCAGTGCAGCCGAGTAAGCGATCATCCGCAGTACATGCCACCACCACCAGGCGGGATTCCAAACCTGCGAAAACTCAAACAACAGGCCAGCGGCTCCGAAGAGCATGGTTTGGACTGCGAATAACCAGTCTTCAATCTGAAAAGCTGTATGAAACCTGCGGATGAAAAACAAACCGGCAAACAGAAACCCCACGCCGCCCGAGATATTTAATACCCGCGCGGTGAACGTGAATTCGTTACCGATCTTCATCGCCGGAAGCAGGTCCTGCCACAGGCAGGAGCCGATGCCAAAAACAATCGCAGCGGAAGTCAACAGCAGTGGAAATGAACGCATCTGCCGCCGAGAAAGTCTGCGATCGCCCAGCCAGACCAGCGAGAACAACAAGCCGCCAACAAATGTGGCTGTACTGTGCAGCCAGACGAAATTGTTGCCAATGGGCACCGATCCGTGAAACAGCTCGAGCACGCCCATCGTCCCCAGGGCACTTGCCATCGCCGTGTAGTGTCTGGCTTCTTTGTTGCGCCGCCGCTCGATCACCAAAATCACAGCGATCGAAAGTGCCATCAATCCGCCGCTAACCACCAGCAGACTGTGCAGTTGCACACTCTCAGACGGGAAGCGCGGAACTAACAGTGCCGTCACCATGCTGCCAAGCAACGGCAGCACTACTGAAAGGAAGATTCCAAATGCGATCCAATGAACGCGCGTTTCGGGTCGCACGGCTTTGTCTCCACCGCGTCCAACGCAAACAGTCACAAACAAGATGACTTAATGTTCAAGTATAGACATCATTGCAAACTTCGTGCTACCAAGCGAATGCGAAATCGGGCTTGGTTCGTGTTTTCAGGGGCCGGGCAAATCAACAGGCGTTCACTCGACTCGTGGTGAAAGGCGGATATTCCGATAGCGAACACTGGTATGATCGCCCTGCAAATACAGAGGTCCGTCTCGCGTCACGTCCCCAAAAAGTGCTCCTCCCGTACAGCCTGGTACTGGTTGTTTGTCTATCACCAGTTCCCCGTTCAATACGACGCTCAGGT
>JBFJVZ010000428.1:0-6281 GCA_041623895.1 Pirellulaceae bacterium | reverse complement strand
TACACAAAATCGCGGCAAGAAAAACAATTGATGCGGCACCTCCGTCAACTCGACTTGCCGCACTACGCTCCTCAAATCCCTCATCGACGCCGTTCTCCATCGGGCCGAATTCGCACCACCTACGCGCCGCTGTTCAATAATTACGTCTTTGTCTGTGGTGATGACGAAGTCCGCTATCAAGCCGTCTGCACCGGCTGCGTGCAGAAGGCGACGCCGATCAGCGACGTTGCCGAGTTTGTCGCCGACTTGCGCCAGATCCGAGACCTGATCAACATGGGCGTGCCGCTGACGGTGGAAAGCCGGCTCGAGGCCGGGCAACACGTCCGAGTGCGAAGTGGCGCTTTCGCCGGCTATGAGGGTACGATTCTCCGCCGCGAACAAGAAACCCGTTTGCTGGTTTCCGTTCGCTTCATGGAACAAGGCGTCAGCGTCAAGCTAGAAGATTGCCAACTCGAGTTGATCGGCTGATGGTCTTTCATCGTCAACAACCAGGGTTCGGGCGCTGGTGCGTGAATTCTGTGCTCTGTAATCGCATGCTAAACAAACAAGATCGACGGAAGACGAGCTTTCACTAACGTGCTTTCGTCTTTCTCAACTTGGAGCGTTGCTGTACTGCTTGCCGTGGTTCCGGCGGTGGCGTTTCTCGACTACGGCGGCGTGCTTCCCTGGACGCGCTGGGCAGTCGCTGTCGCGTGCCTCGTGATCGGCTTGTTCGCGCTGCCACTCTTCTTTACAAGGAAGCCCTGGAGTATCGCTGCGCTTGCATGGCCGATCGCCTTGGGCGTGATCAGCCTGTTTCTCACCTTTCAGACGGTTTCCTTGCCGGAGCCGGTCGTCGGCTGGCTTTCGCCTGCGAGCACGACGGCATACGACCTGGTTACCCCGAATTTAGAACATCATCCAATCAGTGTCGCACCCTGGCTGACCCGATTGTCCGTGATTGTTCCGGCGATTCTTGGCTTCACCGCGTTGATTGCGACGTTGTGTTTTCTGGATCAACGTACCGTCGTCACATGGATGATTCTGGTGATGGTCAGCGGGGCCGTGCTTGCAGTTCTGGGTGTGGGCGAGAAGATTCGAATGGGAGATGACGGGCTGTGGCCGGCGACACAAAATATCGACGCCGTCCCCTTTGGTCCGTATGTCAATCGTAATAATGCGGCGTGCCAGTTGAATCTTTGTTTGGCCGGCGCGATCGGGATCACGGTCTTGATCGCGCGGCGTAACATCTCGCGGCGGGGGTACCATTCGGCCGTATTGACGCGTCGCGATCGACACAAGACGACGTTTTTTCACGATGCCTGGTATGCCCTGCTGCGTGCCGATGGCACCACAGTCCTCGCCGCGACGATCGCTGTCCTGATTGCGGCGGCCATTGTGGCGACCGGTTCCCGGGCTGGGCTGCTTGGCACGGCCAGCGGATTAGTGGCGGTCATCGTAGGACTATCGGAACGCGGACGACGACTCTCTGCCACCGTTTTTGTTGGCGTTTTACTCGCTGCAGTGACCGGGCTCGTGCTTGGAATCGGTCTGCCCGGCACGGCCAGTGAACGACTCGGCTCCATTTTTGACGTGCTCGATGACGCACGCTGGGGAAATTGGCGTGACGCCGTGGTTGCAGGTGTTCACCATTTGCCGATGGGTTCGGGCGGGGGCGCGTATCAATTCGCTTACCTTCCGTTCCAGCAAACGAGTGGATCGGCATGGTTCGTCAATGCTGATTGCTTGCCCTTGGAGTGGTTTGTAGAGTTGGGCTTGATGGGGATATTGATTCCCGCGGGTGCAGCGATCTTGTTGCTACAGCAGAGCCTGTGGCTACGACGATACTCCAGCAAATCGATTGACCGCGCCGCTGCGGCCGTTGGATTGTTTGTTGTTGCCAGCCAGGCTGTTTCGCAATCATTCGATTTCGGATTGTTGCAACTGCCGGCTGTGATCACTTTGGGCGCCTCAGCGGGTTTAGTCTTCGCACGTTGCTCGGTCGTTCAACAGCGAGTTCGACAGGATGAAGCCATTAAGGCCGCACAATCGAAGACGCGAAATGCTCGTTCCATCGCGATATCGGATCGATACGTCGGCAATGATTACGCCGAGGTTCAAAGCCGCTTGGGTTGGTCGCTTGCCGGCATCGCCTGCTTGTTGTGTCTCGCAGGTCCGCTTTTCTGGTCAACGGTCGGGTGGCACTGTGAGGCTAAAAGCGATTTTCTCGTCCGCGCAGTCGCCGCCTGGGATCGTGACCAGCCACCGGCACCGGATGTGTTGCGCGTGGCGGTTGAATCGGCGGAGAAACTTGTCGAATCGGCACCGCAAAGCAGTGACGCGGCACAACTGCTGGCTGACCTGTACATCCTTCAGTTTCGCGCTGAAGCTCTTGCAAATATTCAATTTCCACCGGAAGTGAATCGGGAACAGGCTTGGTTGTCAACGTCGCCAACGAATCTGCGGGCTCGACTCTTTACGGCTTCGGACCGGGCCGATTTTCGGAATCTGCTGTTTCGCAACCAAAGTGAAACTTTGTTACGGCAAGCAACTGAACTCGCTGAGATCGCGCTCCGGGTCAATCCGCTCAATGCCAGTCCTCGTTTCCTGCTGACAAAACTCGATTTCTTGCAGGGCCGAGCCGACGGCACGTCGGTGATGATCGACCAGATCGCCTCGCTTCAACGTAATTCGCCTGCGGCACTCGCCGTGGCAGCCCGGTTGGCTGTTTGGAATCCGGGTCCGGAAAAGGCGACCGAATTGTATCGCCAGGCTTTCCAAGTTGACGCTGAATTGCTGAATAAGGAATGGGCCACGGTCTCTTTGTTGCCGCAAGATCGTATTGTTACGCTGGCAGCCTCCGCGGGAATCTTTCCGTTGCTCGACTTGGCGGATCGCTATCGCGATCAACCGACGTTGCTCGATGCATTGCTGGTTCAAGCCGAGTCGATGATTTCAAGTGAGTCAATGAAAAGGGACAGTGACCCCTATCGGTGGTTGGTAGTCCGCGGACGGTTGGCGGCCCTGCGCGAGAATTGGCAGGAAGCTGTTGAAAATCTTGAGCAGGCTGTGGCCGCCAAGCCGAATGAGATCGAGGCCCGCCTGCGACTGGTTCGACACCTACGAAGCCTGGGGCGACTTCAAGAAGCCTGGCAGCATCTTGCCGTACTCCGATCGTTGGCGCCGTCGAATTCGCAGATTCGGCAACTCAGTAAACAACTCGAAAGCGAACTCGCGGCGGCGGCTCGGTAGCGGGCAAATGCAGGTTTTAGTCAACGCTCTTTCGGCGAATCATCCAAGTGCCCGGCACGTTCTATATGGTCACTTGCGGCAATTAGCTCTATGGACCGCCAACGAGCATGAATTCGTGGTTGTGATTCCAACACCGAAGCAAGCAGCAGCCCAGTGCAGCCGGCAAGTGATGCCGGTCGATCTTCCCAACGTGCGAACCGTTACGGCTCCCTGTGGTCCGTCAAGCACATTGCGGCGCGGGCTTTGGGAACGTTGTTTCCTGGCTCGCGTCATTCGCCGGGAAGGTGCGGATCTGTACTTTACTCCCGCTGGGACGGTGTTACCCGCCTGTCCCGTGCCACAAGTATCGCTGGCACAAAACCCGTGGTGTATGGTTCAAGCGGTACCCAAGTCTTTGACGGAAAAACTGCGTGCCGGGCTGCAGCGCTGTGCCTATGCACGCGCTCAAAGTGCCGCCGATTTAATGGTTTACAACTCACGATACATGAGGGATTTGTATCGGGCCAATCATGACGTTGCCCCGCGAGAGTCTCTGGTCGCGTATCAGGCGATCGATGCGGCAACTCACGAGTCAGCGAGTGCATTGGCCAACCGCGGCGCGCACCGACAGGCATCCACCATCGTCGCGGTCTCCTTCATGGCACCGTGGAAAGGTGCGGATCAATTGGTGCGATGCCTGGCGGAATTGCGGAATCAGGGAATTGACGCGCTGCTCCGACTGGTAGGTCCTTGGGCGGACCCGTCGTACGAACGCCATGTTCGAGGTTTGGTGGCTGAGCACAAACTGGAATCTCAAGTCACCATCACCGGTCGTGTTCCCCGCGAGCAGTTGCACCAAGAGATGGCGTCGGCCCGCGTCTTCGCACTGCCCAGTCGCTGCGAATCGTTCGGCATTCCTGCCGTTGAGGCGCAGGCGTTCGGGACGCCTGTTGTGGGCAGCAATACCACGGCCATGGCCGAAATCGGTGGTGCGGGGGGACACTTTTGTCACCCCGATGATCTCGGACAATTGACCGATGCGATTGCCCGATTGTTGACGGACGATCAGCACTGGGAGCGGATTTCCGATGCGGCACGCGAAAACGCGGCACGCTATCGCTGGGAAATCTGCTCGAAACCGCTGCTGCGAATGTTTGATCTGACAGGGGATCGTCGTGTCGGGTAGTACCGATCGAGCGATCGAAGTGGTGCCTGCCGCAGCCCCGCGCGAGCCAGTCGAATGCGGTCCGGGCGGATCGAGAAATGAACCGCAGAAAGTGCATCGCCTGAAACCCTGGACTGAACGACTCCGATGTCGTCTCGCACGAGAAACGTCCGAGGGTCGCAAGTTCATTCCCGAGATCGATGGCTTGCGGTTCATCGCAATCATGGGTGTGTTGCTCTATCACTTGCACGATCAAGCGCGACTGACATTCCCGGCGCTAACGCAATGGAACGAGCAGGCGGGTTGGGGCTTTCATCTATTGCAGCGAGGTCATTTTGGCGTCGACCTGTTTTTTGTCATCAGTGGATTCATCTTGGCATTGCCGTTTGCCCGCTATTACCTGGCCAAGGGCCGTCAAGTCAGCCTGGGTGGCTATTACTTGCGTCGACTCACGAGACTCGAGCCGACGTATCTGATCAATCTATGTCTATTCTTCTTGGCGCTGGTCGTCCTTCGCGGGGATCGCGTGAGTGAATTGGCGGGTCCTTTGGCAGCAAGTTCCACCTACACGCACAATGTCGTGTATGGCGAGATGAGCCGTATCAACTTTGTTGCCTGGTCCTTGGAAGTCGAGGCACAGTTTTATCTGCTCGCCCCGTTGTTAGCGCTCATGCTGGCTATTCCATCGACGGTGGCTCGCAGGACGCTTTGGGTCGTCGTTGCGATTGTTGCCGGGGCAATCAGTTTTTGTGTGGACACCGTCTGGGCAGAGGCCATGCCGGTGACGCTGCTAAGGTTCTTGCCACTGTTCCTGTCGGGATTCCTGCTGGCAGACTTGTATGTTCTCCGTTGGTCAAAATCTGCGGGCACCAGTCTGATCGCGGATGTCGTTTTCTTGATGGCGTTCGCATCCATCTTCATCATTCCGGAATCGTCGCGATTACGATTTGTGGCCACGCCGGTGATGGCGTTGATTGTGGCGGGAGGCCTTCGCGGCCGTATCGCCCGGTGGCTGGTCACGCGTCCGTGGATCGTGACGATCGGCGGCATGTGTTACACGATCTACCTGTACCATTTTTTGGTTCTGACCGGTGTAGGCCGTCTCACACAGTCAATCACAGTACCGGGTGGGATTGCAGCAAACTTTGCCCTTCAGGTGGTGCTAATCGTTCCCGCCGTGCTCGCTTGTAGCGCGCTGCTATTCGTGCTGTTCGAGAAGCCGTTCATGCGACCCGGTTGGTATCGGTCGTTCCTTGCGACCGCCGAAGCGAAACAGGAATCCCATGTCTGCTGATTTGGTTCAACCGCAACAGGATATCGCGGCGACGCGAATCACGGTGATTGAGCCGCCCTCTGGCTGGTTCCAACTGAATCTGCAGGAAGTGTGGCAATACCGAGACATGTTGGCGTTGCTCGCATGGCGGGACATTTCTGCCAGATTCCGGCAAAGCGTGGTGGGTTACGGCTGGGCGATCGTGCGTCCGCTCGTCACCGCTGCCATTTACACGCTGGTATTCAGTTTCTTCGTGAGAATCGAGACTGACGTTCCTTATCCGATCTTTGCTTTTGCTGGCTTGATTCCCTGGATGTACTTTTCCGGTGCGCTCAGTTCGGCGACCAACAGCGTGGTCAGCGGCGGGGCACTACTTTCAAAGGTTTACTTCCCCAGGCTGATTCTTCCGCTGGCGACCGTTGCGGTGGGGCTGGTCGAAGTGGTATTGCAATTGATCGTGTTGGCGGGCTTGATGGCATGGTACCAGTACGTTCCGGGCTGGCCCGTTCTCTGCTTGCCGCTGTTCGTTCTTGTCGCAGCCCTAACCGCCCTGGCATTCGGCATTTGGCTGACGGCCCTGAACGTAAAGTATCGAGACGTCGGTATGGCCGTGCCTTTCCTGATTCAAATCTG
>JBFJVZ010000427.1:0-6309 GCA_041623895.1 Pirellulaceae bacterium | reverse complement strand
GCACTATTGGGGTCTGACCCCTTTTCGCGGCACACAAAAACTGACTTGAAGTACCACTAGGAAACGCAAGTCACCAGTATAAAGTACCCAGCGGTTGGTTTCCGCAGCGATTTAGCAACGATTCTGCCTGACAACCGCCCCCTTTTTCCCGGCATTACCGCTCAGCCGGCAAAACCGCGCGGATGCGACTGATGCCAGCGCCAGGCAGTTTCAACGATCGCTTTGGTATCCGTGTATTTCGGCTCCCAACCCAGTAGTTGTTTCGCCAGCCGCGCGTCAGCAACCAGTTCCGGCGGGTCGCCGGCGCGGCGCTGGCCCATCACTTCGGGGATCGGATGGCCGGTGACCTCACGGCAGGCTTCGACGATTTCGCGCACGCTGGTCCCTTTTCCGGTCCCCAAATTAACGCAGATCCCTTTGCCCGGCTGGAGTAATTCCATCGCCTTCAAATGTGCCTCGCCCAGGTCGTCGATGTGAATGTAGTCGCGGACGCAAGTCCCATCGGGCGTATCGTAGTCGTCACCGAAGATTGTAATCTTGTCGCGTTGTCCCAAGGCAACCTGCAACACGATCGGAATGATATGAGTCTCGGGGTCGTGATCTTCCCCAATCGTGCCCTCGGGCCCAGCGCCGGCAGCGTTGAAGTAACGCAGCGCCGCGTAGGCAAATCCATAAGCAGAGGCGTAATCGGCCAGCGCTTTCTCAAACACCAGTTTGGTAAAGCCGTAGGGATTGATCGGTTGTTGGGGTGTTGTTTCTGCAATGGGAATAACATCCGGCTCGCCGTAGGTAGCCGTGGTGCTGCTGAATACAATCTTGCTGACACCCGCTTCGCGCATGGCATCCAGCAGGTCAATGGCAGCGACGACATTGTTTCGATAGTAGATTGCCGGATCGTTGACCGACTCGTTGACCAACGCGAATGCGGCGAAATGCATGACCGCATCGATTTTCTTCTCACGCAGGATCGCCGTCACTTTCGCTCGATCGGACAACTCTCCCTCGATCAGCAATCCCTCGGGAACCGCCGCACGATGACCGCGCGAGAGATTGTCGTAGACCCATGCACCGTGTCCGGCGTCCATCAACAACTGGACGGCGCGAGATCCGATATAGCCGGCACCGCCGACGACCAACACATTCATTGCAATCGCTGTCTGTGGAGTAACTTACCGATTCACTGGCCAATTCGGCCTTGCGCCGCCGAAACAAGATAAAGGTGAAGTCCACTCAAGACCAGAACAGTTATCCGCCGTGGCGAAACGTCCAACCAAGCTTCAATTGCTGCAAAAGTCGGGGCCGGCACCCAAGTCGGGGCGACTGACGAAGACGATTTGCGACGAGTATCTGGATTATCTGTCCGGCGAATGTCACTTGGCAGCCAACACAATCGCCGCCTATGGCCGCGATATGAAACGCTTCGTCGCTTGGCTGGGAAAGCGGAAATTGAGTCGGCTGACCGTCAGCGACGTCTCTGATTTTGTTGGCACCCTTCACGAATCCGGCTTGGCTCCGCCCTCGATCGCTCGCTGCGTCGTGGCCGTGCGAATGTTCTTCAAATACCTGCAATTGGAAGGCATCGTCAGCGAGAATCCGGCCGAACTGATTGCCACGCAAAAGATGTGGCAACGCGTGCCAGGAGTCCTGACGACGCGACAAGTCGATGCCTTCCTGTCGGCGCCCCGCAAGTCCGATTCCTTTTGGCAACGTGACAAGGCAATGCTGGAAGTGCTGTACGCGACCGGTTGCCGAGCCTCGGAAGTGTGCCACCTGAGAATGCGAGATTTGTCGCTGAGCGAAGATCACCTCCGCTGTGAAGGAAAGGGTGGGAAACAACGCCTGGTCCCCATCGGGCAGCAGGCGATCGCCGCTATCGAGCTGTATGTCGAGCAATTGCGAGGCGAGTTGGCAGCGAAAAATCCTGATCCTCCCGAAGAGTTGTTCCTCTCACGCAGTGGTCGTCCACTGGACCGAATCCAATTGTGGCGTCTGGTCAAACACTACGCCCGCAGGGCCGGCATCGATGATTCGATCAGCCCCCACAGTCTGCGGCACAGCTTCGCCACGCACCTGCTGGCCGGTGGCGCCGATCTGCGGCAAGTCCAAGAGATGCTCGGCCACGCAAGTATTCAGACGACGCAAATCTACACGCACGTGGAACATTCACGGCTCAAGAAAGTGCACCAACAGTTCCACCCAAGAGCCTGACTTTGAGAGGCGGTGTCAAAACACCTAATTCGGCCAGTCGGGATCGGCAATCTGACGCGTCATCGAGGCCAGCCGCATCTGTGTATCCAACAGGCGTTGCCAAGCCGACATCTTCAAGATCACTTCCTGATTCGCCTCGTCAGTCCGCGAAGACTCGATCAGCTTGTGCAGCCGCATCTGCAGGTAATCCAAGATCTCACACAACTGAGCCTTCTGACCCGGACTTAAGTCATCCGGGATCGAGGGAACCTCCTGAACCCGAATCATCTCAATCGGATAAGGTGACTTCGGTTCATGGTTCAATTCGACAGCAATCGAGCTCTCACTACTGGACATTTCGCGGCTCACGGTCGGATTGTCAGTACCCAAGGCAGCCAAGCGCGCAGCGATTTCGGATTCCGAGCCGACCAACATCAAACTGCGACCGACCGAGATCAGGTCCCCGTGACGCAGGATTTTCAATTGGCACTCCACGCCGTTGACTTTCGTGCCGTTGGTACTGTCCAAATCCGTGAGTACCAATCGGTCGTTGTCTCGCTGCAATTTAAAGTGACAACGGCTAACGCGCTCGTCATTCAGCTGGATATCGTTTCCTTCCTCGCGGCCCACGGTCAGCGGTGGTTCCAGCTCGGTGTAAACCTTGCCGCGGTCGGCTCCATGGAGGATTTTGAGCGTAATGCCGCCCGACATGGGCAACTCCGGACGAGAGATCATAGGATGAGGATTCGTGTACCGATAAGTATAGACGCCAATCGCCTCGGCGTCGCTAAGCAAAACGCGACCCCCCCTTTTGTTGCTGATTGGGCCTCGCAATTCGGCTACCACCGCGAGCCTCTCGCTAAGTTTGCTGTCGAATTGCGACTTGCCGTGAGCCGGAAAGTCCGCGGGATCGAAGGACGGATGGGACTCGAAAAATCGTGCCGTGATCGTTTTTTGATGCAGACATCCCGCCCTGCGACCGCGTTCAGGGGCTGCGAGGCAGGTTTCTTAGGATCAACGCAGGCTTCGTGCCCCAGCGTCATCAGCATCCGAACTGCCCCTTGAGGTGGCGGAAATGCCCAGGGCGGAAGCAGGTCAATGAGCGTCAGGCCAGCGCGGTCAGGCCAGCGGGGTCCGGCCAGCGTCGATCCGATCCGCTAACAAACTTGCGTGATCAGACACTTTAAGTAATCCGTTTCGGGGCAGGAGACGGAAACGGGATGATCCGGGGCAGGACCTCGATTCTCCAGCAGCACCAGATCGCGACGTCGACGCCGCGCCACATCCGCAAGCATCGCCACGAACTCGCCGCGACTGACCCGGCCGGAGCAACTGCAGGTGACCAGCATACCACCAGCGGGAAGTAAATCGACCGCCAACGAATTCAGCCGCCGATAAGCGCGCAGCGCCGAATCGATTTGATGACGGGAGCCGGCAAAGCGGGGTGGATCCAGCACGATGGCATCGAAGGCTTCGCCCGATTTACCCAACCGCTTCAACGCGTCAAAGCAGTCTTCCTTTGCAAACGAAACGTTGCTCAATCCATTTCGCTGCGCCGCTCTGGCGGCTTCGTCGATTGCGGTTTGGCTGCTGTCGATGCCGATCACGGATGCTGCGCCTTGTTTGGCCGCCACCAGTCCGAAGCCCCCGGTATAGCAACAAACATCCAGCACCTTGCGTCCAATCAAGTAGCGAGCAGCAACTGCGTGGTTGACTCGCTGATCCAAATAGCCGCCCGTCTTTTGACCGCTTTGCAAATCAACCGACAGCACCAAGCCGTTGGACCGGTATGCCACCGGTTCTTCCGTAGCGGCTCCCTGATACCAGCTGTGTTCGGCGTCAATCGACTCGTACTTCGCCGTCTGTTCATCAATTCGTACCATCACCGAACGAACATCCAAGCACGACTTGAGGTGCTCCAGGATTTGCTCGCGCCATCGCAGCAGACCGCCGAAGGTGAATTGCACGCCCAGACAATCGGCATACCGATCGACGATCAAACCGCTGATCAAGTCCGACTCACTGAACACGAGTCGTTCCGCGGCTTGCGGATGAAAGTCGTCGGCAAGTCGGCGACGCGCGATGGCCGCATCGATCCGCTGCCGCCACAATCCTGCTTCAATCGATAGACCGGAATCAAATCCGTATAAGCGGACGCGCAAGCGGCTGGCTGGATTGATGACACCGCGCGCGATCCAATTGCCGTCATGGTCCAGCAGATCGACAACTTGTCCGCACGGCAATTCGCGGCCATCTTCGGCCATGGCGTGGGCGTGCACCCAGGGATGGCGGGCGAGAAACGGAAACTGCCGCGACGGCTTGAGCCGTAGCGGGATCGGTTGGTCGGCGAACGTCACGGATGCTGCAGCGTCGGAGTGCGATTTGTCGAATCACACAGGATGACCGATTCGCGAGCCTGACAAAATGCCCAGCTGTCGGTTTATCTCGGCTAAAACTGTCCCCGACCAATTCTTGGCCAAAATTCTGCACCCGATTCTTTGACCCAGTCGCCACAATCAACCGGATTCGCCACAATGAGCTGTATTGGAGTGCAGCCGATCGGCTGCGGGGACGATAAATTTAGGTGACAAATCGGGGGTTCGACGGAAAACCACCCTCGCTCTCATTTCAATGAAAGGTTGAATTATGACTCACGTTGTGGCTGAGCCTTGCTCGGGTTGCAAATACACCGACTGCGTCGTTGTTTGCCCAGTGGAGTGCTTCTACGAAGGTGAACTGATGTTGTACATCCACCCCGAGGAATGCATCGACTGCGAAGCCTGCGTTCCGGAATGTCCGGTGGAAGCGATTTACCACGAAGACAATCTGCCGGAGGAGTGGAAGAGCTACATCGAGTTGAACGCCACCAAGGCCGAAGAATGTGACGTGATCACCGAAAAGAAAGAGCCGCTGGCTGATCAATAGTCTTGCTGAAGACGCTCAGTAAAAAACAAAGCCCGCCAAGCGAGATGCTCGGCGGGCTTTTTTGTTGCGGGAGCAGACGGTGGAATGCGGAGTGATGCACCTTCCGCGACTTAGTTAGCCGGCGGCCGGCAGGAACGTCTTCCAACATTCGTAGCGCGGATCGTCCACACTCTGCGTCAGCAACGGCATGAACCGCGGCTTCGCCGGATGCTTCAGCAGCTTCATGCTTGCCTGCTTTGGGGTGCGGCCGCCTTTGCGACTGTTGCATCGAAAACAACAAGCCACAATATTTTCCCACGTCGTCGGTCCGCCATGCGAACGCGGGACAACGTGGTCCAAACTCAACTTGTGGGGCGGTTGCTCCGTACCACAGTACTGGCAACGGTGATCATCACGTGCAAACAGGTTCTTGCGGTTAAATCGCACCGTCTGCACCGGCATCCGATCGAATCGCGTCAGCCGTACAACCCGCGGGACTTGCAACTCGAAACCAACCGCGCGAATGTAATCCTCGCCAGGCTGTTTCTCCATCGAGGTCAACTGGCTCAGCTCGCACCAACTGTCAAAGTCGTACGTGGCAAAGCGTCCTTCTTCGTTGTTGATGACATCCGCGCACTGTCGATACAGCAGCGTCAACGCGCGTCGCAAGTTGATCACACGAATCGGCATGTAGAATCGGTTCAGCACCAATACGTTGCTGGTCAGCAATATTTGAGACATATCTGCGTGAATCCTTGCATTGGTCAGAGTGAAGTAACGGCAGTCGGCAGTCGCAGGAGCGGTATCAGGCCGGCGCAGAAAAACAACACTCGTAAAACGTTCGGGTTCTTTTTGTCAGCTAAAACATATTAATCGAATCGCAAGATTCTTGATGCAAATCCTGGTGTACGTCGAAACGACCGCTGTGTTTGGAATCTAAAAAACGCCGAGGAACGGCATTTTTCAGGTTCGCGGATGGACACTCCGGTGGCCAATTCCTTGACTGCATCGACACGGTTGCCCAGCGTCAGGGTTCGCGTGCCCGCCCGTGACATGTCCGCGATCTACAGATTAACATCCTGACAACGCAGATGTTGGACACTACAGGGGTTTGCAGGATCCAGCCGTTTCATTGAATTCGACGACTTGGAATTCGATCGCGTGTCGTCCGACTCTCCGAGTCGGATCTCCCTTCCCCAATCGAATTCGGAGAATTCG
>JBFJVZ010000426.1:0-6338 GCA_041623895.1 Pirellulaceae bacterium | reverse complement strand
GGGCGGTCAATCCAATGGTCCCTATCAAGATTTCGACCTCAGAATCCCACGCACGCCCGAAACACGAATTGTCTTGTCCACGCCGGTTGACGTCGAAGTCAATGCGTTGGACGGCGTGCTCAGATCGCGTCCCAGCATTCCCGCTGGTGCCGAGCCGCGGTCTGACGAGGTTCGATGGTATGAGATTGAAGCCGGAGGGCTTTCCAGCATCCAACTTCGGACGTTTAGGGTGGCTGATTTAGCGGATGCCAACATGCTCATCACCCGCCGTTCGATTCTGCAGTATGCAGTGGACTCGTTTGCCATCCGCTGGAGGCACATGATGACGATTCAGACACGCGGTGGGCGGACATTACCGCCACTGGTTGTCACGGGCGGGCTGGTGACCTCGGTCGAAGTTGACCAAGTGTCAACAAGTTTTGAGACGGTTGCCGATCCCAGTGGCACTTCGCTGTTGAATATTCAAACCACCTTGGGAGGATCGCCGGCAACAAATCGAACCACCAAGATCACGGTCACCGGTGAGGTGGCCAGCGACAGCACCGCAGGCTGGCTTTCGCTGCCACGTACCTATTGGGACCAAACCGATCTGATTCAAACACAAGTGGTTGACCAAATTCAAGTTGATTTGCGAAAACCGTTATCGATGGTTTTTTGGGAGCTTCCCGAAGGCTGGGTGCGGCAACCAAGTAGCGGTCGGATCCATAGTGCCGAGGGGCCACCGATTGATGTTGGTGAAAATGATGCGAATCGGTCATCCCAGTCGAGATCCTGGTCGCGAATTCGGCTGACCAATCGGGTGGCGATTCCGAGTAGCAAGACTTTGTTGACATTGGGCCTGACTGGTAAAACCGCCAATGCCGAGGCTCGAATCGATGCACAGGCGCGCATCCGTTTGAAGGTAGATTCAAAACGGATTTCGCCCCTACGGCTTCGCGTGCAGCCGGGCTGGAACCAAGTGGCAATTTCGTTCCCGACGTCTGGAAGAATCGTTGACGCGCCGCTGGTTAGCCGCAACTCCGCACAATCCGGTCAATTCAGGCTGCTGACGATTTGGCCCGAAGCCGAGGATATCTCGGGCGGCGAACTGCGAATTGACGTAACGGCACAGCGGCCTTTAGCCAAATTGGACGGGCTGACGACCGTGCCTGCCACATGGCTCGCCCGTGTCGAAGCAGTTCGCGGGGAGTTGATTGCCGCCGTGATTCCTCCTACTGACTTGAATTGGGCCGGTCAGGCGGCCATGGAACCGGACCGCGTCGCGATTGAAGACCTGTCTGAAAGCGATGCTGAGTTTTTCGGTGCAATCCCGGAGGAAACGCTGCTGCTCCAGCCTACCTTTGGCTCAACGCCAGAACTGTTTCTTGAGCAACCTGATGTTTCCTTTGATGTCCGGACCTCACTAAGCATGGAGCTTGACGGGAACGACATCATTGAAACCTTGAGCATCGAGGCCAAACAGTCGAGTCAGCGCATCAATAACGAATTATCAGTGCTGCCGGCGAAATCTTTGCGGGATTATCAATGGAGTCTACGTGGATCCGATGATCAGGTACCCATCAATCTTCCCGCGTCGGTGGTCACTGCGGATGACACGATTAATTTGGGTGAAAGAAATCTACGTGGAAAGCGTCTGGTTGGACGTCGTCAATACCGTATCGCGGATCAGACGGTGTCCCTGCGGTTGCCGACGGTGGTGCAAGCCGCGTCCCAAAGCGCCGAAGTGCTCTTGGGTACAGGACTGGCCCTGAAATCCCGGTCGGCTTCTGTCGAATTGGTTCCCCTGGAACAGTCGCCGGACAATGCCATGGGATCGGCGGGAATCGGTTCTCAGGGAATTACTCGACTTCGCTACGATCCGGGAAGCCAACCGAGAATTGAAGTCGAGAGAGCTGAAGACGACATCGGCGTCAGTATCGTCTGGCAACAGGATGTTTCGGTGACGGCGTCCAGTCGCGGCAGTGATTCGATTTGGGCATTGATCCGCGTATCGTCGTCCAAGCCGGTCGAAATCGATTGTGATCCAGATCTTCAGTTGGCCTCGATCTCACTGAATGGCAATAACATCGATCTGAACGCAGTTCCTCAACGACCGATTCGCTTGCCAACGGAAGAGGGCGTCAACACGATCCGGCTGGCATGGAACCGAAACCAACTTGAAGCGTTATGGTTTCGTCAATGCAAGATCCCGCAAATCGACGTATCCGGTGTCCAGGTTAAGAGCTCCTATCGGCTGACGGCTTCGCAAGATACGTTTGTGCCGGCTGCATTCTTTAAGTCAAATTCCAGCGTCAACACGACGGACCTGTCGTTAGTCGTGCGGCCCGGCAAGGTTACAACTCTGGTGCATCGCAATCTGGCCTTGGCCGCTGGCTGGTTGTTTGCCGCGTTGTTCTTTTCCGCTTGTTGGACGGTGGCTCGTTATTTGCCCTTAGCCGTCACGATTTCTGTCGTACTTGCCACCACCTCGATGGTTCTTTGGTGGCCCTGGCGGCTGGCGATCATCGGTTGGTTGGTTCTGCCCGCGATCGCAGCCATGCTGCTGGAATCATCGCGAATTCTCAGTGGACGATTGTCGCGGACGTGGCCAAGCAAGGACGCGGCCGAACCTGAGTCACCAGAAACGTCAAGCGGATCATTCGACTTCTCTAACACGGTGAAAACGCTGTTCGTCTTTGTTGTCGTAGGATTGGTTTACGGCGCAGCGCCGGCTCAATGTCAGGATCGCAGTTCAAGCCGTTCATCGCAGCCAGCGATTGACGTGTTGGTGCCCATAGCTGCCGATGGCGCTCAGGCGGGTGATAAGGTTTACATTCCCAACTCGGTATTTCAACAGCTCTTTTCTGCTCCCGCTGAGGATGAATTGGGAAGAGCCACGATTCAGAACGCTGTCTATCGAGTTGAACTTGATGACCGCGCGAATGCGTCACCTGAGATAAAGGCGGAGTATCTTGTTCAGGTTACCGACACAAACCAGATTCGGCTGCCATTTGAATCAAAAAGTGTCCGCCGTGTCATGCTCAGGCAAGGTGATGAAGATCGAATCATCACACCCACCGTCCGTGATCGCGATGGAATTCTGTTGACGTTGCCGCCAGGTGACACCTTTGACTTACGCCTGACGCTTGTTCCAACTGTGATGGAGCTTGACCAGCGTCGGCAGCTGAAGCTAGCCATTCCCGGCATTGCTGCTTCCCGCTTGTTCATTGATGCGGCCAGAGAAATTCAGCTGGTTCGGCTCGCCCAGTGCGCCGGCAGCCTGACGGCCGATTCTACTCTCCGCCGCTGGAATGCCGAACTTGGCCCGGTGACGGAAATCGATATCAGTTACCTGGCGGGTACGCCCAACATCGACGACTCGGGCAAAAAATTAGCGCGTCGTTATTGGATCTCCGTTGGCAAGCAGCATACCAGCGTTGACTGTGAGATCGAACTGCCTTTGGACGTGTTCCCCGGAGAAACCGTACAGTTCGAGGTCTTGCACCCAGCCATACCAAGAGTCGTCTCGCCCAACTGGCAGATTCGACAGAGCACACTGTTGAGTCCGGCGCGGCGATTGATCACGTTGGTCAAGGTCGCCGACATCGACCGGCCAATCCAATTGTTTTGGACTCTCGAATCGAAAATCAACGATTTAACTTCCACCGCCGACAGCCTGCCCATGTTGATTCCGGAAGTGGTGACGGTCGATTCAACGCCGGCAACCGATCCAGTCTTTGCAATCCAGCACGATCGGGACTTGCAGGTGATGCAGGTCGACGACTCCTTAGTGCGGGCGATTGAATCGAGTGAGTTTCTGGAGTATTGGAGCGGCGATGGCGACCGCGGTTCCATCGATAAAGCGTTCGTTTCTTTAGGCGAGTTTCCCGCACTTTTGCTGCACAGCGGCAAAGTCGGCGTGCCGGCAGTGATGCAAGAGCACAATCTGCACGTCACATCTGGTCGACTGGAATTGCGCTACGCTGCCAGCATTGCCGCATCCGTCACGCATGCCCGCAATTTGTCGATGCGAATTCCCGCGGACATGGAGCTGCAAGGTCTTACAGTCAACGGCATTGAAGTAGAGTCGGCGCCGATGAACGATAAGCGAGTTACGGAAATCGCGTTGGGAGAGTTTGACGGAACCAACCCGGCTTTAATCGAAGCTCTGGCCTTCACTACTGTGCGTGAGAATCGCGAAACGACGCTACCCGTGATAACGCTCTGGCCGCCGCTGCCGTCGACGAGCATTTACAACCTCACTCGCAGCATTGATGTCGACGTACAAGTTGTCTCAACCCCAACCGCTGGTGTTCCTGAAGAAACCGAAATCTCGCAAGAACAGCTTGCCCAGGAACGTGTTCCCGTAATTTCATTCAAACGGAAGCCGGAAGATGACGGCGCGTCGCTCTCAGGTTTTGTCATCAAGACGAAACGGCGGAAACAGAAAACTGATTGCGAGCAATTCACAACTATGTCCTACGACGACGGTCGCTGGAGCATGGAATCACTCATTCGACTCGACTCGTCGATTTCGCCTGACTTCATTGACGTCCAAGTCCCGCGACGCTGGTCCGAGTCATTGGAGGTTGACGGCGCGAGCGTCTGGATTCATCAATCGAGCATCGATCCGTCCTTTGAACTCGTGCGAATCGCGCCGGATCACAAGGTGGGACTGCTAAGTATACGTGGCAAGCTTGACACCTCTGATCAAGGCGGCTTGGGCGTTCCCCAGGTTTCTGTTTTGGGTCCGGGAACACGCAACGTCGTTGCTTCGGTTCCCAAAAGGGCGACGGGTCAATGGAAAACGCGAGGCGTACGAGAAACGAAATTACCGGATCGCTGGAATGACGTGATCGATGATGACGAGAAGCGGCAAAACTACCAGGTTCAAGATCAATTCAGTCGCTCGAAATGGTCAGTCGAACTTCAACCCTTGCCCAATCTGAAAACGATTGCGTTGGCCGCGGACGCGCAAATCTTCTTGCAGGAATCAAATGCTTTGGTGCTGTATCGGTGGGATTTGATTCCCGGAAACCTGAGCTCCGTTGCGATTCAAATGCCTCTTGATGCTGAATTCCTGGGAGCTTGGACAGCGGGGCGACCAGTGAAACCAAGTGCTCTTGCGGAAGCTCAAATGGTTGAGACGTCGGCGGGGGAATCGTCCCCACGGGATGTTGCCCTCAACCAACCTGACTTGCTGCGTCTGCCACTGTCTTTGAGTCGGCTTTCGCAATCGGTCGAAGTCCTGTTGAGCATTCCGATGAAATCAAAACTCGAGGACTATTTGCCCCAACTGCTATCGCTGCGCGATGAGGGACTGTCGGTCGTGCAAACTGTGATACCGAGTCAACAGCAGTGGGTCGCGGTTTATTCACAGACTGAGAATGCGCCGCCGGCAAGCGAGATCGCCAGCAAAATGCAGCCGCCGGCAACGTCGAATTCGACGATCATGCTGGACGATGCCCGCGCCATCTCTCTCGCCGGCGCCGTCGTGGACGCGATTGACCAGTCGCTGGAAACTTTGGCAGAGCGGCCGAGGGCAGAAGTTGCGACCTGGCTGTTGCCCTGGGTAGCAAGGTATCAAAAGATCTGTGAATCCCGAGGCCATCGATTCGATTGGCGCTGGCCGTTGCAGGAATCCGCGGCTACCGGTTCCGCTGCGGAAGTCGGCGGCAATCCACGCCCGGCTAGCGAGACAATACTCGCTTCGTCAACGGCTGCTGAGTCTTGGCTGCAACTGGACGAGCGGATGACCACTTTCATCGCCAGGTTCATGCCTGAAGAATTTTCAACCAACGATCCGCTGTTTACCGTCGACCGCTTCGAGGGTTACACGCTCACGGCGGTAAGCAAAATCTCGCCCGTGACTCCAGCAAGACCGATTCAGTCGATGTCGTCAGAAATGCAGGATCTGCGAAAGTTTCTGGGCAATTCCCTGACCTTGATCATGGTCTTTGGACTGGTTTGCCTGTTGTTGCCTTTCCGACGCCACGTGGAAAGAATCATCGTTCATCCCGCGGTTTGGTTGGGTTTGACCGGTCTGTTTGGTCTGTTCGTCGCACCCATTCCGGTTGCCATCGCCCTGATCGTGTTAGCGGTCACGCTACCAGTGATCACGGCTTTGGAAACACGGCAACACTCCTGAACCCCGACGATGCCGGGTTCTCAAAAATGAGCCTCACCTAACTGAACTGCTTCACTCCTATCAGCCGCCGTGCGTGAGAGAGCATCCGGCTTTACCCAAAAGCGCCTGACTAGCGTATTTTCAGAAATCTCGTAGGCCAGGACTTGTCCTGGCAATCAGGCGCCAGGACAAGGAGAGTGTCCGGGTTAGGAGCCCCGAAGTGGGCGACAAT
>JBFJVZ010000425.1:0-6442 GCA_041623895.1 Pirellulaceae bacterium | reverse complement strand
GAAGTTCTGGCAACTCTGTACACCAAAATGGGACTCAATCCCAATGCGTTGACCGTCAAAGATCTATCTGGCCGTCCGCATTATCTGGTCGACGGTCACCAGCCGATGCCGGAATTGTTGTAACCGAACGAGCGAAAAGGGGTCAGACCCCAATAGCCGCGAGCGGTCCGAGGTGCTTTGCACTATTGGGGTCTGAACCCTTTTCGCGGCACACAAAAACTGACTCGAAGCAGCACGAGAAATGACTGGTGTTGAGGCTGGCCGGTGTCGGGTAAGCTCAGTTAGTTCGCAAGTTGATTAGAAATTATTCGGGAGCAGAACAGTGCAAGATTATGACCAGTTGAGTGCTGACCAGATTCTCACAAAAGTCATTTCTGACGGTGTTGTCGACAGCCATGAAATAAGCGCGTTAGAACGCAAGCTTGGCCAAGATTGGGTTGTTGACCGGCAGGAAATTGAGTTGCTGTTCCGAGTCAACCATGCACTAGGCGAAAAGGACACGGATTGTGCAGAGTGGACAAGATTCTTTGTCGATCATGTTTCACGGCTGTTGATTCATGACCTCGACTCACCGGGCGAAATCGATGAGTCCGAGGGCGATTGGTTGGCAGATGTGCTCGATCAGTTCGGTGTGGCGAACACGACGGAATCCGAATTGTTGAGCGTGCTGCAAGACAGTTGTTCCGGTATTCGCGGACGTGTTTCGCAAAGGCTCTCCAGTCAATCGTCGTGATGACGAGATAGCAGTTGGAGAAACAAACCGCTTCTAGGCGAAGTTGTCAGAAAGCAGAATCGAAATCCGGCGAGGGCAACTTCACTCACGACAAAATCGGGTTGACGATGGTGCCGTGCACGTCGGTCAGCCGGTAACGGCGACCTTGAAATTTGTACGTCAATCGTTCGTGGTCGATCCCCAGGAGATGCAGGATTGTGGCGTGTAAATCATGAACGTGCACCGGATTCTCCACCACGTTGTAGCCGTAGTCATCGGTCTGACCAAAACTCAGCCCCGGCTTGATGCCGGCGCCGGCTAAGAACATCGAAAACGCCCGCGGGTGGTGATCGCGGCCATAGTTATCTTTGGTCAACGTTCCCTGACTGTAGACGGTCCGTCCAAACTCGCCGCCCCAAACGATCAACGTGTCGTCAAACATCCCGCGACGCTTCAAGTCTTTGATCAATGCCGCCGTCGGTTGGTCGGTGTCGGATGCCTGGCCGCGGATCTGCTTGGGCAGCGTGGCGTGCTGATCCCAACCCATGTGAAAGAGCTGGATGAATCGTACGCCGCGCTCCGCCAAACGACGGGCCAGAATGCAGTTGTTGGCGTACGTTCCCTTCTTATTCGCATTCGGTCCATACTCTGCAAATGTGCTTTCCGGTTCGTCCGACAAATCAGTCAACTCCGGCACCGAAGACTGCATCCGATAGGCGAGTTCGTATTGGGCAATCCGCGTGCTGATCTCAGGGTCGCCGTACTCTGCTGCCTTGATCTGATTGATCGCGGCGATATCGTCCAGGATCCGACGACGCGTTGTGCGGTCGATCCCTTTGGGATCATTCAAATACAACACCGGATCACCGATGCCACGAAACTTGACACCCTGATGTGTCGTCGGCAAAAAACCGCTGCCCCACAAGCGATCGTACAACGGCTGCCCGCCCGGACGTCCCGTACCGGTTGACACCATCGCCACAAAGGCCGGTAAGTCAGCGTTCATCGAACCAAGGCCGTAGGACAACCAGGAGCCGATGCTTGGCCGACCAGCAATCTGCGATCCGGTCTGGAAAAATGTAATCGCCGGATCGTGGTTGATCGCTTCGGTGTGCATCGACTTGATCAGACAAATGTCATCGGCGACCGAATGCAGGTTTGGCATCAATTCGCTGATCGTCAGTCCCGATTCGCCGCGCGGCTGAAACTTGAAGATAGTCGGGGCAACCGGAAACCGTTTTTGAGCCGACGTCATGCCTGTCAACCGCTGACCTTGGCGGACCGAATCAGGCAAATCCTGGTCGAAACGCTCGTGCAGACTTGGCTTCCAATCGAACAGATCCAGCTGGGACGGCGCTCCCGACTGAAACAGGTAGATCACACGTTTTGCTTTGGCTGCAAAATGCGGAAGCCCGGCAAGGCCCCGCATGTCAGTTGACGCAGCGGCGTGTTTTCCCATCAAAGAGGCCAACGCCGCAGTGCCGATTCCGGTCGCGGTACGACCAAAAAAATATCGCCGATTGATGTGCAGTAGGGCCTGCTGGATTTCATTCATTTCGCATCGAGTCACTCTTTGGTAACCGTTTCGTCGAGATTCAGAAGAATATTTGCAATCGCGGTGTAGGCGGCCAGTTCGACAGCATCCAGGGCATCGTCCGGCTGGGACTTGCCCACAGAAACTAGATCTTTCGCAGCCTGGACGTCTTTTGTGTAGTGTTTGCGATAATCGCGGAAACCGGTTCGCAGAATTTGCAAAACCGGTTCGGCCGCACGCCTGGCCAGCACCAATCGGTGTCCGTGGTTGATGCGGTCTGCGACTGACGGGCCGGCTTCTTTCATCATCCGAGCCGCCAGTGCCCGCGCTGCTTCCACGTATTGCGGATCATTCAACAAGTTGATCGCTTGCAGCGGAGTATTCGTTCGCGGCGAGTTGACGGAGCAGACCTCGCGTGTGGCGTTGTCAAAATTCATCATCGAGGGCGGCGGCACCGTGCGGCGCCAAAAGGTGTAGATACTGCGGCGATACAAATCGTCGCCCTCGGCCACTTTGTACTTCACGCCTTTCGCGCTGACTTCCTCCCAAAGCCCGCCGGGTTGATACGGCATCACCGGAGGTCCTCCCAGTTTGCCGACCAATAACCCGCTGGCAGCCAGCGCCTGATCACGTAAGGCCTGACCGTATAAGCGAAACCGCGGTCCCCTGGCCAGCAGCCGATTCTCAGGATCACGGGCCAGCAGCTCCGCTGAAACCTTTGAGGATTGACGATACGTCGCGCTCATCAAGATCAACTTGTGCATCGCCTTGACGTCCCAACCACTCTCGCGGAATGTCACCGCAAGCCAGTCCAACAACTGCGGATGAGACGGGCGTTCTCCTTGCGAACCGAAATCTTCCGCTGTCTTTACCAGGCCCGTGCCGAAATGCATCTGCCAATACCGATTCACTGCGACTCGGCTGGTCAGTGGATGATCGTCCTGGAACAGCCAACGGGCCAAGCCAAGTCGATTACGGGGTAACTGGTCGTTGATGGCGGGTAGACTTGAAAACGTCGCCGGCTGCAACTGCTTGCTGGTGTCGGGTTGATCGTAAGCACCGCGATTCAGCCGATACGTTGGCCGTGGCGTCTCCATTTCGTCCATGATGCTGACTTCCGTGATACTCTGCTTCTCGAACTTCGACAAAGCAGTTTCGGCGCGGGCAATCTGTTTCAAAAGCTCCTGATACTCCGTGTCGACCATTTTCAAATAGTGCGACTGCAGGAACCTTACAACGTCGCCCTTTCCGCCACCTACAAACATCACGTCGATGGGATCTGCCGAGGCAAGTGCCAATGACTGTTCCGCTGACGCGACGGCATCATAGATTTGCAAGTCCAGCACGCGACCGCTGGTGAAGGACGAATCGCGAAAATTAGCAAGCGATCCCGCCTCGGAGTCGGTGCCGATCAATAACGGGGACTCGGTGATGACCGGTTCCGACAAGTTGTCCCGTTGCGTCACCGTAGTGACCGGTTTTCCGTTGACCTGAATCGCGACGCCGGAAGCTTTGCCGGAACCGTCGTAGCTGACGACGACGTGCGTGTTCTTTTTCCGCGGCACGGCCAATTCAGAAACAACGTCAATGCCGTCATTGTTTTTCCGGTTTTGGTAGATCCGCAGCGCGATCCGATAGGGCTGATTGCTGTCAACGTCTTCCAGCACCAACTGATAACCGCGTTTTGATTTGTCATCATCACTGATACAGACGATCGGCCCCTCGACATTGCCCACATTTGCGCCGGCAGCATTCAAGTGGATGGCCCAAGTAACGGGCTGATCGCTGCGAAACTGGCCACCGGGGTGCGGGTTCTTTCCTCGCAAGTATGCGCCCTGGGAAAATTGAGCGCCGCCGCCCAGCTTTGCGTCGGTAATCGTCTTGAAGCGTCGACCAATTGCGGTGAATTTGCGTTTGCGGTCACGTGCGTCCAGGTAATTCTTGCCTTGCTGGAAATCCAGTGGCAAGTGCAGTGAGGGCTCGGGAAGCGAAGAAAGCACCTGGTCGCCTTTGATGCGAGCAACCTGCTGCGATATCCACTCCGTCGCTTCTTGCTGTTTCGCTTTCCTTAATTCAGGTTCCTGTTTTTTGAAACCCGCGACTTCGGCTTTCAGACTTTCGTGTTCTCCAGGCGAACCACTTGTATAAACCGGCATGTTCGGTTTTGGCGCGAGCGCTCCGTCCTTGCCATTTTCGGGAACGTTGTTGAAAAAAGCGAAGAGTTGGTAATACTCCTGCTGCGAAATGGGATCGTATTTGTGGCTGTGACATCGTGCGCAGCCCACCGTCAAACCCATCCAGGTTGTCGATGTCGTTTCCACCCGGTCAGCGACATATTCCACCCGCCATTCCTCGGGAATGATGCCGCCTTCGTCGTTGATTCGATGGTTGCGATTGAAAGCCGTCGCTAACAAAGTGTCGGTAGTGCGCTCCGCTAGCAGATCGCCTGCCAATTGTTGAATTGAGAATTGATCAAACGGCAGGTTGTCGTTGTACGCGTTGATTACCCAATCGCGCCAAGGCCACTGTGTCTTTTGAACGTCTCCCTGGTATCCGCCAGTGTCGGCATAGCGAGCGGCATCTAACCAGACCAGCGCCATTCGTTCGCCATAATGTTCGGACTCCAGCAAGCGGTCCAGCATTCGTTGGTAAGCGTCCGGGCTATCGTCGGCAAGAAAGGCATCGACAGCTTGCAGCGACGGCGGCAAACCGGTCAGGTCGAGTGCCGCGCGACGAATCAGTGTTTCTTTATTCGCTTCCGGCGACGTTTCCAGTCCCTCGAGTTCGAGTCGCCTGGCAACAAAGTAATCGATACCGTTGCGCACCCAGTTTCGATTCTTGTCTGTCAGCGCCGGCAATTCTGGTTTTTGTGGCGTGATGAAGGCCCAGTGAGTTCCGAAGTCGGCGCCTTGCCGGACCCATTCGGTCAGTCGTTGCTGTTGCCGAGGCGTCAGCGAAATCTTTGCTTCCGGGGGCGGCATCACTTCCGCCGCATCGCTGGACGTGATTCGGCGAATCAATTCACTGGCCGCAGGATCTCCGGGTCCAATCAAGGACGTCGCGGCGTCCGATTCAATGTCCAAACGGAGATCGGCTTTGCGTTGATTCTCGTCGGGCCCGTGACAGAAAAAACAGTTCTCCGAAAGAATCGGGCGGACATCACGGTCAAAATCGACCGCCGGCTCGTCAGCAACGAGAAACCCCGTCATGTCCAGCAGCAGTAGGAATAAGCACAGGCGATGTGTGGTCAATGGTTGCCTTCCAAGAGTTTGTGGCTTCCGACCAGTCTAAGCAACATGGCAATGGACCTCAAACACAACGTTGGCAGGCGAGGTTTTCATCGTATGCGTCGAGGATCCTCATGCGATCGACTGCACGTGTTCGCGGAGTCGCCCTCGTGGTACTTCGAGTCAGTTTTTGTGTCCCGCTTAGCAGTATCGTCGACACCCGTAGTCCAGCGACTCCGCTCGCGGGGCGCAGGTTTTAAAGTTGCGTTTTTTTTGTTTCAACCTCCCTCGGGAGGGACGGACGCGAGGAACGAGCGGCCGGGGAGACGCGTCGGTTTAGTTGACCGGTGTCGCGAACCAAAAGCAGCAATACTTGCCCGGTGTCGGCCGGAGCGTGCAATCGGCGAGCGAGCTACATCGACTCAAGCCTCCGCTACTGAAAAAGTGTCTCGTTCACGTGTGCCAGCTAATTGCAGGCGGTGTCTTAGACCGAAGCAGATTCGGGGGTAGAATCTTCGAGCAGGCGGTTGGTCCAACCGCCTGCTCCAAGGAGAAGTCGGAACTGCGTTCGGTCGTTGTCACCTATGCGCGTTAACCTAACAGCAAGCGCCGGCTATTAACCTTGTATTGACGGTACGGAAAGCTCCCCGAGGCGGTCTCAATCCGAACCGCGGCTTTGTCGAGCTAGGTGCCTTTCGTACCAAGAGGTTACGACGATTGCCTGAAATCGAAATGTTCAAGTGGAACTCAATTTCGGACCAAATTCGGGCGGAATCAGAGTCAAAAGCGCCCAATCGCGATCGCATGCGTTTGGCCCGATACTATCAGTCGCTGCTTGATTCTGGCGAAGTTAGCACGCGGGCTGAATTGGCCCGCCACCTTGGCGTCAGCCGCGCACGCGTGACTCAAGTGTTGAGAAGGCTGAATGAACCAGATTCCCGGTCTGCCTGAGAAATCCAACTGTCAGTT
>JBFJVZ010000424.1:0-6465 GCA_041623895.1 Pirellulaceae bacterium | reverse complement strand
GGTGGAATCGCTGGGATGCTTGCCGGTTTCCCGCCATCTGTCTCGCCGGCGGCTTCAGCAGGCTCGCTGCCATACCTCTGTCCAAGGTAGACCGGCAATGTGTCCTTGACTAACGCATCACTCACTTGAACCGTTACGCAATCCCGGTAGCCCGACGCCTGGGCAACGGCCACGCCGTGTTGAAATCCGCGGAACCAATCCTGGATTGCGTCGCACCCGTCAAGGCTTTGGCAATCGCTCCACCAATAACGACGCGGCGGCAGAGGCGGAGGATTACCCGGTCCGCCATAGATCAAAAAATCCACAAAGCCGTCTTCGAAACCGCGTTCGTGGTCAATCGAGAACGGCGGGAAGGAGTAGTTATCCGACTCCGCGCGGGCCGCCGACCGTGCCCGCTCGAGTTCCACCCGGGCCATCTTCCGAAATTGATGACGCTCCAGCAATTTGTCCCAATAATTCCAGTACTGTATTGGTTGAACAACCGACGTTTGCGACAGGTTATGACAGAGCGTACAACCTGACGAAAACAGGAGGCAAAACGCGGCTATTCCGATTCGGAGTATGGCTTTCATTGCCGCATACTGGGTAAGGATCAAATATTGAAAATTGGGAGATAAGCAGTCAACGGTCTCGATCACTCTCTCCTTGCCACCAGACATCGCAGGGCGATTTGTGTGATGGGCGCAGCAACGACGCTAAACCGGCGCAGCAGTGAATCTGTTGAATGGGTTCGGCAAACTTTGACGGTTGTCCGTATTGTTTTTGGCGTTAATTGCCAATTCGCGACCGGCGCGGAATGCTAGCACGCCCTCGCAGCGGCCGACCGCAGGCGAGACTTCAGCGAATCAGGCCTCGGCGCTGCATTTCCTTCTGCAAGCTCGCGGTGTCGGAAAAAGCAATGGCAGGCATGCCAATCGCTTCGGCGGCCCGGCAGTTCGCGACGCTATCATCGATCAACAGGCAGGCCTCAACTGAAAGATTCAGTTTTTGTGCGGCACCGAAGTAGGCTGCGGAGGCTGGCTTGCGGACGCCCGTCAGGCAGGAAACAAACGTCCAATCGAGATACCGCGAGAGCCTCAATCTGGCTTCGATTGTGTGATACCAGATGGGATAGTTGGAAAACGCGTGAATTTGGAATCCTTGGCCATGAAGCCGCTGGAGCAACTGCTCAGCGCCATCAACCCAGCGGTAGGCGCCGCGAACCACGTCGAGGAATTCAGCGTGGTCGAAATCCCGGCCGTCCGCGAAGTAAATTCGCAGGTATTCTGCTTCATCAATCTCACCCGTCTCGAACCGGATCCACGCAGTGGGGTGCTTTTCTAAAAGCAATTCTGATTGGCTGAGCCCAAAGAATCGGGGAATCTCCACATTGAAAGGGTTGTAAACCAGCGTATCCATCACGTCGACAAGTAACACGGGTTGCATCGTTAGATTCCCGGATGATGAATACCGACTTCGTAACAACCATTTTCTAGACCATGGACAGGGCGGCAACCGTGCCGCCGCCTGCCGATCATCGTTTGATTCGATCGGTTTTCAACGCCGCCCAATTCCCCGGCTGGGAATGCCGGGCCTGTAACCGCCCCAATCGAAACAAGCGGACCAGCACTCACGACCAGACAACGTTTCACGTTGTTCATTGCAGCCCGATAATCGGTAGTTTATAATGGGGCCTGCTTGTCTATCGGCCGAATTTTCACGGTGTGCCGGCAAGGTCAAGTGTTGCGTTCCGTGAAAACCGGCATTTCTGCAAACACGTGTGCGACGGGAAATTTGAACCTTTCCGGCCCGCGTTGTGACCATGCCTTCCAGTCGTACACTGCACGTCCATTCGTGGCCGCGACAGGCACAGGGACCTCCCAAAAAAAACGTTTTATTCATCACCGTTGGTTGGTCCACGAGATCCACAGAGCGCAACAAGTGAAACTGCTAGGTGCTAACACGACCACTTGTTTCGAGGACGAGTTACTGATTTGCTGCGCTCGGGTTTCTCAAACAGCGGAAGTGCGGGAGCGACTCGAGCAGTTGCTGCGCGAGCAGATCGATTGGCAAACCGTGCTGGATCGGAGTTGGTGGCATCGCATCCGCCCCTTGACCTATCTTCATCTTAGCGCTCAGCCAGCGGGCCTGGTCCCCGCCGCGTTTTTGGACGAATTGCGGACACACGCGCGTGAACTTGCGCAGCGTAACGAGCAGCTGATGAAAATGCAGCGTCACGTCGCCGCATTGTTTGAGCAATCGTCCTTGCCGATGCTCGTATTCAAAGGCCCAACGCTGGCCATTGATGCCTATCGCGACTTGAGTCTCCGCGAATGCGGGGACCTCGACATGCTCATCCGACCCGAAGACTTTCCACGGGTGAGGGAAATACTTACGTCCAATGGCTTTGCCTGTTTGTGGGATCAAGTCGCCAGTGAAAGAAAACGGCAGCTCTTTGCCTGCGAGTTCCAGCGCGAGGGCATCGAGTTGGACATGCACTGGGATCTGGCACCGCGATGGCACAACTACAGCGTCGACTTCGATCTTTTGTGGGAGAGCGGCCATCCCTTTGACTCGAATTGCCATTTTGCTAGAAAGTTACGACCTGAAGATGCCATCGAGGTGCTGTGCATGCACGGCACGAGGCACTGGTGGGAACGACTCCGCTGGATCTGTGACATTGCCGAGCTCGTCAACAGTGGTAGCATTACCGATTGGAAAAGAGTGGAAGCCCAGGCTACCGAGGCGCGGTGTCATCTTTCGGTGTGGCTCGGCCTGTGGCTGGCCGGCGACGTGTTGGGTGCGAATTTACCGCCGGAGATACAGAGTGAACTCGATCGGTCGCACGTCGTGAAGCGGCTTGCGGCGCAGGTTGGCGATTGGTTGGGAAATGCCGAACGTGCCGCCGAGACGCGGAGATTTCCGGATCGCTTTCTGTTCCGGATGCGACTCTGCGAAAGCTGGCGGGATCGTCTTCCGCAGCTGGCACACTACCTGGTGACCGTACCGTCGAGGAGGTTGAATTGGAATCCCTGATCCGTCGCGCCGCGGCGGGCTGCGAAATTGAGTTCCGCGGGCGGCGAATATCGGCATCCATTGCAAGTTGCGACTCTGCTCCGTCGCTGCGAGAGACAACTGCCCGCATGCGCGGAGCTTTTTGGAGACGCGCGTGGTAAAGTCGATCGCTCAGATCATCGGAGAGCTTTTCGGAAGACGCAAACTTCTGCTGCTGCGGTTTGTGATCACTTCCCTCGGCCGCGCTGTGACGTCCATGGCTGTGATCTTCTTCATTCGTGAGTTTCTGGCCAGCGCTGTAAATGAGCACACCGGTTTCGGTGATTTTGTCGGTGCATCGCTCGGGCCAGTCGCTGTGCTCTGGATGGCAGCAGGATTATTGCTGGTCACCTACTTGATTGGCGCGCTCTTCTATTATGACAACCATATCGTTGTTCAACGGATCATCAAGGTGATTGAGTTGGGTTTCATGGAACGTGTCATCGAGCACCTCATGAGACTCTCGGTGCCCTTCGCAGATCATCAAAGTCACGGCGAAATCATCCAAACCGTGCGCACCGACGTTTCGCAGATGCGGATGGTTGTGCAAGCTGTCGCCCGCATGTTCCTGGAGGGTGCCGTTGTCGTAGGGTTGTTGGCCGTCGCCACCAGCATGAGCCCTTCGTTGGCCATGTGGGTGTTACTGGTGCTGCCTGTCGTATCGTTGCCGATTTTTCTGGTAGCGCAACGGCTGCGCGCCCGCTCCTATACCGTACGCACGACAGGGTATGTCCTGTTTGACATGATTCTGGAGATCCTCAAGGGGATGCGCGTCATCAAGACGTATCACGGTGAGGAAATCCAGACGCGGATGGGTCTGGAAAAAGGGCATGCTTACTTTGACGAGTTAATTTCTGTGGCCCGACTGCAAGCCTTGGGGCGTGTGGGAATGGAATCTCTGGCCGGCTTGAGCGTCGTTATTGTCGTGCTCGTCGGCGGATTTCAAGTCATTGACGGAACGCTGACCTGGCCCTCGTTGTTGGCCTTTGTGATGGCCATTCGCGTCATGCATACGCCCTTGAACTTGATGCACCAGCAGTATCTGCAAATCTTTGAGTATCGCGCGTCCCTGGGGCGGATCGTCGAATTCCTGGAAACGGAGCCTGAAATTCAGGAATGCCCTGATGCCCAGCCGCTAACATCCCCACCCCGCGAAATTGTTTGCGACAACGTTGGCTTTGCGTACGGAGACACGGACGTGTTGAGCGAGCTTTCGATCTCGGTCAAGGCGGGCGAAACGATTGGGATTGTCGGTCCGTCGGGAGCCGGCAAGACGACGCTGCTGAACCTGATGATCCGGCTGTACGACCCCTCTTCGGGCCGCGTGCTATTCGACGGGCGCGATCTCAGGCATCTTCGCTTGAATGACATCTATCAACAAGTTGCCATTGTGGCGCAGGAGCCTTTTCTGTTTTCCACAACGGTTCGCGAGAATATCCGCTGCGGGCGGCCGTCCGCATCCGACTTGGAAACGGAAGAGGCCGCACGCGCGGCCTTTATTCACGAGGAGATTCTCCGTCTTCCGGAGGGTTACGATACGCAAATCGGAATCGGTGGCCGGGGCGTCTCACGCGGCCAGGCGCAACGGATTAATGTGGCACGAGCCTTTGTAAAAAACGCCCCGATTCTGTTACTCGATGAGGCCACCTCCAGTCTCGACTCCGTGGCCGAAGTGCATGTCCAGGAGGCAATCGAACACCTGCTCGAGGCGCGGACAAGCTTCGTCGTTGCTCACCGGCTATCGACGTTGCGCAACGCCGACCGTTTGCTGGTGCTGGACCGCGGCAGGTGTGTCGGGTTTGGTCCGCACGAAGCACTGTTGCGCGACTGTGCACTTTATCGCCGACTTTGGGAATCCCAGCAGCTAACAGTTCCGCGAGATTTTCGTCGAATCGAACGGGCCTGAACCGTTTCGGTCACGTGCATTGGGCAGTTGAATTGATCTACCGTTGAAGATTAGCAGACATGAATGCAGCCGATCTGTGCCTCTTTTTAACCAGCTACACGCTCGTCGTCGGGTTTGTTGCCGTTGCTGAACTGTTGCGGTCGCGACGAGCTTCATCGCTGGGCGCAGTGGTCGTCGCGCTGGTCGCGATCGTGGCCACTACCGTGGTGGGGTTCTATCTCAAACCGGGGGACAGCTATTTTGGACTCCTCTGGTTCTTGGCCCGGGAGCGAGATTTCAGTGCCGTGGTGTCACTGGGATTGGGCGTGGCCGCTGCGCTGGTGTGGGTCACCCGTCTGACCGATCGATCTCATTTCAGTAGCGACAAGGTTCGCCGCCGAACGATCCAGTATGGTCTTGCGCAAGTCGTTCTGGTGACATCTGTCATCGGCGTCGTGCTTTGCAGCCAGGCGTTCATTTGGAAGGAGATTCGCGGAATCCAGCGCGATCCCGCCGTGCGGATGCACGCGTCAGGCTTTGTCATCGAAAAGGTTGCCGACCTCGAGTTTGCGCCCATTCGGGTGACGGTCAATGACACGGGCAAAGTCTACGTCAGTTACGATTATTTTGAGAATGCGGGTACCATGGGTGGGGGCATCGTTGGGCTGTCCCGAAACGAGGCAACGGGCAAGTATGACAAGAAGATCGTGGCCGATTCACCGCTTTTGATGCGCTGCTACGGACTTGCGGAGCGGAATGGCGAATTGTTTGTCTCCAGGTCGGGAATTTATTCACAAGCGACTCAGGGAACAATCGCCTACGAGAGCACGGGAGCGGTGACGCGGCTGCGGGACGTCGATGGTGACGGCTATTTCGAGTTTGCCGACGACGTTGTCACCGGTTTGCCGGGCGCTCGGGGGCCGGAGACGATGCATCAGAACAACGGGATTGTGTTCGCCGAGGATGGAAGTTTTTTTATTGCGAACGCCAGTGCCGGGGATCGGACACTCGACGAACATCCCTGGGGAGGAGTTGTGCTGCAGGTCAGTCCGGATTTTTCAAAGACCGAGGTGTTCGCCAGAGGATTTCGCAATCCATTTGGCATCGTGATCGGTCCCGACAAAGAGTTGTTCGTGACCGACAACGACGTCGACGAAAATTTCGGGGATGAGCTTAATCACCTTGTCCAAGGCGCGCACTACGGGCATCCCTACGTCGTTCCCAACGACGCCTCCGTCGAATCAGATGGTTTTCGTGATCCGATACTCGTGGGCGAACATGAATGGAACTTTCTCGGCTTGACGTACGCAACATCGCAAGCATTGCCTGAGGAGTATCGTAATTGCATTTACATAGCGGACTTTATGCAACATGCGATATGGCGTCTGAAACTCGAAAAATCCGGGGATACATACAAGGTTACGTTTGTCGACAAATTTGCATCGATCTCTACGCCGGTTGACATTGCGGTCACACCGTCCGGGGAGTTCTTTGTCATCTCGCGCTACACGCAGAACGTGTATTGCATTCGACCGCGACACGCAGGC
>JBFJVZ010000423.1:0-6469 GCA_041623895.1 Pirellulaceae bacterium | reverse complement strand
GCCCGAATCTCCGGACGGATGACGATCGTGGGTCGAGCCGACCGCAGCATCTGAAATGCTTGCTCTGTTGATGCAGCCCGATTTGTTCTCAGCAGCCACGCCGCCACGATTGCCGCGCTACGCGAATAACCCGCCTTGCAGTGTACCAGCACACCGGCCTGTTGGTGCTGTTGAATAAACTCTGTCGCCTGATTCAATTGTTTAGTTGTCGGCGCGGTCAGATCCAGGATTGGCAACTCCCAGCGGTCTGTTTTCAGTTAACTGTGCCGGGAAAAAGCGGTCGAGGCATGCTGCGCGTCCGAGCTGCCTTTGCAGGCTCTAGTTCGCTAGGTTCCTGTGGTCGCCGACCTTCGATATCTAAGCGTACAATCTACCGACATGGAACACCTGGCACCCGAAGTTTGGACGTCGCTGACCGCGATTGTTGCGGCACTTGCGGTGGCAACCGTGGTCGTGATTGTGCTCGTGCGGGTGCGAACAGAAGGCGACTGGAGCGAGCTTGTCAGCCGGGTTCGCACGTGGTGGGTGATTGTCGGCTTGTTTGTCATTGCACTGGTTCCCTCGCCGACTTCCGCGGTCTGGTTTCTGGCCTTCGTCAGTTTTCTTGCCCTGAAAGAATTTCTTTCCATGACGCCAACGCGGCGAGCGGACCGCCGCGTGCTGTTCTACGCCTACGCGTCCATCATCGGCCAATACTACTTTGCGGCGACCAGCTGGTACGGAATGTTCATCGTGTTCATTCCGGTAATGATGTTTGTGGCCCTGCCGACGCGGATGATTTTGATTGGCCACACCGAGGGTTTCTTGCGGGCGGCGGGAACGCTGCATTGGGCTCTGATGGTGACCGTGTTCAGTCTTTCGCACGCGGCGATCCTGCTGGTGTTTCATCCGGGTGACATCGTGCCGCCGCGTCTGACAGGCGAGTTCCCATCGAAGATTGGGGAAGCATTTCCAGGTCCCGGGTTGCTGCTGTTCCTGGTTTTGATGACGGAGCTGAATGACATCTTTCAGTACCTGTGGGGCAAGACACTCGGTCGCCGCAAAGTCGCCCCCACGGTCAGCCCCGGCAAAACCTACGCCGGCTTCATTGGCGGTGCTGCCAGCACGATTGTTGTTGGGATGCTGATCGGGCCGCGCTTGACGCTAATGGATTGGCAGCGATCCTTGCTCGCAGGGGTTATCATTGCCTTTGCCGGATTCGTCGGCGATCTCTGCATGTCGGCTTTGAAGCGTGACTTGGGGATCAAAGACTTTGGCGCCACACTGCCCGGCCACGGTGGAGTGTTGGATCGGGTTGATTCGTTAGTGTTTACCGCTCCGCTGTTCTTTCACTTCATCTATTACACTTACGGCTGATCGCCCGCAGT
Source organism: Pirellulaceae bacterium (assembly GCA_041623895.1). Classification (GTDB taxonomy): domain Bacteria; phylum Planctomycetota; class Planctomycetia; order Pirellulales; family Pirellulaceae; genus JBFJVZ01. The sequence goes on along the minus strand of JBFJVZ010000423.1, from coordinate 5,102 downwards.
ATGAATCACTGGCTGCGCACACTGTTTTTCGCGATCATCATTCGCCCGTTGATGATGATTGTGTTGGGCACCAACATGCGGCGAGGAGAATTTCTGCCGCAGCAGGGTCCGGCAATCATTGTTGCCAATCACAACAGTCACCTGGACGTGTTTGCCTTGATGAATGTGCTGGGACTCCGTCGTTTACGGCATGTTCGACCGGTTGCCGCTGCAGATTACTTTCTGACTCGTCCGCTTCGTCGTTGGTTTGCCACGCGAATCGTCGGCATCATTCCGATCGATCGCAAACAAACCAAGCGTGACAAAGACGGCAAACATCCGCTGGAGCCGATTTCGGAATCCCTGGAGGCGAACGACATTGTGCTGCTATTCCCCGAAGGCACTCGCGGCGAACCGGAAACAATGGCGGAGTTACAGACGGGAGTCGCTCACCTGGCTCGCCGTCATCCCGAAGTGCCGGTGATTCCGGTCTTCATGCGTGGATTGGGCAAGGCGCTGCCAAAAGGGGAAGCGATCTTGGTGCCGTTTTTTTGCGACATTGTCATCGGCGAGCCAATCGAAACGGGATTGAACAAAAAAGAGTTCATGCAGCAATTGGATCAGTCGATGAAACGGCTGGCGGCGGAACTGCCCGCCGGCGAGTGGGGTCATTAGTTAGCGCATTTTCAACCATGATATGTCGATCGAAAATGGGCTCAGTATCCCACCGCCACACCGTCTTTTCTGGACTCGGTCGCTCCGTGCAGGGTCCCGCGTTGCCAGTCGATGCGGATCGCCTGGTAGCCACCGAACCCTCCAGCTTTGACTCGAGCGATCTTGTGACCTTTGTCCAGCAGCCCCCGGATCGCCTGTTCGGCGATTCCGCTTTCCACGTTGACCGTGCCGCCGGCTTCAGCGGGTTTGCCGGTGGGTTGTTGTGATCCAACGTGGCGAATTCGCGGGGCATCGCCGGCGGCTTGAACATTCATGCCAAAATCAATCAGGTTGACCAAGATCTGCACGTGACCTTGCGGCTGCATATCGCCTCCCATCACACCGAAGCACAACCAAGGTTTGCCGTTCTTGGTAACCATCGCGGGAATGATCGTGTGAAAGGGGCGTTTGTGCGGCTCCAGGCGATTGAGATGATTTTCATCCAGCGCGAACAGCGCGCCGCGGTTCTGGATTACAAAGCCCAGATCGCCGGGAGTCACCTTGGATCCAAATCCATGAAAGTTACTTTGGATCAATGAACAACAATTGCGATCCTTGTCGACGACCGTCAAATAGACGGTGTCACCGTGCTGGAGTTTGGGATCGCCCGCCTCGACATCCTTAGCCGCCTTTTGGACGTCGATCCGACTCCGCTGCTTTTCGGCGTAGGACTTGGAGATCAGTTGTTTGATGGGCAAATCGTTAAAGTCCGGATCTGAATAAAACCTGGCCCGATCGGCGAAAGCCAACTTCTTTGCTTCGATAAACAGATGCAGGTAGTCCGGGCTCAGCGGACCCATACTCGCAATGTCGTAGCCCTCCAAAATGTTCAGCATCTCCAGGACCGCGATGCCTTGCCCGTTGGGTGGCAACTCCCAGACATCGAAGCCGCGATACGAGCTGGAAACGGGATCAACCCAGTTGGAACGGTGGTCGGCAAAATCCTTGCTAGAAAAGTAACCGCCGTTGGCATCGCTGAATTCGACGATCCGCTGGGCTATCGACCCACGATAGAACTGATCGCGTCCTGCTTTGGCAATCAATTCGTAGGAACGGGCCAGATTCGGGTTTCGAAAGATATCACCTTCGGCCGGTGCGCGACCGTCAATCAGATACGTGGATGCCGAATCGGGATAGTCTGCAAACGCTTTTTCGCCGCCCTTCCAATAACCAGCGATGATCTCGGTCACGGGAAAACCGTTGCGGCCGTACTCAATCGACGGGGCCAGGATTTCAGCAAAACTCTTACTTCCGAATCTATCGTGAAGCTCGAACCAGCCATCGACACAGCCGGGTACGGACCATGACAGCGGTCCCTGCAACGGTATCTCGTCGAGTTGTTGATCGGCAAAGACTTTGCGGTTGATCGCATAGGGACTGCGGCCGCTGGCATTGAGTCCGTGCAAGGTACCTGTCTTGGCATCCCAGTAGATCGCAAACAAATCGCCACCGATTCCGCAGCTCATCGGTTCGACCAGCCCGAGCATGGCGTTGGTTGCGATCGCGGCATCGACTGCGTTGCCGCCTGCTTTCAAAATATCCAGTCCCACTGTGGCGGCTAAGGGTTGGCTGGTGGCAACCATGCCGCCAGTGGCGATGACCGTCGAACGGCTTTGATGCGGATCACCGGAAGGTCGATCGTAGGGACCGCCCGCAAGAGCTGGTTTAGCTGCTGACATCACCATCCCACCCACTACCAGCGACACGATAATTATGTTGAACACTTGCGGGCGGCATTTGCATACTTTCCGCCCTCGCACAGAAGAGCAACAGAGTTTTGAAACCGGGGGCAAGCGTAGGGGTATGTACATCAATCAATTCTTCCGCGGTGATCGAGAGGACTGGGAACATCGAAAACGTCTCAGGCGCTGGTCCGTTGCCAGTCTCATCTTAATCGTTGGGCTGCATGTCACCTCGCAAAGAAACCAATTCAACCTGCAGGATGCACGAGATCCGCGTTGATTTTTGCGATGGTGATCAGAACTTCGTGAGCCGAGGCTGGCCGATCTTCGACGTCCCTGGCCAGACACCGCACGACGAGGCGATCCAATTCGGCAGGGATCTCGTGGCTGGTGACATCGGAGGGAGCAGGCGGGCTAGCCGTCATGATTTGCTGAATCAGCCCCTCGCCTTTTTCTGCTTGGAACGCGTTTCGACCGGTCAGCAGGTAGAAACCGACGGCACCGAACGAATAAAGATCGGAACGTGGGTCGATGATGCTTGGATCGGTAATTCGCTCGGGCGCCACGTACGGAGGCGTGCCCGCAATCAAGCCCGGCCGCGTGAGGTCATGATCGCCCGAGCGGTGGACGGGTCGGGCGAGGCCGAAGTCCAGCACTTTGACAAAATCGGGGATTCCACCTTGCTGGCACAGCATGATGTTGGAAGGCTTGATGTCTCGATGCACGATGCCGTGCTGGTGCGCTTCCTGCAGTGAACCGGCAATCTGCGAGAGAAAATTGACCACGCGGTTTGCCGGCAACGGACCTTCCGTGCTCACCAGGTCTTCCAACGTGCGACCTTGCAGATATTCCATCACACAATAAAACGACCCCTGGGGAGTCCGTCCGAAGTCAAAAATGTCAACGGTATTGGGGTGTGTCAGCTCGCTGGCCAACTGAGCCTCTCGCTCAAATCGAGCCATGGAGGCGTCGTTGATCGCTTCGGGACGGAGCAACTTGATGGCGGTTGGACGCTGTAATAAAGCATGCTGTGCTCGATAGACCACGCCCATCCCGCCTTTGCCGATCACTTCTTGCAACGTGTACTGACCAAGCCGCCGCGCTTCGACTACATCGCGGCCCAGCAAGACAATCCAGCTGGCCGCTGCCAACAGTAGCACCACGCAGCCGGCCAGCATGCCAAAACGAATCCATTCGGCAATCAGTGGGTACCGCAACGGCGCAAATTGTTCTTGCACCTCGACTTCGCTGGCCACACCCATCGCATACTTTGGCAACCATTTCCAGGCACCAATGACCTCTGCACCCCGATAATTCCGGTAGGGCTGGAGGATTACTCCCTGCTGCTCGCGCTCGCTGGCTTTACGACCAGCAGCGATCGCCTTGGCTGCCAGTGCGGTTAGCGGACGTTCGGCGGCTTCTAGTGAAGAGGCCTTCCACTTGCTGCGATCGCCGCCGGGGTCGCGGATTTCAATTCGCAGGATTGATCGCGATGTGGGATCTTGGGGGAGCAAGCCGCTCGCTCTTAACTGCTCGTCAAATCTGCTTTCGTTAAGCAGCAACCCGGTGTGGTTGAACGCGTAGGTTTCACCCGATTGACCTTGGCGAGCGACCGACAAAATCTTGCTAAATTCATCTTCCGCGGGAAACCCGAAGGCACCGGCAGCAACGATTTCATTGCGACCGGAATCATCTCGGGTGATTGGCGCCACGACGTACAGCAAGGCTTGCTTCAGATCATCGGCATGCGAATCGAATGCTGGATCGGGCCGCGGTTTCAGAAACAGTGTTTGACCTTGAAAAACCGGAACTAGGGCAGCAATGATTTCGGCGGGCAACTGAAAGCCGACCATTTCGTCTTCGCCGGCACCCAGAACAAGACCGTCGCGTGATATCAGCGCATCCCTTTCAGGTCGGCCGACAATTCGATCGAACTGTTCCAGCTCGCTGCGCAAATTCTCCAGCGCCGGGGCCGAGCGTAGAGAATTTGCATCACCTCCCGCGCCGGCGATTTCCACCAACTCGACAACAGCCTGCTTGATTTCCGGCTGGGACGACCACAATCGCACGTCTTTTTTCTTTTCTTCGATCCACAACTCCAATGCCGTCACATCAGCGCTGAGAATGGTTTGCAGTTCAGATGCTGCGATTGACTGCGACGACTGCTTCATTCCCCGGTGCGTCCACATTGCCAGTGCGGCCAGCAGCAGCAGCGCGACCGCAATAGCAACCCAACGGCTGGAGCGTTTTCCCAAAACAATCCGCAGGATTCGATACGCCGCGGATTCAATTCGGCTCAGTACACGACCGGGCGGCCGGCCCACTTGCTGCAGCGGATAGAAAGGCGGCTTGTCGGTCCGCGTCAGGATTGTGTCGGCAGAATCATGCTTGATCAGCGAGGTGACTTCGTGAAACAGGTCGGTGTCTTCACCGCATTGCTGTCGTAGGAATTCTTCGCGTCGTTCCGTACCGAGTTCCCGGGCCTTGAGGAACAATTCTTTTACGTGAGCGTGCTGATCGGGCGTCATGGCAAGTCGTATTGGCTCGGTCGCATAAAAACCAAGGCAGAGCAGGATCACTCGATTCTACACACCCGGCAGCAGCCCCTCATAACGCGGCGTGTCAACTTTTGACTTTAGGGTAGCCGGATTCGCCAGAATTCGGTTCGTTCCAAGATACCCCGAAGTCTGGCGACATCGGCTACGACCACCACCCTAAGATTGAATC
>JBFJVZ010000422.1:0-6473 GCA_041623895.1 Pirellulaceae bacterium | reverse complement strand
GTCGGAATGAAAACAAAACGTTCGATCGCGGAGCGATCGACGACGATAGCTCACCATGCTGTCCAGCCGCCGTCGACTGTCAGGTTTTGGCCAGTGATGTAGCTGCCGGCACCACTGGCCAGCAACAACAAGGCACCTTTCAATTCGTAGGGCTGCCCCATCCGGCCCAATGGCGATTTCGTTTCCAGCCGTTCGGCCAATCCGGGCGGAGCCTGAGGGCTGGGAAACGGTCCCGGGCTGAGGCAATTCACACGAATACGGTCACGAGCCCAATAGACAGCAAGGTGACGCGTCATGTGAATGATGCCGCTTTTGAGCGTGTGATACGACACGGGACTGGCGGCGCAGATGTCTTCGTAGCTGTCCGGATACGAACCGACCTGCCCGTACATTGAACCGATGTTGACGATGCTGCCTGGCGCACCGCGCCCGACGACATGGTCCCGTAGTTGACGGGCGAGCAAAAACCATCCGGTAGCGTTGGCGAGGACTCGGTTGAACTGTTCGGCGGTGACATTGGTCAGGTCGTGCGCGTCGGCGGCGTGAGCATTGTTGATCAGGATGTCGACCTTGCCGGCTGCCGAGACCGCTGCAGCGAAACCGTTCTGGATTGATTGGTCATCAAGTTGATCGAGTACGACGACGTGATGCCGATTTCCTTTATCCGCAGCAAGCTTGGCAGCAGCCAGTTTTCCCCGTTCGGCATCGCGGCTCGCCACCACCACGTCCGCGCCCGCCTCGGCCAGTGCCGCGGCCATGGCGCTGCCGAGCCAGCCGGAGGCCCCGGTGATCAAAGCGACGCGACCGGTCAGGTCAAACAGTTCGTCAATGGTGGGTTCGCTCATTGAATTAATCGCCGGTGAACTTACGCGTTGTTCTCGTTGACCGTCACCCAAGTCCCCGATTTTCTGGACTGGAGAATTGCCAGCGTTGACTTAAGTGTGTCGATTGCGTCACCCAGCGAACAGAGTGGATCTGCTTTGCCTTCCATCAGATCCAGAAACGCGCCCGCCTGCAGAATGTAATAGTCATCCCGCTCGTGCACAAAGGACTCTTGCACCGTCCACTCACCGCCGTTTTCCTTGGCTGACAGCCAACGCTGGTCTTTCAGCTCCCAGCGTGCGGCACCTTGGTCACACAGCACCGTGATCACAAACTCGTTCACCGGTTGGTGCTGATTCAAACTGATACTGGCCATGACATCGCCGTGGCGGGTGAGCAGGTTGACCGTGTCTTCGACGTCGACTCCCGGCAGAACTTCGTGCGAGGCATCGACGACGACCTTGGTGGCGGGACCGGCGAACCACTCGACCGCATTCAGGTGATGGGGAAGCATATCTTGAATCAACCCGCCACCTTGCGCTGGATCGGCATAATAGATCTCGCGGTAGGCTGGCCGGTAAAATGGGAAGTGTTGTCCCGAATGCACTTGGATTTGCACGATGCGGCCGAATTCTGCCGATAGCACGGCGGCGCGCATGTGCTGCAGGGCGGGCAGCCCGCGGTAGATGAATCCCACCGTGACACGGGTACCTTTTTTTTCGATCGTCTCGGCAAGCCGCGACACTCCCACAGTATTCAGACTCAAGGGTTTCTCAATCAGCAAATCGAGTCCACGCTCGGTAAGCGCTTGCGCGGTGGGAATATGCCAGGCAGCCGGCGAGGCGATGACGGCTGCGGAAAAGTCTTCTTTCTGCAAGGCTTCTTCCCAGCAAGCGTATCCATTGACCTGGTAGCGCTCCGCGACCTCGCCACGGCGATCGGGCATCGGTTCGCAAAGTGCCAGCGTGCAACGGCCGGTCGTTTGGAAACAGCGAAGATGACGCTCGCCGATCGAGCCGACGCCAATGATCAGGATGCTGGGCTGGTCGGGCATGGCAGATGAATCGATACTCTTGTGATGCTTGTGCTCAGAACAAGACCGCCTCGCCTGCGGCGTCGCGTTAAACGGTGAACTGCCGCGCCTCTACGGCGTTGCGTGAAACGATGATCTAAGCGGAATCCATGATGACCGACTACGCAAGTGAGAAGTTGGTATGATCACTGACATTCATAGCCATGCCTGGCCTTTTCCGGAAGCTTTTGACGACGATTTTATTCGCCAAGCGTCCGCGGCCAAAGCGGGAGAAACGGTGGATTTGACGATTCGCTGGGAGGACTACCGCAAGACCGCTCCGCCACAGACGCGGACCGTTGTCTTCGGCGGCAAGGCGCGTTTGAGCGGTTTGTGGGTTGATGATGACTACGTCGCCAACTACGTCGCGCAGGATCCCGAACAGCTGGCAGGTTTTCTTTCGCTGGACCCGACCCAGCAGGGGTGGGAGCAGGAAATGCGTCGTGGTCACGAAGAGCTCGGTTTATGCGGCGTGAAGTTGCTGCCGATGTATGCCGGATTCGGCGTGGACGACGAGAGGCTGGAACCTTTGTGGGACTATGCTGCCCGGCGGAGGCTGCCAGTGTTGTTGCACACCGGGACAACTTTTGTGCGTCAAGCGCCGCTGAAATTTACGCTGCCGCGATTGATCGATACGGTTGCCACGCGGCATCCTGAGATCCGGTTTGTGCTCGCCCACCTCAGCCATCCCTACGAAGGCGAGTGCGTGGTGACCATCCGCAAGCACCCCAATGTGTATGCCGACATCAGCGCGCTGCACTACCGGCCGTGGCAGCTTTACAACAGTTTGATGCTGGTGCAAGAGTATGGAGTCTGGCACAAACTGTTGTTCGGATCCGACTATCCCTTCACGACCGTAAACGATTCGATGGCTGGTTTGAGAAAGCTGAACGAGATGGTCGAGGGGACCAATCTTCCGCGGCTCGATCAAGAGCAGATCGAGCAACTGATTCACCGCGACGGATTCGAGATCCTGGGGATCTGAAGTTCGCTCGTAGGCCAGGACTTGTCCTGGCAATAAGGCGCCAGAACAAGTCCTGGCCTACCGATGATCCCACATCAATGATGAAATTGGTCTAGCCTGCCCGCATGTCTTTGAAACGAAAGCCGCCATCAACTGGTAGAACCGCGCCGGTGATGTAGTCGGCCGCCGCGGACACCAGGAAAGCGGCGGCGCGGCCAATATCCGCGGGGCTGCCCATGCGTCCCCAAGGAAGTTTTGCGCCGGCTGCTTCGATCACTTGATCAGAAAACGTGATCCGTTCGTTCGGCGTGTCGATCCAGCCGGGCTCGATCGCATTGACATTGATTCGATCAGCAAACAGCTCGACCGCCAAACTGGTTGTGAAATGGTTCAAAGCTGCCTTGGCGGCTCCGTAGGGCGCGTTGTCTGCAAACGGCATCACGGCCTGCACGCTGCTGATAAACAGAATCTTTCCGCCCTTGCCTCGCCCGACCATCTCGCGCGCTACGGCCCGGCTGATGTGAAATCCGGATTTGAAAGTGGCATCGACCACTTTATCGAAATCGGCGGCGGAGAATTCAAGCAGACTGCCGCGTTTTCCGTAGGCAGGATTGCTGATCAGGATGTCAACCGCGCCGGCTTGCTCGATAGCGCTGCTGACAAGTGCCGCGCAGCCCGCTGCAGAGAACACGTCGGCTTCGATTGTCCAGCAGCTCCGCCCCATGGCGCGAATCTGTTCCGCGGTCTGTTGCAGATCTTCGCTGCCGGGGCGATCGTTAAGAATCAAATCGGCTCCGCAGCGGGCTAATTCCAGTGCACAGCCTTGTCCGATACCGCGTCCTGCTCCGGTGACCAGGGCTTGCTTGCCGTCAAGTCGAATCAGTTCAAGTAAGCTCATCGAATTGTCGAACGTCTTTAGCGAGGGCGGTTGAGAAGGCATGGAACTCGCTGCTATTGACTAACAACTGCGCTCCCTGGTCTTTGCGTTTCTGCATCTCATGAACAGGCATCGTGGGGCCTCCAAAGGCGACACCATGTTGCTTGCAGGCAGCGGCAACCCGTTCCCAGGCCTCGTCCAACGTCATCTCTCCGCTTTGCCGCAGCCGCAGTCCAAGATCGCCGGGACCGACGAAAACCATGTCCACTCCTTTGACAGCCGCGATCGACTCCACGTTACGCACTCCCTCCGGAGTTTCGATCTGAACGCAAAGAAAGGTTTCGTGATTTGCCCAGGCGACATACTGGTCGGCATCGTGAATGTGAAAATCGGCATCCAGTCCTGCATTGTCGAGGCCGCGGTCGCCAAGCGGTGGAAACTTGACCGCGTCGACCAGCATCTTTGCTTTCTCTGCGGTGGAGACGTGTGGAATCAGCAAGCCAGCCGCACCGTCCTCCAAGTAACGATAAAGACCTGTTTTTTCCAACGTCGGCGGTCGCACCATGATGTCGATATCGTGCAAGTGCGAGTGCACCAACAACGCTTCGACTTCGTGGATCGTGAGCGCGCGGTGCTCCAAGTCAAGCCAAATGCAGTCGTAGCCAGCCCGCGCCGCGTGATACACATACGCCGGGATGTAGTGCCCCATCACACAAGTGCGAATGACTTCGCGGCTGCGAATGCGAGCGAGCGTTTTACTTTTTCTCATCGACTGTGTTTACGGCTCTAAGGTTAATGCGGCAGTTGGAGGTCAAAAACTTACCGCTTCTTGGGGAACAGTGTACAGATGACAAGACCGACCCCGACGCCAACGGCCAACGCCGCAGGTGAAATCCACTGAAAGCTAATCGGATCGAGACCGGTTTCCGGATCGGGACCAAAAAATACCCTCGAAAACGCGACCAATGCAGCTGCCGTGACGCTCGCCGCGGTGGCAATCCAGACGCCCTTGGCATGGGCAAAGGGCACAAACAACGCGAAAAAAAACAGCAAGGCGATTGGCACGGTCAGCAGATTAACGGTCTTGTTGGTGACCGCCATGAAGTTGCCCGGAATGTATTTCATAAAAGTGCTCAGCAGAACAACCACCGTTCCGATGCCGACAGCCAACCAGCGGGCCAGTCGCAAGTGTTTTGCCTCCGTGTCCGGCTTTCGCCCGAATCGATCCAGAAAGTCCGTCATCACCACGGCGGTGATCGAATTGACTCCCGAGTCAATACTGGACATCGCCGCTGCGAATAGTCCTGACACCACCAAACCGGTGACAACCGGCGGCAGCTGCGCGGCGATGAAGTGCGGAAACATTTGATCCGCCTGTGCTTTCAGCGAGCCTTCGCCGGGAAGCAGATCCGGGTTGGCCTGAAAAAATCCCAGCAGCGCGATGCCCACGAAACCGAGTGTCGCGCCGACAATGAAGGCAACGATCAGTTGCATCGCAATCGCGCGGCGAGCGGCGCGGGCATCTTGGGTCGCCATGAAGCGTTGCACCGAAACCTGGTCTCCCGCCGAGGTGCAGACCGTCCATAAAAACACCGACAGGATCGATCCAACAACGGTCACACGCGTGGACGGGTCGAAACTGAATACAGGTTGTTCGTCCCAGATATCATCTTGCCACTCGGTTGGAAACCAGGAGAAGCCGCCCATTTTCCAGGTGACCGTCCCAATCACCAACAGGGCGCCGCCATACAGCAGAATCGTCTGCATCAGGTCGGTGACGACAACGGCGCGAAGCCCGCCCAGGGAGGTGTAGGTGACCGCAAAGATTCCCGTGACCAGAACAATCCAAGGGACCATCTCGTCGCCGACCCCAATCATGATCGCGATTGCCTTGGCTGTCAGGAACACCAGCAGCGACATCCAGACCAGACGCAGCATCAGAAACATCACCGCGCCCAACAGCCGAATGCTCAAGCCCAGTCGCTGTTCCAGCAACTCATAGGCGCTGGTTACGCGCTGCCGCATGTAGACCGGCAGAATGACGACTGCAATGACCAAATACACAAACGGATAGGCAAGGTAATTGGTCATGTAGATGGGGCCCTTGCCAAGCACCTCGCCGGGGATGGCCAAATAACTGATCGTGCTCAACAGTGTGGCAAATAGCGAGATGCCGATCAGAACGGGGTTCATCTTTCGCGAGCCCACGAAGTACTCGCTGGTATCCCGCTGCCTGCGGCCGAAATACCATCCCAATCCGATCGTGGATGCGGCGTAAATAAAAAGAATGATCCAGTCGATAGCGGCCATGTGATGGATCGGGTGGGTAGACGTGTGTTGGATCTCGATTCATCGCTGCAGCTGAAGTCGGCGGGCAGCGGAAACCATCGTAGCGGTATCTGCGCCGCAGCGGGGAACGTTTTTCTACGGATCGTTTTCCTGGGGTTAGACCAACTTCGCTGTCGCTCCTTGGTTCAGCCCAGGCTATCAGCTGCCACCGCTCTGCGGTTCTTCTTCATGATTGTTGCTCTAGCGCATTTTCAGATATCTCGTAGGCCAGGACTTGTCCTGGCAATAAGGCGCCAGGACCTGGCCTACCGATGATCCCACATCAATGATGAAATTGCTCCAGTGCTTTGTCCAGATTCAATCTTAGGGTGGTGGTCGTAGCCGATGTCGCCAGACTTCGGGGTATCTTGGAACGAACCGAATTCTGGCGAATCCGGCTACCCTAAAGT
>JBFJVZ010000421.1:0-6498 GCA_041623895.1 Pirellulaceae bacterium | reverse complement strand
GCCCGCAACGCTTTCTTTTTTGTGTTGCGTTTTGCCTGATCGAGAACGCTACAATTGCGCAAAACGTTGGCCCGGCTCCCGCTGGGCCGCCTTCTTGCCATCGATCGCCCAGCGGGAGCCGGGCCTAAATCCATCTCATGTGCGGACGATTCACTCTGCGGACTCCTTCGGCTAGCTGGTGCCAAATGTTCTTGCCCGAGATGGCGCCGGAACAGGTCGCCAGCATCGCTGCCGAAGTCGATCGTGGACCCCGTTACAACATCACACCGACTCAACTGATTCCCTGCGTCGCGCGGGGCGAGACGGGAGCAGATCGCAGTATCTTTTTGGCGCGCTGGGGGCTGATTCCTTCCTGGGCCGATGATCTGGCGATCGGCAACCGCATGATCAACGCGCGCGGGGAAACCGTTGACAGCAAGCCGTCGTTCAAACGCGCCTTTGCCTCGCGGCGGTGCTTGATTCCCGCCGATGGCTATTACGAATGGATGAAGACCGAGGATGGCAAACAACCTTACTTGATCGAACGACCCGATCACGGCATGCTCGCCATGGCGGGACTTTGGGAAGTCAACAAGAAACTTGGCTCGGACGATCAGCCGCTGGTTTCTTGCACCATCATCACCACCGACGCCAACCGCGCCACTAGCAAGATTCACGATCGCATGCCAGTTTTTGTAGATGAGGCTGCTTTCGATATCTGGCTCGATCCCGGTTTTCGTGACGCGGAAAAGCTGAAAGCAATTTTGGCGCCCGCGGATGATCGTTTGCTGCAGCCGATTGCCGTGTCGCGACGCGTCAACAGCCCCAAGAACGATGATCCGGCCTGCGTCCAGCCCGTCGAAACCGCGCCGCAGCCACGATCGCTGTTTGATTGACGGCGGACCGCAGATGATTGCCAGGACTGGTCCTGGCCTACCTTTCTTGGAAGGTTCGCAATTTCCAGGGCCAGGCATTACGATTGTGAATAATCGCCCTGCGATCTTGTCTTGGTTTTTGGGGAATCTCGCATGATCCGTTTCAAATGCCCCGGTTGCGGCCACCTGCTACAAACTCAGCCGGCTGCAGCCGGTAAGAAAGTGAAGTGCGGTAAGTGTCAAACCATGATGATGGTTCCCCAAGCCAAACCAAAGCTAACGGCGCAGCCGCAGCAACTCGCTGCAGCAAAGTCACAAGCAGCCAGGCCCCCTCAGGCAGCAACTGCCAAACAAAAAGCGACGAAGACAACAACCGCCGCCCAAACGAAACCGCGAGCAAAGGCCGCCGGCAAACCGCGTGCGGCAACGCCGCGGCAACCGTTGACAAAGGCGACCGGCACGCCGTCTCAAGCTGCCGGTAGCGGGGCCTTTGATGGCTTGCCCGATTTTGCTGCACCGGCGCCACGACCCGCGGTCGATCCACTGGCGGCGCCAGATCCACTGGCGGCCGCTGCGGCTGATCCACTGGCTAGGCAGTCGGGAGCAGTCGACTTCGGTGACGTACTAAACAGCGCCACCGCTTCGATTGATGCGGCCGTCCAAAGCCAACTGCAGCGAAATGCCTACGCGGTCGGTGCCAAGCTGACCACCAAGCAAATTGCTGCCTCGTTCGGAAAACAGATCGAGCCGATCGAGCGTTCGGAACGCTACGGTCGAAGCCTGGCGATGGTGGCGACAACGATGCTGGTTCTGCCCGCACTGTTTGTGGGGTTGGTAACCATCGGCACGCTGGTGATGGCATACGTCTGTCTCCGCTGGTTTGGGAGTGAAAGTACCGGCGAGTTGCTTCATCCGCTGATCTTTTTCGGCGCGATCGCGATAATTGTGCTGTTGCTGGCCGCTTGGATTCCCGTCATCAACATGGTGTTTGCTGCCTTGTCGATGTTGTTTTCCGGCCGGCACTTGCCACCGGGGACCTGGCAGCTGAAACGCGAAGAACAGCCGGTGATGTACGCCTTTGTGGAACAGATTTGCGAAAAGCTCAATGCGCCGAAGCCCAAGCGGATCGATTTGAATTGCGATTACAACGCATCAGCATCTTTCGATGGCGGGTTTTTAGGATTCCAAAAAAATCAACTTGTGCTGACGATTGGCGTCCCGCTGATTGCCTCGCATTCGGCCGAACAACTCGCGTCGGTGATTGCTCATGAGTTCGGGCACTTCTGCCAGGGCGGCGGCATGCGGGCTCATTATCTGATTCGCAACTTGAACGGCTGGTTCATTCACGCCGCGATCGAAAAGACGATTCGTGACGAAGTCGATGCTTACATTCGGCAGAACTCAGAGTTTGGTGCCGGCTTCATCTGGGCGATCAGTTACGTGATTGGCTTTCTGGGACGGCACATGATGTGGTGGTTCGGATTCGCCGGGCACGCGATCAGCGGCGTGTTGTCGCGCGAGATGGAATACGATGCGGACAAATATGCGGTGCACCTGGCGGGCAGCAAGGCGTTTACGGAATCGATGACGACCGTCGAGAAGTATGGTGTCGCTTACGCGGTGACAATCGACAATTTGAGGATGTTGTTTCAGCAAGGCGTGCTGGTGGACAACATTCCGCGGTTGATGATGCACATTGGCAAGACGATGCCGGGGTCGGTGGTGCGGAAAATTGCGGAGGCCAGCGAGAAGGAAAAACAACGGGCTTTTGACACGCATCCGCCGACGCGAGATCGGCTTCGTGCCGCCAAGCAACTGGGCAAGACCGGCATCGTTCGCGTCGGCCGACCCAGCACTGATCTGATCGATCACTGGAACGATCTGTGTCAGCTGATCACGTTAGTCTTCTACAGCCAAGTCACAGGTCAGAAAATCTTGCCCGAACACGTGACCAAACTGGAAGACATCCTGGCCGCCGAACACAAATTGTTGTTGGATAAGGCGTAAGCGTAGACAGCGGTGGCTACGACTTCTTCTTTCGATTTGCCAAGACCCCTAAGCCCACGAATGTCAGCCCAATCCCAGTCAGCAGCGGCCACGTCACCGGTTCGGCGAACAGGACGACGCCGGCGATGGCTGCCATCGCGACTTGGGATGCGTTCAGCAAATTAACGGCAACCACCGGCAGCGCTTTGAGTGCGACCGACAGCGCCACAAAAGCTGTGAAGTTGCACATCCCTGCGGTTGCCATCACACCCCATTGATCCGCTGAGATCGCTGCGATCCCGTCGCTGCCGACCCGGCAAATCGCGATCGACCAAAGGGCAGCCGTGCCCACGACTCCGCTGATGAACATCGTCGCTGGAGGCGACAGCCCACCGGTCAATGCCTGCCGCAGCATCACGCCAAACAAAGCGTAGGCCGCACCCGAAGCGGCCGCCGTCAAGGCTCCCGCCCAAATCGGCAGATCGCTGGTTGACGAAATAAACCTCGGGCCGTCGTGTGGCAGGGAAAGCACCACGACCGCAGCGATCAGCGTGACCATGGCGATGATGGTGCGCAAGCGCACCGGTTCGCCCAGCATGATGCGGCCCAACAAAGCACCACCGACAATCAGCGTGCCAAGCGTGATTGGGACTGCTGCGGCAAGTCCGATCACACCCAGCGCGATCTGAAAGGCTCCATTACCGACAATCTGCGCCAACAATGCGGTGGCAGCAAAGCGGGGAATCATTTTGGTGCTGGTGGCGATGGTGCGGCTGGTGAGCACCATCCAGACCAAAACGGGACCAAGCACGATCACCGTCGGAGCAGCCTTGACCGCGGAAACAAGAAAGGGATCAACACCGACACTTTGACGAAGCGCAATATTGGCTGCCGAGTAACCGACGGCGGAAAACAGGCCAAATGAAAATGCAGCCACGATCCCGACCGGCGGTTTTAATTCGCCTCGCCGGTGAACCGCGGAGCCATTGTCCTCGATCGCCGCATTGGGCACTTGTTGATCTGCAACCAGCGGATCGCTCAAATCAACGACGTCAGAATCAGCCGCAATCACGTTGGGTGGGCCGAAATCCGTGGCAGTTTCTGACGAGGCTAGCTTTGCGGAGTTCGTGTGGCTTTCTGATCCGAGGTCGTCCATGCGATACTATGACTAGGTGATGGCCGAAAAGGTTCAGAACAAGGGAAGGGTATCGTTGAGCCAGGTATCTTGATTGGATTCGTCGATGGTGGGGACGTCATCTGATGACATTTTTACATCTTCTTGCAATTCATCGGCATCAAGGGCGTGCTTGTCGGGTTCGGGCCTGGAGACGACGACCGTAATGTTGTCTTCTCCGCCCGCTTCGTTGGCGATCTTGACCAACCGCCGGCAGATCGATGGCGGGTCGGGTTCTTCATCAACGATCCTCGCTAGCGTTTGTTCGTCCAAGTAGCGATGCAATCCGTCACTGCACAAAACGACTGTGTCACCTTCTTGTAATTCAGCTTTGCGGACTTCGGCCATCAGTCCGCCATCGCGATTGCCGCCAAGCACATTCCACAACACGTTGCTCCAGCGGCTCTTGGCTTCGTCTTCCGGATTCAATCCTCCCGCTTCGACCAATTGCCGGGCAAGCGTGTGATCGGTTGTCAACTGTCGAGCCTCGCCGCCGCGAATCAAGTAACAACGTGTATCGCCCGCGTGAGCCACGTACATTCGCGGCCAGACCAGGTGAGCCATGGTCAGCGTCGTGCCCATTCCGTGTTGATCGGAACTCTTGGAGGCTTCGCGCAAGATCCGCACGTGTGCGTCCTGCAACAATTCCTTCAGGGCCTCGACAAAACCTTGTTCGCAATCATCGCCCACGCGAAAGAACCAGTGGACACTGTTGAGAAGTCGTCCAATCAAATGATCCACTGCCAGGCTGCTTGCCCGCTCGCCCGCTGCATGACCACCCATCCCGTCCGCGACCAGCAGCAGTTGACCTTGCACATTGCCGAATAAACGCGAGCGATGATTCAAATCCAAACTGGTCGACTTGATTAACATCGACTTGTTCAACTGCGCAATCAAAAACTGATCCTGATTGGTTTCGCGCACGCGGCCAACGTCGGTCAACCCAAATGCTGACGAAACGCTCAGGTCGTCGTCGGCATCTGAAGATTGCGGAATGTCGTTCACACTTTCAACTCTTGCGATGGATTTCCAGACAAGTTCGGTAGGTTGGGCCTGCCTGCGAGCCAACTGGTCTAACAGAACTATACGCGATTCCAAGCGACGAGGGAATTTGCGGATCCATATCCTAATGAGTAAACGCGAGAAACAAGGCCGAAAAGTCTCGCCAAAGTTTTCAAACCGGAGGGAAGAACCGCCGGAAGTCTCGGTAACTTGTGCTGCGACTGGAACCCTAATCCGTTGCCCAGACTAATAAGCACTCACTAATACCCGGCTCCGATGTCCAGGTCCGATGGCAGTAACCGCAAGGTCTGATAGTTGTCGACACCGTCGGAGGTAAACTGATCTTCCAGTTGCTGCAGCTGCGATTTCATCTGCGTGTGGGCCTGCCGGAATTTCTGACGCACCTGTTCATCGTCGATATCGTTGAAGACATTCTCGAAGTTGATCATCAGCTTTGTGTAACGAACTCGCGATGTTGCCATCGCAACGCAGGCGAGTGAACGCCATTCATCAATCGGATACGGCCCGCCGTCCTTGGGAACCTGAGTCTTGTTGATCCGCGGATCAAGCGACAAACGCACGCCGCTGGTGCCGTAGACTTCGTGACGAATGATCAGGTGATGCAAGGTATCGGCAACAAATCTCGCCAATCCGGATTTGGTTTCCAGTCCAGCGTAGCGGCTGGGCAGCGGTTGATGAAACAGTTTGCTGAGGTCCGCAAATAGCGATTGGACACAGTCATCCGCGGCAACTTCCTGGTCGCTCTGGTAGGCTGCATTGACGAGGGATTTAGCATACTGCTGCCAAATCGCGGCATACTGGAGCTCCCACACCAGGCTTGAATGAGGCAGGACGTCAGTCAGCTTTTCGTCTTTGCGTCCGGACAACAGTACCTTTTGGCGACCCTCGAAGTCTTCATCAACCCCCAATTGGTATTCGCTGAATCGATCGTTCAGGTGCCGCATCAAGGCGGAATTCGTGGTGGCGAAAATCTGAGGAAAGACCGCGTTGTCTTCCAACAAATTCTCGGTGGTCAATTCTTCAGCCAATTCATGCGCAAACAGGTGCGGATACAGCGCCATGCGGATCGGATGATTCCAACGCTGCTTCGCGTCGAATGCATTGAATAGCGCGATCTCGACGAGGTTCAAACCCATATGGATTTCGACCAGATGTTTTCCGCTGACCACGTAGTAATACAGCGAAGCCAAAATCATGTCTTCGGCATGACGGAAACCGGCGTCATTGGGATTGGCTGCGATCTCGCGGGTCGAGCCGGGTGCCTGGACGGACGTCAACGCCAGGCACTTGCGATCATCGTCAATGACGAAATAAGCCTGACCGCCGTAGGACTCGTAATCGGGTTTGGTTTCGTACTGCTGAAGAAACGAAAAATCCAATTTGAAGCGAATGTTTCGACCTTGCTTCTCTGCTTCGATGAACGAACCGGCAATACCGTACTCCACCAGGTAGGCCAACAGT
>JBFJVZ010000420.1:0-6503 GCA_041623895.1 Pirellulaceae bacterium | reverse complement strand
GGCAGTTGTTGAGATTGATCAAATCGATATCGAGCCTGCGGAAGGCCCCGCTGAGCACTGGAGCTTTTGATTCTTGGCGACGATTTTTTCACCGCGGCAAAGCGATGGATGTTGGAGATAAAAGGTACAGGAAACTGATGAGATGCTGTCTGGCGGCAATCGTCTGCGCGTTCGTCACACTGGCACATCCCGCCAGTGCCCAACCCGAGCAAGCCAATGTGCTGTTCATTGCCGTCGATGACCTGCGGGTTGAACTTGGTTGTTACGGAAGTGGCCATGTGCAGTCGCCCAACATCGACCGCCTGGCATCGCAGGGGACTCTGTTCGAGCGAGCTTATTGTCAACAAACCGTCTGCAATCCCTCGCGTGCTTCGCTGCTGACCGGAATGCGGCCCGATACGCTTCGCGTTTGGGACTTGCCGACTCATTTTCGCCAGCACAAGCCTGACGCTGTCACCTTGCCACAACTTTTCAAGAACAGCGGTTACCACGCTCAGTGCGTTGGCAAGATTTTTCATAACTGGCGACAAGATGATTGGAAAGGCGATCCAGATTCGTGGAGCGTGCCAGCCGTGTTGCACTACAACAGTCACGGCAACGACAAGCCAATTGTACAAGGCGAACTTCCTCCGAATCTGGCCTCAGGTAAAGGCGGCCTGGAGTGCCGCGATGTTCCGGACGACGCCTATTTTGATGGCCGCGTGGCCCAGGGCGCGATCGAAGCGCTGCGCAAAATCAGCCGCGGTGAGAAGCCGTTCTTTCTGGCGGTTGGGTTCTGGAAACCGCACACCCCGTTCAATGCTCCAAAAAAGTACTGGGATCTGTACGACGGCGGGGCGATTCCCGTTCCGCGGCACGTGACTCCGCCGACCGATGTCCCAGACATTGCGTTGACCAGTTCCCGCTACCAAGGCGGCCGCGACTCCGAAGTGCTCCGCGAAATGCACCACGGACATCTTGCTGCGATCAGCTATCTCGATGCACAAGTTGGTCGAGTGTTACAGGAGTTAGACCGGCTTGGCTTGCGAGAGAAGACGATCGTCGTGTTTTGGTCCGACCACGGTTTGCATCTCGGCGAACACGGTCTGACGCGCAAGACCACCGCATTTGAGCTCGATGCGCGAGTCCCGCTGATCATTGCGACGCCGAACCACAGGCGCAGCCAGCGAACCAGTGCGCTGGTCGAAATGATCGACCTTTACCCAACCCTGGCAGAATTGTGTGGACTCGATGGGCCGGAACAACTGCAAGGTGTTTCGCTGATCCCGCTGCTAAATGACCCCCAAGCCAAAGTGAAAGACGCGGCGCTGACGCAAACGCCACGTCCAAATTATCCGCGCGGCAAGCTGCCCCAAGTCATGGGGTATTCGATCCGGACCGAGCGATACCGCTACACGCAGTGGCAAGACTTTCAGTCCGGCCAGGTTCAGGCTCGCGAGTTGTATGACCACCATCGTGATCCGCTGGAAACGGCGAATCTGGCCGCGCGGCATGACCAGAAGAACATCATTGCTGATCTGGCCAAGCTGCTCGAAAGCAAGCTAGCAGGCAGGCTCCGTGTGCCGTCCGCCAAAACTGAATTCAGCATGCATGCAGCCAACAGCGCGCAAATGCTCAATCTGCCGGATACCGGGACCGACCCGGCAAAGATCGATTTCGCCGGACTTCCTCGTGTTCCCTCGCAGCGTGCCGTGATTAGCGATGTTCGCGATTCCGGCGGCAACCGGGTGCATCAACACGCTTATCTTGCGTATCACGATGGTCGCTACTGGGCGATGTGGAGCGATGGACCGGGCAAGCGTCGAGCCGGACTGACGCCAGAGCAACATCGCAACGTCGTTCCCGGTCACGATCAAGCGGGCACTCGCGTTTCGTATGCAGTCAGCAACGACGGCTTGCATTGGAGTAAGCCCGCGGACTTGTCGGGACCACCACGAATTGATGGCTTTGGCTGGATCGCTCGCGGTCTGTGGGTGCGTCATGGTGAACTGCTCGCCTTGGCCAGCCACTTCCACGCCCCAGGCTATCCCGGCAAAGGCCTAAGTCTGGAAGCATTTCGCTGGAACGCGAATCAAGAAACGTGGGACGCACATGGCACGCTTCGAGACGACACGCTCAATAATTTTCCGCCCAAGCGATTGCCATCTGGTCAGTACATGATGACCCGGCGTGACCATCGCCAACAAGTCTCGGTGATGATTGGCGGTGTGCAGGCTTTCGATCAGTGGAGCATTCGCTCGCTAGCCAGTTACGGCGGCAAAGGTCGTCCTGAAGAACCGTACTGGTATGTGCTGCCCGACGGAAAAAACATCGTCGGACTGATCCGCGATAACGGTCGGTCGGGGCGACTGCTGCGAACATTTTCAACGGACAATGGCCGGACATGGAGTCCCATTGTCAAAACCAACTTCCCGGACGCGACCAGCAAATTTTTTGTGCTGCGGACTTCGCGCGGTTACTACGCGATGGTCTCTAACGCAAATCCGCGGGGCCGCGATCCGCTGACGTTAGCGATCAGCCGAGACGGGCTGGTGTTCAGGCATCTGTTCTATCTGGTCGGCGGACGCCATGTCGATTATCCGCACATCATCGAGCAGGACGGGCATCTGCTGATCGCATTCTCCGGGGCGAAGCAGACGATGGAAGTGTTGCAGATCTCGCTGGACGACGTGGACAAACTGATTGAACGGGAGTTGGCAAAGTGAGACACCGAATCACCGCTTCGATAATCTTGGTTGCAATGAGTCAACAAATGAAACACAAGTTCGCACTTCTTATCTCGTTGCTGTTTGCGTCGGCTTGCTTGCCGTGCCCGGCGTCCGAGCCGTTCCCCGGTATCAGCGGTGATAAAACTCTCGTGGTCTGGGCTTCGCCAGCCAATCTCACGCAGCGCGGCGGTAGCGCACTGACGATCGACGATGGCGAATCACATTTTGATGGCATTGTCTTTGGCGAGATCGCTGCCGCGAAATGGATGGCGGGCAGTGATTTTTATAGCCGTACTCGCCGCGAGCAGGACGCCGTGCCGGCTGAGACCGCGGGCCCCGACACGATGGTGCAGATCGCCATCGTGAACCGAGACAATGAGGTGACGATTTACCGAAACGGACAGCTCTACTCACGGCACGAGATTCAGAGTCCCCAGCGGTTTGGCAGTAATAGCGCCGTCGTGATTGGCTTGCGACATTTGCAGGCTCAGGACGGTGCATGCTTCGCGGGAGCCATCGATGACGCTCGGATTTACAACGTCGCCCTGACCGCGGAGCAGATCGGGGACCTCAGGGCAAATCAGCTGTCGGAGCCTGAACCGGTCGCCTGGTGGAACTTCGAGAGCGGCAAAGCCGAGGATGTTTTGGGCGCTTTTCCCCCGGGCAAGCTGATCGGTAAAGCCCGCATCGACGCGGGCAAGCTGATGCTGGACGGAGTCGACAGCTATTTGGTGACGCCGCCAACGGTGTCGGCGAAACCGCAAGCTGTGACCAGCCCTGACGTAGCAAAGGCACTGACGCTGAATTACCACCTAATGCATCCCGGTGGCGCAAGTTTGCCGGGCGATCCGAATGCCGCATTTTGTCTGGATGGTGTTTATCATCTGCACTACATCCTGGCGCATCCGTGGCGTGCCAAACGCTCCTTCAGCTTCGTTCATGTCACCAGCAACGACATGCTGCACTGGACTTGGAAGTCGACAAAGTTGCAGCCATCCTTTACGGGTCACGGCATGTTCAGCGGCACCGGATTCCTGACCAGGGAAGGCCGACCCGCCGCGATCTACCATGGACAGGGATCGGGGCGCAACCAGATCGCGATCGCAAAAGACCGCCAGATTTCCGCGTGGGAGAAACCGTACGCCGTCGATGTGCGGAATGCCGACGGCACTGAGGCGAAGATCGCACATTGGGATCCCGACTGCTTTCTGATCGGGGACACCTACTACGCCATTTCCGGAGGGGAGCAACCGCCGTTGTTCAAGTCACACGATTTGAAAAACTGGACTTACGTCGGCCCCTTCTTACAACATGACATGCCCGACGTTGCTTACGGCGAGGACGTTTCCTGTCCGAACTTTTTCCGAATTGGCGACAAGTGGATGCTGCTGTGCATCAGTCATCCGCTCGGTTGCCGCTACTACCTTGGCGATTGGGATGCGAAAGCGGAGCAGTTCGTCCCGGAGCAGCACGTGCGTATGAACTGGCGGCGCGACGACCAGAGTCTGTTCGGTCGCCCACCTTGGCGGGTCGATTTTTTTGCGCCCGAGAGCCTGCTTACCACCGACGGCCGCCGCGTCATGTGGGCCTGGCTGGCAACCATCGGCAGCACTAACGGGAATATGGACAATCGCACGATCCAATCGCTGCCGCGCGAGCTAAGTTTGTCCGGCGACGGCAACTTGCGGATTAAACCCTTGCGCGAACTGCAGACATTGCGCCGTGATCCCGTGGTGCTTCGCGAAATCACGATTGGTGATCTTACCGGTGAAGTATTGCCCGCGGTTGCTCCAGTCGGCACCAAGATCGCAACGCTGACCAGCGATGCTGCGGAAATCCGATTCACCATCACCCGCGAACAGGCGTCGAGGAAAATCTTCGGGTTCACGTTGTTTGCCGATGGCCAGGGCGGAGGTTTGCCGATTGTCTTCCGCCCCGAGACCGGCACGCTTCGTGTCGGCACCGCGGAAGCGCCATTCGCAGCCAATGACCTCGCCGCGGACGAGGATCTCGAGCTGCGGATCTTCATCGACAAATACCTGGTTGAAGTGTTTGCCAACGACCGACAGACAATGGTTGCATCGCATGCGGATTACGAAGGCAAGCCCGACCTGACTGCCTTTACGGTGGGCGCGCCCATCACAATCAGCAAAGTCGAAATCTGGAATCTCAATCCCACCAACCAAGGCTTCTTTGAAGCTCAGCAAGACCGCATCTGGCAGCCGGACAGCGAATGAGGACGTTTTGAAGTTACCAACTTCGCCGTTGCCCGTTGGCGCCTTATTGCAGAACTTAAAGAGCGTCAGGCTTAGGAAGTAATTTGAGTCTGGCTGTTCTCTGGAGTCACGGTAGTTCCAGGTGTGAACGTTTTGATTGGTCACAACAATGCGACAACTGCGTAGCAGTGGCAGAATGGATGCGAGCCTGTTCATTGGGGGCGGCCCAGGTTTTACGCTGCCATCACTTCGTGGGTTTATTTCATGACTATTGAGCAGCAGTTCCTAGCGGGACGCTCTCTAGAGCAATTTCATCATTGATGTGGGATCATCGGTAGGCCAGGACTTGTCCTGGCGCCTTATTGCCAGGACAAGTTGTTTCGTCTTGGGACATGGACAAGTCCTGGCCTACGAGATATCTGAAAATGCTCTAACGCACTGCGGCTGATAACAGTAACGCTGCCCAGATCATCTGCCAGGGGTACACGCCGCGCTTGGACGAATCAGCCACATGCCTCGTCAATGATTTTTTCGATCGTCGCCTCGATAAAGCATGCCACTGGATCCTCGATTCGTGTGGTCGACTAACAAAGAGTAGACTGTCACTAAAAACAGAATGAGACCGCATTACAAGGACCCAACGTGATCGTGCACATTTTCGTTGCATTGCTTCTGGCGACCCTTGTTGGCGTCTCGTTGGGTCTGCTGGGCAGCGGCGGGTCGATCGTGATGCTGCCGGTGCTGGTTTACGTTGCCGGGGTACCGGCCCAGCAAGCTGTCAGCATGTCCTTGGCAATTGTCGGCGGCATCAGCTTGATTGGTGCTTACCTGCACTATCGGCAGGGCCATTTTCATGTCAAGGCGACAGCGATCTTTTCAATCAGCGGAATGGTTGGCGCGTTTTTTGGTTCCTTCTTGACGCACCTTGTTTCTTCGCATGTGCTGATGCTGCTGTTCAGCGGATTGATGCTGGTTGTCGGGACAGCGATGCTCCGCCAGCGGAGCGAGCCGACAAGCAAGTACGATTGTCGCATCCAGCGATGCCTCTTGATCGGCGGTTGTGTTGGTGTGTTGACCGGATTTCTGGGCGTGGGCGGCGGATTCCTGATCGTTCCGGGACTCGTGTTGTTCGCCGGGATTGAGACCAACAAAGCGGTTGGCTCGTCGCTGGCCATCATCGCCTTCAATTCGGCGTCCGGATTGGTGGGGCATTTACGCGCGACCGCCATCGATTGGCAACTCACGGCATCGTTCCTGCTGACAGCCGCTTTGGGGATGGCGGTGGGATCGTGGTATTCGTCCAAGGTCCCGGAGAAGCGACTTAAACAGATGTTCGCCTGGTTCGTGGTTGTCGTCGGCGTCATCATTGCCGTAGCCAATCTGTACGGTCTGTTCACATCGGCAGCTCCTGCGAACGCGATTGGCTAGAGCAATTTCATCATTGATGTGGGATCATCGGTAGGCCAGGACTTGTCCTGGCGCCTTATTGCCAGGACAAGTCCTGGCCTACGAGATATCTGAAAATGCTCTAACGCACTTGCAAATTTTTCGTAGGCCAGGACTTGCCGAGCGTCCGGCT
>JBFJVZ010000419.1:0-6531 GCA_041623895.1 Pirellulaceae bacterium | reverse complement strand
TTTCATCCCACGGCCAAGCGGGTGATCTATCTGTTCATGGCGGGCGGGCCCAGCCATATCGACATGTTCGATTACAAACCTGCCTTGAAAGAGATTCACGGAACCGAGCTTCCTGATTCCGTGCGTCAGGGGCAGCGTATCACGGGCATGACCAGCGGCCAAAAGTCGTTTCCCTGTGTCGCTCCGATGTTCAAATTTGATCGTTACGGCGATCGTGGCACCTGGGTTAACACCGATTGCTTGCCCCATACGGCTTCGATCGTGGATGACTTGACGATCATCCGCACGATGAATACCGAAGCGATCAATCATGATCCCGCGATCACGTACATCAACACGGGAACACAGCAACTGGGCCGTCCCAGCATGGGAGCTTGGTTAAGCTATGGGCTGGGAAGTCCGAATGAGGACTTGCCTGCTTACGTGACCATGATCTCCGTGGGCGCTAAACCGGGACAAGCACTGTTTTCACGTCTCTGGGGCAGCGGGTTCCTGCCCTCCAAGCACCAGGGCGTTCAGTTTCGTAGCGGCGGTGATCCCGTTTTGTATCTGACCAATCCGAAAGGCGTCGACGCCGGTGTCCGCCGCAAGATGCTGGACGGTATCGCCAAGCTGAATGCCAAACGATTTGACAGTGTCGGTGATCCGGAGATTCAAACACGAATCGCACAGTACGAAATGGCGTACAGGATGCAGACTTCAGTACCGGAGCTGATGGATACAAGTTCGGAATCCGAGTACACGTATGAATTGTATGGGCCTGATTCCAAGAAACCGGGTACGTTCGCAGCCAATTGTATACTTGCCCGGCGATTGGCAGAGCGCGGTGTGCCGTTTGTTCAGTTATTTCACCGCGGCTGGGATCAACATGGCAATCTTCCCAAGGATCTAAAACGTAATTGCGATAGTGTGGATCAACCCGCGGTGGCATTGGTCAAAGATTTGAAGCAACGTGGCATGCTGGATGATACTGTCGTGATCTTTGGCGGCGAATTTGGGCGGACGATCTACAGCCAGGGGAAACTAACCAAGGACAACCATGGCCGTGACCATCATGGCCGTTGTTTTAGCACCTGGGTCGCCGGCGGTGGTTTTAAACGCGGCTTTGATTTCGGCGTCACCGATGATCATTGCTACAACATCGTGCAAGATCCGGTGCACATCAACGATCTGAACGCCACGATCCTGCACACATTGGGCATCAATCACCAGCGGTTCACGTTCAAGTATCAAGGCTTGGACGCACGCTTGACTGGCGTGGAAGGTGCTCGCGTCGTGAACGAGCTTCTTGCCTGATGTTCAATTCCTGACCAACGCCGCCTGCTCGCCTCGCTGAACCTGTGCAAGGTAAAGTTCAATGCAAATCGCACGCATCGGCATCGTTACTGTATCGGACCGCGCCAGTCGCGGCGAATATCAAGACCTGGGTGGGCCTGCGATCCGCGATTACTTGACGGAGGTATTGACCAGCGAATGGGACCCTGTTTTTCGCGTTATTCCGGATGACCAAAAGCTGATCGGAGCGGCGCTCGTCGAATTATGTGACAGCTACCACTGTTGTTTGGTGATCACGACCGGCGGAACCGGTCCAGCCAAACGCGACGTGACACCGGAGGCGACCGAAGCGGTTTGTGATCGCATGATGCCTGGATTTGGCGAATTGATGCGTAAGGTTTCACTGGAGAAAGTGCCGACTGCGATTCTGTCGCGGCAAACAGCGGGCCTTCGCGGCCAAAGTTTGATTATCAATTTGCCGGGCAAGCCGAAAGCGATCGCCGAGTGTTTGGATGCTGTTTTCCCGGCGATCCCGTATTGCATCGACTTGATGGAAGGTCCGTTTCTGACCACGAACGAGGAACGCCTGGTCGCCTTCCGCCCAAAAACGAAATAGTAAAGCAGCAGCCTCGCAGCTTGCCTTTTACATGGTCCATCACGGGGCTCTGTGGGCCCCAACCACTTTCTACTTTGACATTCCTTGTTCGATATTGGATGTTTTACGGTTAGTCGCGACGACTGCATTCGTGCCCACGCATTTCGCTAAGTATTCTTTCCCTTGGAGTAGAGGACTAGCCCGACGATCAGGATGACGATGGAGACGCCGATGCTGCCGACTGCTTTGCTGACGTCATGCGACGAACTCAAGTCATACTTTGTCAGCGCCTGATTGATGCCGCCAAGCGTCATCAGGCCACCGATAACAGAGATTACCATTCCGGCGGTTTTCATTGGATTCCTTCGTTGCATCGTATCGGATATCGCCAAGGATTTCGGCGATTCATGGACGCAAACGAAACACTTGGCCAGTTCCGCTAGCGGTGATCAAATGTCGCCAACGCAGTAGTCTATCATCCCCCGAACGCTACGGTAAACACACGCTCCTCCGGCGCGAGTACAATGCCTCTCGGCAGATGCGCCCTACGAATCCGAACCGATTTAGTGAGAACTTTCATGCCCCAGATAAGAATTAGTCGCCGCGGGTTTTTGTCAAGCACAACGGCTTCAGCCGGAGCACTCATGCTTGCTCCTGGTGCATTGGCCGCGGCCAACGACCGGCTGAAAGTGGCCTTCATCGCCGTGGGCGGACGGGGTGGCGGCAACTTGCGAACGATTGCCGGCACCGGCAAGGTTGATGTGTTTGCAATCTGTGACGTCGATTCGCGTTTCTTAGACAACGCCGGCGAACTTTTTCCAAAGGCCAAGAAGTTTCGCGACTTCCGCAAGTTGTACGATTCGGTCGGCAAAGAAATTGACGCCGTCGTCGTCAGCACGGCCGAGCACACACATGCCTATGCGACGATGCCGGCGCTGCAACTTGGCAAACATGTCTACTGCGAAAAGCCGCTGGCGTACAACATTTACGAAACCCGCAAGATCACCGAAGCCGCCGCCAAGGCCGGGGTGGTGACGCAGATGGGAACACAAATCCATGCCTCCGCAAACTACCACCGGGTGGTCGAGCTGATTCAATCCGGTGCGATTGGGGATGTTCATGAGGCTCACGTGTGGGTCAGTCGGGCTTGGGGTTTGCAATCGAAAGAAGAGGCCAAGAAACATGATCGCTTGTTTGTCGACAACCGTCCCAGCGAGGCGATGACTCCGCCCGATTTCCTGGATTGGGACTTGTGGCTTGGACCGGCGCCGAAGCGGCCGTTTCACAAAGTCTATTTCCCCGGGCCGAACTGGTACCGCTGGTGGGATTTTGGCAACGGCACGATGTCCGACTTGGGCAGCCATTGGAATGATCTGCCTTACTGGGCATTGCAATTGGATGCTCCTGAAACAGTCGAAGCGTTCGGGATTCCTCCGCATCCGGAGATCGCTCCCGCATCGATGACGGCCGAGTATCACTATGGGGCTCGCGGTGACTTATCGCCCGTCAAACTGACCTGGTATCAGGGCACGCACAAACCGGAGATCTGGAAGCGCGGCGAGATTCCGAAGTGGGGTAGTGCTGTCTTGTTCGTTGGCAGCAAGGGAATGTTGTTGTCTGATTATGGAAAGCATGTCCTGTTACCGGAAGATAAGTTTGCCGGCTTCCAACGGCCTGAGCCCTTCATTCCCGACTCACCGGGTCATCATCAGGAATGGGTCAACGCTTGTCTGGATGGAGGGCAAACAGGGAGCCCGTTCAGTTACGCCGGTCCGCTGACCGAAGCAAATCATTTGGGCAATGTGGCTTATCGAGTCGGCAAGAAAATCACTTGGGATGCCGAGACGATGAAATGCGTGGGCTGCCCCGAGGCGGATCCCTTCATCCGACGAACGCCCCGTGAAGGCTGGTCGTTGTAGTCGACACTTCGTTTACCGCGATGCCGCAGGCGAGGTGCACTGGCTTATGCTTCACCAGCGGTACAATCCTCGCCCATGGCATCGCGTCAAACAAATCATCCACGAGTAACACGCCATGGACCGACGTCACTTTCTAAAAACAACTTCGATCGCCGCGGGCGGACTCATTGGCGGCCAGTGCTCGACCGCGGCGGCAGGGCAATTCACTGGCAAGATCAAGAAAGCCGTCAAGTACCACATGGTCACTGGCGACGCCACTGTCGAAGACAAATTCAAACTGGTCAAAGATCTTGGATTCGACGGCATCGAAACCAGGGCTCAACTGGACCTCGGCAAGCAGGATGACGTCAAGGCGTACGCGCGGGCGAGCGAGAAAACGGGTTTGCCGATTCACGGTGTCATCAATTCCAGCAATCCCGACATCATCGGTGCCATCGACCAGGCGAAGTTGCTCGGCGGCACATCAGTACTGCACGTCGTGCGTTACAACACCAAGATCAGCTACATGCAGAACTATCGCGAGACCAAGGAGATCATTCAGCGAGCCGTCGAGCACGCCGAAAAGAAAGAGGTCATGATCTTGTGTGAAAACGTGTGGGCTTCGTATCTGATCGAACCGATGGGCATGGCGCGGTTTGTTGACGAGTTTGATAGTCCGATGGTTGGCATTTACTTTGACGTTGGTAATGTTGTGCGTTGGGGATGGCCCGAACATTGGCTGGAAGTGATCGGCAAGCGGGCGAAGAAACTGGACATCAAGGAGTACGACTTGACGCTGGCCATGAACGAAGGCATGCGGCAGGGATTCAGCAAGCCGCTGGGCGAAGGCAGCATTGACTGGGCAAAGGTGCGAGCGGAGTTATCAAAGCTTGATTATCAGGGCTGGGCGACCGCCGAAGTGCGCGGCGGTGATCGGGAGAGACTAGCCGACGTCGCTGCACAGATGGATCGTGTTCTGGATCTGTAGTCCAGCAGCGATCTGCTGTCAGACGAGAGAGGTTTATCGACACACGCAAATCGGAGAGATAGCAGATGAAACGTCGGGAATTTTTGGGAAGCGTTGCCACCTCCGGAATCTTGACCGGATCGATGGCCGCAAATTTGTTGGCCGATCAGCCTCACCACCATCATCAGGAAGCTTGTCACCCAACCTACGCGAGCATCGAAGACGCCATCGCGTCACCCGCGGAGAAATTTGCTTTTGTGCCGGCGATCTTGGTTGGCACGAAGTCGCGGCATGCCGACTATTTGGCGACGGTTGATGTCGATCCCAAGTCCAAGACTTACGGTCAGGTCGTGGGACGATTCTCGATGCCGACACCAGGTGATGAACTCCATCACTATGGTTGGAACGCTTGCAGCAGCTGCCATGGTACAGGGCATCGACGATATCTGGTGGTTCCCGGATTGGCCTCCGGCAATATTTACATCATCGATGCGGCTGATCCCGCGGATTTGAAATTACACAAAACGATCAGCGGCAAAGAGATTGCCCAGAAAACAAACTTATCGACGCCGCACACTGTTCACTGTCGCGCCGACGGTGTGATGATGATTTCCATGCTGGGTGACGCGGCAGGAAATGCGCCGGGCGGTTTCTTGGAAATCGACGCTGATTTCAAGATCGCCGGTCATTGGGAAAAATCGCTTGAGGGCATGAATTTCAACTATGACTTTTGGTATCAGCCGCGACACAACGTGATGGTCAGCAGCGAATGGGCGGCACCCAATACCGTGAAAAAAGGCTTCCAGCTGGAAGACGTCAAGTCAGGCAAATACGGGCACCATCTTCATTTCTGGGATTGGTCCAAACGTAAAATTATGCAGTCGGTGGACTTGGGCGGCGACGGCTTGATCCCCCTGGAAGTTCGCTTTCACCACGACCCGGAAAGCACCCATGGATTCGTCGGCGCAGCGCTCAGCAGTGCGGTTTTTCATTGGCAGCGCAAAACAGTCGATTGGACGGCCGAAAAGGTGATTCAGGTCGAAGCGGTGGAGACCGATGGCTGGCCATTTCCAGTTCCTGGCCTGATAACGGACCTGGTTCTATCGCTGGATGATCGCTACTTGTATTTCTCGAACTGGCTGCACGGTGACATTCGACAATACGACGTCAGCGATCCCTCAAATCCAAAACTTGTCGGCCAGATTTGGCTGGGTGGTGTGATCGGGCATCAGCCTGACTGGAAGGATCGCCAGCTGACGGGCGGCCCGCAAATGTTGCAGCTAAGCCTGGACGGGAAACGCTTGTACGTGACCAGTTCACTGTACAGTGTTTGGGATAATCAGTTTTATCCCCAGATGGCCGAACAGGGATCTTGGATGCTGCAAATTGACTGCGACACGGACGGCGGCGGTTTGAAGTTGAACGAGAAGTTTTTGGTTGATTTTGGCAAAGAGCCGTGGGGACCGGCGCGGGCGCACGAAATACGCTTCCCCGGTGGGGACTGTACGTCCGACATTTGGGTTTAGTTACTCGGACAGCGCCACCTTTATCAACCACAACGCATTAGTAGCGTCCAGTTTTCACGCGACAAAACCGAAGGAACCGTGGGCTAAGGAGAGCGTCCCACTTGGGAAGGAATTTGTGCCTGGTTTTTCTTTGGAATCACCAGCGTTGTAGGCATGAACGTTTTCATTCGTCACAACCAGACGACAACTGCGTAGCAGTGGCAGCGTATAGCCTGGGGCCAGGATTGCTCGTCTCAGCGAGCATTCCGCAGCCCCAGGAATCGTCATCTC
>JBFJVZ010000418.1:0-6539 GCA_041623895.1 Pirellulaceae bacterium | reverse complement strand
GGGCGAAGGTCATCGACGAGTCGCTAAAGAAGAACCAAGAGCATCAAACGATTGCCACCGTCTGGCGGCAATTGCTGGCGGCGGATGTTAACATCATCGGGACACCTACCGACTTGGACGAATTGGGCAATCCACGTTTTCCATCACTTTCCTTCGAAAACACCAGATCGAAACTTGGACTGCACCGCAATCTTCGCCTTGCTGCAGTTTTGCCGGGGATCCGCAACATCAGCCTTGCCCCGGCCGACACACAAGAGATTGGGACCGGCTTTGCCGACGACTCCACGCTTGAAATTCTCGGCATGTATTTCACGAACCTCGACGTGCTCGACCTTTCCAGTACCAAAGTGACGACGTTGCAGCCCATCGATGACATCAGCATTCGTAGGCTGAAGATTTTCAACGCTCCAATCAGGCGAGAAAAACTTGCTACTTTGCAATTGTGCAAATCGGTCACGGATCTCTGGATCGGATGGCACAACGATGCGCGTCGCGATAACGCGATCTTTTTCTCGGACGCCTACAGGGAAAAAGTCCTGGAGGTCCTGTCCAAGATGCCCAATCTGAAGAATCTTTATATTCGCGAAATGAAATTCGATCGCGAGGAGCAGGAACTGCTCCCCGGTATCAATATCGTGGAACTGAATTAGCTGGACGCGACTACTTCTTGCCAGTTGTCGCACTCGACATAATGGTTCGTATGTCAACCAGACGATATGCGATCATCGGCAGCGGGGCTCTCGGCGGATTGTACGGCGGCATGCTCGCCAAGTCCGGTTTTGAGGTGCATTTCCTGCTTCGCAGTGACTTTGATCATGTGCAAACAAACGGACTTCTTGTCGAAAGCGTATGGGGCGACTTTCATCTGCAGCACGTGAATTGTCACCGCTCGGTAGAATCCCTGCCAGCCTGCGATGTGACGATTGTTGCAATCAAGACGACCCATAATCAGCTGTTGCCCAGTCTGTTGCCGTCACCGACACGCAATGGTGGCACGGTGTTGGTCTTGCAAAACGGATTGAATGTCGAAGCTGATTCGGCGGCGGTCGTGGGAATCGAACGCGTCTTGGGCGGCTGTTGCTTTTTGTGTAGCAATAAAATCGGACCCGGCCACATTCGTCATCTTGATTTTGGCCGCATTGTGTTTGGCGAGTATCAAGAGGGCCAGACGGGTATCTCCGACCGCGCTCAAGCAATTTGCGACGACCTGGTCGCCGCCGGGATCGACGCCCAAGCATCGGATGACCTGAAGATGGTGCGTTGGCGAAAGCTGATGTGGAACATTCCCTTTAACGGTCTTTCCGTCGTCCTGAATGCGACGACCAAAGAGATTGTCGAGCATCCTGAATCGGAAGCCCTGGCTGACGCAATCATTCGCGAAGTCTATGCGGCCGCACACGCCTGCGGTGCGAATGTGCCTTCCGAAATGATCGAAAAGACGATGCAAACGACACGCAAGATGGTGCCCTACGACAGCAGCATGCGGCTGGATTACTTGAACCAGCGGCCGATGGAGGTCGAAGCCATCTTCGGCAACCCCTTGCGTGCAGCCTGCCAGCGCAACGCAGCCATGCCGAAAGTCGAAATGCTGTATCAACAACTGCGGTTCATCGACACCATGAATCAGCCAAAGTAGCAGGCTTGCTCCGTGTGCCTAGAGCAATTTCATCATTGATGTGGGATCATCGGTAGGCCAGGACTTGTCCTGGCGCCATATTGCCAGGACAAGTCCTGGCCTACGAGATATTTGAGAATGCACTAAGCCAGTCGCCTGGGATCCGGCCGTACCGAAAGCCAATAGCTATCGTCGGCGGAAGACATCCCCGTCGATCTCGGCGTACCGTAAGGTGGCTACCGGATCAAAGAAATACGGTTAATTGTGCCGCGTGGCTCAGCCGGGGCTTTGCACTTCCGATACGCCGTTGATGTGGGACGATATGTCACAGTTCGTCCAAGTCCAGACGGTACAGAACCTGATTGTAGTTGTGGCGAGGAGTCGCCTGGGAAGTTCTGGAAAATGTGTTCGTGTAAGTTGCTTCGAACAACAGAATCGGTGATCCCTCGGGAACGAACTCAGGGTGAAGCTGTGGATTGTAAAACGTGTATTTGTCATGAGTGACAACCTTGATTGCCTGTTGCCAAGGTCCGGAGGGAGCGTCGGCTTCCGCATACCAGATTTCGCCAAGCGCTGATGAGTCCCCGTGAAGCTGAGTAAACACAGTGACCCACTTCTTACGAAAACTATTCCAGGCGATCGCGCCGCGATGAGGTTTGACTTGCATTGATGAATCTTTGACCGGAACTAACGGCTGCGCTGTTAACGGTTCCCATTGCTCTGGGTCTTGCCATGCTTCAAAGTTCGCTGGACAACGCAGCGTCGGGAACGGATCTCCAAACAATATCCATCGCTGATCTTGGTCGTCCTCCCAAAACACGGGATGGCCGTGCGGTGCTGGCGGCGCGGTCAGATTCTCCTCGCTCCTCGTCCACAGCACTTTCAGCTTGTCAAATCGCTCCGTTTGTTGATTCCAAACACACAGCCCTTTTTCGTACTCCGTCAATGGCGGGCGAATCTTGGAATACGTGGCCACCAATTTTTGTCCACCATCCTGACTCGGCAAACTGACATAACCGTTCAACCAAGTTGGTCCATCGCCCGGCATCTTGGCCACATTCCGCGGTGTACCGGTCGTGTCCGTAAAGTAATCGTATCGCAATCGAATTGGCGGCTCCCATGACTTGATCGGCTGCAAGGAAGTCGTCGCTCCGATCATATGGAAGCGGCCAAGCGGATAATTCGCTAACACTGTGTCGCCCCAGCCCCAAAACAATCTGCCATCGTGAATCGCGTTTTGCACACTATCGCAGCCCAGAATCCCTTGCTCGATCCAGTCGCGCTGATCGCCAAGCTTCTGGCTTTCCGCAAACAGTCCCCCGCCTGTTACCCGTCCCAATCGCTTTGCTGCCAGTTCGCGACGAACTTTGATCGCCAGAGATTCTCCCGGCCGGGGTGTCAAACGCACGCCCGCGTACCCAAAGCCATCCTTGTCCACCGAGTAACCGTGGCCTTCGACATGAAACCAGGTCTGCCTGCCTAATAACTCTGGCAGATCAAAGGCGATCAACCCCGCGTTGTCCGAAATGAACTGAACATTGTGCGTTGTCCTTAACTGAACCAACGGAACCGGCCAGCCGTTGCTTTCGTCGATGATTTGAATCCGGCACGGCGATTGGGCCGATGCATTCTGAAGCCAGAGGTTCGGACAACTCAACAGGCAACAAGCGACCCAAGACCGTCCAATCAACCAGCGTTTGAACATCCAGTACCTCAAATTCATATCTCAAGAATGCCAGAATTCTGTGGTTGCAGCATTCGTGCCGGTCATGGACTGAGCAGATGTTGTTGCACAAACGTGGTGGCCCGTCCCGTGACCGCGGCACCGGCACCGGCGACGCCGTGATTGCCTCCCGGGATGACGACCAATTCCGACTGGACACCGACCGCTTGCAGTTCTTTATGCAATTTCGAGGCGTGCTGAAGCGGAACGATGACGTCCTGGTCGCCGTGAACTTGCATCAGCGGCGGGTCGTCTTTGCTTACAAACGAAATCGGTGAGACGTCTTTGATCAAGTCGGCGGCTAAATCGGCCGCTGGTGTGCCGGGTTCGTAGCCGATCAACTGACGATAAGCCGGGTGTCGGTGCTCGATACTGCTTAGCAACATCCAATCAGTTGGACCAGCAAAGCTGACCGCGCAAGACACCCGCGAGGAATGACGCTCAACCGGATCCTCTGAATCCGGTTTGGCGGCGTCATCACAAAGCGCCACGTAGGCAGATAGATGGCCACCCGCCGAACCGCCCGTGACTCCCAAACGCTTTGGATCAATGTTCCACTGTTTGGCGTGATGGCGAACAAACTGGATCGCCCGCAGACAATCTTTCACTTGCGCCGGATGCGTTTCCACATCGGTGAATCGGTACTCCACCGATACAACCGAAAGCTTTCCATCGGCAACAAACGACTTCAGCCAACCCGGAACATGCTTCTTTGAACCGGCACGCCAACCGCCACCGTGGATAAAGATCATGGCCGGCGTGGGCTGATCCGATTTTGCCAGATAAACGTCCAGTCGCTGGGACGGGTGATCGTCATCGTACTGCACGTCCTGATGGTTTAGCAGTGAACCAGGAGCCTGCGCTAAACCGGACGTCCGATCTCCAACGATCAAGGCAACGCAGGCAATACAGAGAATCAAGTAAACGGATTTAGCGATCATACGGAGGCCTCATCAAGGCAGGCGTTTCAGAAGAAGTACACGGTTGATTGGATCTTGTCCGGCGACATTATGATCGATCATGGACGAGCAAGGTCCATCGTGGGGAAGGAGATCTGTAGCGGATTAGAACGTCCGTCTTACCAGCGTCAGCAAGACACTCCCTGTTCGTCACAAATCTTCGTCGCTGCGGGGCTTTTCGTCACTGACTGGCTCTGCGGCACCGTTGGGATCTGGGGCAGGCGCTCGAAGCGATTTCAGAAACTTGATGACAAGTTTCTGTTGGGGACGTGGCAGTTTGGCGTAATCGTCGCGTGACCACTTGGCTTCGCCGCCATGCCACAGGATTGCATCTTCCAGTGTTTGCGCCCGACCGTCGTGCAGGTAGGGCGCCGTGTCAGCGACACCCCAAAGTGGCGGCGTCCGCCATTCGCGCTGCAACGCATCCCACGTCAAGTCGAACTTCGAGGCGTCCTGGACGTGTGACACGTCTCCCCAAGGGAACCGTGGTTGATCCGGCCGATCAAAAGGATACGGTTGCGGTGGATTGCTGCCTGTGTTTGATCCATAAAACAGGCCGACGGGCCATCTGTTGGGCCCTTTCACTGGGAACTGCAACGATTTAATGACTTTGACACCTTCTAACTCTCCCACCGGCGCCGGGAACGGCGCCTGCAAGTCCGGTCCCATGTCGTGCAACAACAAATCGCTGAACAGGCCTGAAACAGGACGCACGTCCGCGGCGTGGCAAATCACGCAGCCGACCGAGTTGAAGATTTTTTCGCCACGACGCACTGAGTTACGTTCGTCGAATTCTTCGCTGGGCCGGGAGATTTCGGCCACGTAGCCCGACAATTTAGAAACTTCGCGTTCAGTCATGTCGGAGCGTGCGTTTCGATAGCCTGGATTCGCAGGATCACCTGGTTGAGATCCATTCCGATGATTGAGCCCCAATTCACTTGCGCAAGCGGCGGACACAAAGTCAGCTAAAGAATGTACCTGCGCTCGCCAGCCAAATTTGCCGGCAACGCGTCCCGACACACGTCCGTCGGTTTTCTCCCGCTGACGTTTGGCAATGATTCGCAATCGTTCAAGGTGAATCGACTCCAATTCACCGATCCCAAACAGCGGTGGCGCGTTGCGCTGATCAAGATAAAAATCGAATGCAACGTGCCGGCCGGCGACGACAGGCTGTTTTGCAATCGCGGCACTGGTTCGCTGTGCAGGTACAAACCAGTCGTCGGGGATGCCGCCGGGCACGAATTGGGCCAGGCCGTCACGAATCTCTTTGTAACCGGGACGAGTCGAGCGATCATGGACAACAGTTTTGAAAGACAGAATGCCTCTCGGGCTCAGCACACCTGGAAAGATCTCCAGTAATTCGGATCCGAAATCATTGGGTGCCATGACGCCTGCCGAGCGAGGATCGATGGTGATCAAGGTGACGTTACGATTGACGCCGGACGCTCCCCCGCCCACGTGACATTCAGCACAAGATGTTCCGTTGTGCAGTGGACCGAGCCCATCATTTTCGACTTGCGACCCATCTTGCTTGGTGAGCTTAAATACTTTGTTTCCCTGCGGCTGCTGAAGACCCAGTACTTGTCTCAATCGCGCATTCTCCGCGCCAAGCAATGCCGCCTCACTCTGAATATCCTCATCAAGCTCCGCCAACGGTTGCTGTTCGACCGCTTTCCATTTGTGCTCGAACAATTGCTTTCCGGAAAAACCGCTGCGATCCTTGTCGTCTTGCGCGTTTACAGAGGCAGCGAACGACAGCACGAAGAAAATCAGCGTCATGTTTGCGATAGATATCGAACAGCGCATGGGTGTGCTCCTTTCTAACAAAATGATCCTTCCCTTTATGACCTTTGACTGAGGGTACATCAAGAGTTAAGCCGCGTGTTTTGGGCAATCATTTTCGCCTGCATCACGGAATATGGATTTGTTCTGATCAAAACGGTATCATCAATGCTTATCATTTCTTGACAGACGGGGGCCGCTGCTGATGAATCGAAAAGCCGAACGTTGGACCGTGGACGCTTTGTTGAACCACGTCCGACAGGTCGACAAGATGATGAAGGACCATCAGTTCTGTTGGGTTATCGGAGCCGGCGCCTCGAAGCAGTCCGGCATTCCAACGGGCGCGGAACTAGCCGACTGGTGGCTCCGCGAACTCTACGAGCAGGATTGTGATAGTCCGCAGCAAACGCCTATTGAAACGTGGACGTCGAAAGAGAACCTGGACATCGACGGGATCACG
>JBFJVZ010000417.1:0-6553 GCA_041623895.1 Pirellulaceae bacterium | reverse complement strand
GCCCAACTGTCGGGGCCCGGCTTGGGAAACGGACAAGATCCAGCCGCTGGTAGCTAGAGCATTTTTATCATTGACGTGGGATCATCTGTAGGCCAGGGCTTGTCCTGGCAATGAGGCGCCAGGACAAGTCCTGGCCTACGAGATTTCTGATAATGCTATAGAGCACAGTTGAAGACCGTAGCGCCCGGTGCCTCACGGCGCAACGGCTCAGGCTGATGTGAGCCGCGACGGGTGACGGCCGGGCCGATCGGGCCCACGATTCGGTTGCCAGGACAGGTCCTGGCCTACGGCTACTGTCCTGCGGTGCGGTGTGCGCTCTCGCCTTGTTTACGCAGCCCGAGAGCGGCCAAAGTCGATCTTGGCAGCCGCATGCTGGCCTGTGCCCATCGTCGCCATCAGGCTCTCGATTCGTGTCGGCTTGCTGAGCACGACATCAACACCTGCTTGCCGTGCTGCACGCACCGATTCCGTCTGCGGGATGTTTGTTAACCACACGTGAGTCTGGGTGGCTGCTGAATGCACTGCGGCAATTCTTCGTCGCCACTGCAAGGTACAAGCCGGTTGAGCAACGGAATCGTCCCACCAAACAACATCAAAATTTCGAGCTCCAAACATGCTTGGGCGTCGGCACCAGATCACGGTGGCTGCGCACGAAGTGGCAACATCAAGCAGCGGCTCAGCAGTGCCGGCCGTGTCAGCAATCACAGCCACGGACTTGGCCGAGGTTGCTGGAGTTTCTATCGATGTGCTCAGCCCGCATGGTGCCAACAATTCCTCGAAGCATTGGTTCCACTGGTACCAGTAAGCCTGCGGAAATGCAGCGTTATTACTGCGATCACAGACGCACAGGGGGCCGAAAAGTTGGATCGCATTGGCTTGTTCATGCTGGGAAACCAAGCGGTCGACGACTACCGGATCGATGGACGAGCGGTCGGCTGTGACCAGCAACACACTTCGTACCTGATCGGCCGGTCGTCGCAAAGCGTCTTCGATGGTGTTTCGCCAAGCGACCTGCGCCGTGCTTTCAACGCAGAAATCAAAAATCGGCCGGAACTCGGCCGTCTCGCGTGGGCCCACCCAAAGCAACGTTCCTGAATTGGTTCGACAATGACTGGCATCCATGTTCGCCATCGTTCATT
Source organism: Pirellulaceae bacterium (assembly GCA_041623895.1). Taxonomy (GTDB): domain Bacteria; phylum Planctomycetota; class Planctomycetia; order Pirellulales; family Pirellulaceae; genus JBFJVZ01. The sequence continues at coordinate 5,414 of JBFJVZ010000417.1, read as the reverse complement.
CCTTTGACCGTCATATCGTATTTGACTGAGCTGCGTCGATCTGCTCTTCGGTTTCCTCAAGCAACGACCAGGCCTCAGCCGGTGACTGGCAGGCCCGCAAATGCTCCAGAAAACCAGCTTGAGCAATGACCCTGCTCAATTTGGCCAGAATACGAAGATGCGCCTTGTCATCGTAAGAGCAGATCAGAAAGAAGATGTCGGTCGATTGGCCACTGTCGGAAAAGGGAATCGATGTGGGGCAAACGGCCAAGGCGACGACCGAGTCGGCCAGAATCGAAGTCTGCGGTCGCCGCGGGTGCAGCAAAGCAACACCACATTCGAGCGCGGTCGGATGCATTTGCTCGCGATTTCGGACTGCTTCGGCCATCGCAGCCGCATCCCAAAGCATCCCGGATTTCGTTGCCAGTTCGCACATCGAACGAATCACCGAGCCCCGGGTGCGGGCATTCAGCGGGATCGCGATCGTGTCAACGCTGCAAAGTTGATGGATGGGCCGCTCCACAACGTAACCAGCCGCACGATCCAACACACGTTGGACCCTGGAAAGCTCTTCGTCGCTATCACTGGCGCCAATTTGTTCCTCCAGCCAATGGTGAATCTCGGCTTGATTGAAACGCCACTGGCCACCGACTTTGCGTCCGGGAATGCGACCGCGCTCCACCATCCGCGTTACCTGATCGGGAGTAACGTGCAAGTATTCGGCAAGTCGGGGGACATCCAGATCATCCATTGGCGGTCGTTTGTGATGCTTTCAATACGGGGAAAGAATTTTTTAGAAGCCTAATTGTGACCAACCACTAGCAAAAGCTGGGGACTAATTTGCCGGATTTGATCAATTTCATTCAAGTCGTCAGCCGCAATGGCCGCAGACTCGCCTTGACCGAATCGCTCCTGCCAGAGTACTGGATTCAGTGAAAGCCCCAGAGTATTAGGCTCTGTCTCAAAAGTCGTAGCCGGAGTCGCCAGACTTCGGTCCGCGTCTTGGAAAACCTGAATTCTGGCGAATCCAGCTACGTGTTCGCGATTATTTTTTGAGTTTTGAGACAAAGCCTAGAAGTTACTGACCGGCTTCTCCACAGTGGTCTCCCGATTGGTATGGCTCATCTGATGCACTGGTTCGCAGAATCCGACCAACGACAGATTTCCGCATCGTTTTGGGGGGCTTGCTGCGCGCCGACCGCGATCACGCGACTGATCGCAATTCTCTTGCTGGTCAACCTGTTTGCGAATCCCGGGAACGTGACCGCACAGACTCGATCTCCGGTCGATATACCGCAAACGAATCTGACGCCGATCAATCCGGGAAATGCCACAGGCAGTTCCGGTTTTGGTATCCCAAACGCACCGACGCCCTACGACACCGCTCCGCGAATACGGCTAGGTCAAGGGTCCTTGATGGACCCCTACGCAATGGGGCCCGGCACGGGGACGTATCAGCCGGCGATGCCGCCGGGATCGATGGCACCAAGCGGTGGTGGCGGATTGTTTTCTCCCGGAGCCAATCCGGGGGTCGGGGCGATGCCGAATTATGGTGCTTTTCCTCCAACCGGCTTGCCCCCATCGTCGTTTGGTGATCCAGGAACATTTGGCGGGTCACCAACGCTGGTGCCCTCCACGACGTTTGGAACGGGCACCGGTTTTGCCAATCCTGTCTATCCGCCGTCGGCCTACCCGTCAGGTTCGCCATCAACCTTGTTTCCCGGCGGTTTGTTTGGCGGTGCTTCGGGCTGGTTTGGCGGCACCAACGCGGACGGCGTGTCAGCATTTCAACTGCTGCACGGACCGCGGCTTCGACACACCTTTATCGGTGCCGCTTCCGGTCCTCTTGATTTGCAAACCAACGACAGCGATGTTTCGATAGCGTTTGCCTTTCAGAACTTTCTGTATTCGCACCAACCCCTGTATGTTGTGCCCTCATTTTCGTTACATCTCTGGGACGGACCTGACGGAGCGACTGGATCAGATCTACCAGCCAACGCGTACAGCGGGTTTCTGGATTTCGGTTGGCAGACGGATGCCAACCAGATGTTTGGCGTGGAGCTGGGAGTTCGAGTCGGTGCGTTTTCGTCGTTTGATACCTTTCGTAGTGACAGTATTCGCGTGCTTGGTAAAGGCCTGGCCTCGTTTCGTTTGACGCCGGCGACGACCTTCAAGCTGGGCGTTTACTACCTGGACCGGAACAAGATCAAGATTCTCCCGGCCGGCGGTCTGCTATGGCAAAAGGATCCATACACGCGATTTGATATTTTCTTTCCGCAGCCAAAGTACGCTCACTACTGGCGGACGATCGGCACTCGCGATGTGTGGTGGTATCTGGGAGCGGATTACGGCGGTGATAATTGGACCATCAAGCGAGACGATGGACGTTCGGACCAGATCGACATCAATGACATTCGCGTGTTCGCCGGCTGGGAATGGGGCTTGAGTGAGCTGATCCGAGCCGGCCGCCGCAGTGCGTTCGTCGAGATCGGTTATGTGTTTGACCGCGAAGTCATCTATCGTGCCAACCCTCAAGATAATTTTGAGCCGGGTGATGGCATCATGTTCCGCGGCGGCATAGGTTATTAGTCGAAAGTTAGCAGTCGTCCGTCGACAGATTCATCTGCTACTTCCTACTGAGAACTGACGACTCGTAACTGGCTACTTTATGACTTCAGACATTGTCATCGTTGGTGGCGGCATTGTTGGCTTGGCTGCGGCGCTAAAGCTTCAGCAGAAGTATTCTGATCTGCGGCTGACGGTCGTCGAGGCCGAAGCGGGCGTGGGCAGGCAGCAAAGTGGGCACAATTCCGGAGTTCTGCATTCGGGGATTTACTACAAACCGGGATCAGAGAAAGCCCGCAATTGTAGGCTCGGCAAAGCAGCGATGGAGCAATTCTGCGACGAACACAACATCCCCTGGGATCGCTGCGGAAAAGTCGTGGTGGCAACCAATGCGGCCGAGCTCGAGCGAATGGACAGTATCGCGCAGCGGGCGACTGCCAACGGGGTAGCATTTCACCGCATCGATAGTGATCAATTGCGCGATTTAGAGCCACACGCCGCCGGCATCGCCGCGCTGCACGTTCCGGAAACGGGAATCGTTAACTTTCGCAACGTTTGCAACGTGATGGCTGACTTGATTCGCACAGCCGGCGGCACGATTGAATTAACGTTTGTTGTCGCCGACATCGAAGCGAGTCAAAATTCAATCAGGGTTGTCAGCCAAGATGGCAGGGCGATCGAATGTGACCGACTGATCAACTGTGCCGGACTGTACAGCGATCGTGTTTGTTGGATGGCCGGCGTCGATCCGGAAGTTCGCGTGGTTCCTTTCCGCGGCGAGTACTACGAGTTGACTTCTGCAAGCGAATCGTTGTGTCGGAATTTGATTTACCCGGTCCCCGATCCGTCGTTTCCGTTTCTTGGCGTGCATTTCACGCGTATGATCGACGGCGGCGTAGAGTGCGGGCCCAACGCCGTGTTAGCGTTATCCCGAAAGGGGTATCGCTGGACCGACGTCAGCTTGCGAGACCTGGGTTCGACGTTTTCGTTTGCCGGCTTCCGCAAACTAGCAGCCAAGCATTGGCGGATGGGTTTGGGCGAGATGCATCGATCGCTAAGCAAGCAAGCGTTCGTTACGGCGCTGCGCCATTTAATTCCGTCGATCAAGGAGTCGGACTTAAAACCCGGTCGTGCGGGTGTACGCGCCCAGGCTGTCACCCCGTCGGGCGACTTGGTGGACGACTTTCTGATCAAGCCGAGCGAGCGGGCGATTCATGTCCTGAACGCACCATCGCCGGCAGCGACCGCGTCCTTGGCAATCGCCGATCGGATCGTGGAAGAAATGTAACTGCGGGAGCTGAATTCCGCATCAAGTTGCGCCGCAGTCGAGACAACGACCTCAGCGGTAGAATCGGATTACAGATTGAAAGAACTGAAAAGAAGTCATGGGTATCGACCTCCAAGTTCGTCCTCAGTCGTCCGGCCATCGTATCACGTCGCGCAGCTGCAGTGTTAGCGAGCCCTGGTGCGCGCGAACATAACATGACGTGATGTGGGAGGAGTCCCGGGTAACCGCGCCCCTATCCCGATCCATGGTTATGGCAATTTGCGATGTCGTTGTAAACGTTTGAGTGGAAGTCGCCCGCCAGATTTGTACCAAATCGCGCATGATAAGACGGAAACGCCGATCATCCCGATCATCGCGTCCGTCGGTGGTTCGATCATTTGATACGGCTTGAAGAACTCGAACAGTGTCACGGCAGTCCCAGCTAGTCCATAAACGGGAATCAAGCAGCGTCGCCATCCGACACGACGAAAACATGGAATGACAATCAAAAGAGTTGCCAGGCCAAAAGCGCTCCCGATGGGTGCACAAAGCATCAAATTGAGTGCGAATTCGTGCGGCAGACTCCAGTGTTCCGTGAGCCAGCCCCCTCGCAACCAACAAGCGATCCGGCCAACGCATGTTAGCGCGGCTGAACCAGCAAGACCGACAACGCACGAAAGTGCTACCGACGATTTTGGTGAAGCGTCACTTGATGCAACATCAGTTAACGGCGGCGCGTATGGATTTGCAGTAGAGATAGCTGCCTCCTTGCCATAACGTTAAGGATCACCCGGCGGCGGGCGTTGATCCACGATTATCAGAAACCGAGCCACCGCCGCTCGGGCGCATCCATTTGTTCGTCGATTCTCGGCGAGCAGCATGGGAACGGCACCATTTTGCGAGGCGAGACATGGCCCAAATCCCCAGCGTCCCGAATGTTACTGCAAGAAGAATATTCGCGAATAGCCAATGCGGGTGCGTCACGCTTGTCACCGCACTGATTCGTGGCCAGCCGCCCGCAATGACGGCCTCCCCAGAGTCAATCTCAACGCCTTGTTTGACTCGCTGATATCGAAGCGGGAATCCCCTTTCGATCATCACGGATTCCACGAGAACCGGCGGTCCACCCCAGAAAGACAGGACCCGCCCGACGGTCACGCTGGGCCTTAGATTCAGTGTGAGAACTACGGCAGTGAACACCGTGACAAAGAGTATGCTTCGGATGGAAAACTGCGGCAGCGATCTCGTCGTGAGGGCCATGGTGGTTGGTGTGTTGCGGTGGATAAACGACTAAGGCGACGAACGGTGGACATCACCGAGGACGCGGGAAAGACTTACCATTGCCAAACCGCTCGGCTCGCACGCTCGCGAAGTCAAAGCCTTGATTTTTCGGCCTTGGCTGAGGCACTCGGATCAATCAGTCACTCTAAACATGATTTTCGCAGCTCCGCAGCCGGACTGGCAACACTATTTCCTGTTGCGGCCCGCCTTGATTATCGTCTTAACGCCATGATGGTCACTCCCACCATCCTCGACCGCTGCAAACGCATTCGTCCTCGCCTCTGTTAACAACTTTGTGACCGCCGGTGCCTGAACATCTTTC
>JBFJVZ010000416.1:0-6556 GCA_041623895.1 Pirellulaceae bacterium | reverse complement strand
TTGAGGCTGCGTTTGCCATTGCCCTCGGCAATATTCAGCGGAATGGATTGTGCCGCGCGGAGCCATTGATCGCGGGCGTGACGGTGAAGGCCATTGAGTTGTTTGGCAACGGCGAACGATTGAGCGACATAGTCAATCGACAATCGATAAACGTCGAGTCGATCGTGGTCGAAGATCGGTTCTCTCTCATTTGTGCCCCATTTCGAGTACGAGTACCGGCTGCGCCTGAGTACGAGTACGATTTCTTACACGCCAGAACTTATTAATTATCCCGAGAGTGAGGATGTAAGGTCGCTCTCAGGGCCTTATCTAGGTGAAGCGGATAACGGGTCACCGGACTTGTCTCGGTGAAGCCGCCACCCACTCGGTATTATTCAAGTGAAGTCTGATTTTACCGGACATGGCTATCGACAGGCAAATACTAGAAAGGCCAAGCAGGATCGAAGTCGCCGATTCGCGTCAAGTTCGCCTGGGCACCTGCTTATCGACATCGCGGTGAATTCGATTCGGTGCGGGCAGATTCAATGATTCCAAGTCGTGCGGGGCAACACAGGACCAAGCTTATCACACGCTTCGATCGCGAACCGGTCCCGTTGACCAGCAGAAATCCGCATCGACCGTGTGACATCACGCAGCCTGTGCCAAGCTGCCGGGGGGCAGTCAAAAACTCGCATTGGACCCAGCGACCTGTGCGTCCCGAATGCAGAGCAGGTGACGATGCTTTAGACTTGTTCACTCGGGGACCGAGAACGATTTTTCCCGCCATCGAGATGAGTTGATGATTGAAATGCGCACCTCAAGATTACTGAGTTTTTTGTTTGGGTTTGTCGTCGTCGGGCTTTCTACGGCCAGCCAGGCTGCTGAGCGCCCCAATATTTTGATGATCGCCATCGATGACTTGAACGATTGGGTTGAACCGTTGGGGGGACATCCCGATGTGCAAACGCCCGTCATGAAACGGCTCGCCCAGCGCGGCATGACCTTTACCAATGCACATTGCCAGGCCCCGTTGTGCAATCCAAGCCGAACATCGCTGATGACGGGGCGGCGACCGACCACGACTGGTGTCTATGGGCTGGCGCCATGGTTCCGCAACGTCCCCGGTTTTGAAGATGTCGTGACGCTTCCGCAACATTTTCACCAACATGGGTACCGGACTTTGATCGGCGGAAAGATCTATCACGGTGGATATGGACGACGCAAAGGTGCCCAACAGGAATGCGATGTCTGGGGCCCAGGTGCCGGTGTCGGTGCAAAACCAAAGCAAAAGTTGATTCCGCCAACGCCGGGTGGCAATCATCCGCTGATGGACTGGGGTACGTTTCCTCATCGCGACGAGGACAAAGGTGACTGGAAGGTCGCTTCGTGGGCCGTTGATGAAATCGAGAAGATGCCGAGCGATCAGCCATTCTTTTTGTCGGTCGGGTTTTTTCTGCCGCACGTTCCCTGTTATGCAACGCAGCAGTGGTTTGACCTCTATCCCAATGAATCTCTGACCATGCCGCCGATCTTGAAAGGAGATCGGGATGATACGCCCGAGTCATCGTGGTACATCCACTGGGACCTGCCTGAGCCGCGAACGAGTTGGCTAGAGCAAAATCAACAACTCAAGCCGTTGGTGCGGGCCTACCTGGCCTGTGTCAGCTTCGTCGATAGCCAGGTCGGCCGCGTGATCGACGCTCTGGAAAACTCGCCCTATGCCGACAACACGATCGTCGTTTTGTGGAGCGACCATGGGTACCACTTAGGCGAGAAGGCAATTTCGGGAAAGAATTCTTTGTGGGCTCGTTCCACCCGTGTGCCCTTAATTTTTGCTGGGCCGACCATTCCAAGCGGCGTGAACTGCGAGCAGCCCGCGGAATTGTTGGACTTGTATCCGACGCTTTCGCAGCTGGCCGGATTAAAAGACCCAGCGGGTGTCGAGGGGATCAGCTTGCTGCCCCAGATTAAGGATCCTTTGGCGCGCCGCCAGCGGCCAGCCATCTGCACTCACAATGCTGGCAACCATTCCGTTTGTGACACACGTTGGCGTTACATTCGCTACGCGGACGGAGGCGAAGAGCTTTATGATCGGGACAACGACCCCAACGAATTCCGCAATTTGCTGGCTGCGGGCAAAGATCGATCGCAGCTGGCATCGGTGGTCAAAGAGCTGTCTCGCTGGCTGCCCGAAAAGGAGGCGGCGCTGGCGCCCGGTAGTGCTCATCGCATCTTGGAAAAGCGAGCAGACGGATTCTACTGGCAGGAAAAACTGATTGTTCCGGCGGCGGCCGTCAGATAGCTTGTTGAGAATCAGATGCAATGAGCGAGGCTGCGATTCGCGGGAAATCAGGCGCCCGCACTTTCGCCAAAAAATCATTGCAAACGGGACGCGTTTTGTAGCAAAGCGCAAGACGCCGGCCTTCCCGATCAGCAGCGGACGACGACTTAAGAGTCTTTCGCAGTTATTGCCGCACGAGTTGGCGAAAGGCTGCGTTCAACTGTTTGGTGATCGGACCCGGTTTGCCGTCGCCGATCCAGCGGCCGTCCAGCTTGACCGCGGGTATGACTTCGGCAGCGCTGCCGGTCAAAAAACATTCGTCGGCGATAAAGATATCGTGTCGCGTGATCGCTTCTTCGGCGGCAACAATTCCTGCTTGCTGTGCCAATTCCAAGACCACTTTACGGGTAATCCCTTCCAAGATCCCCGCGTCAACCGGAGGCGTGATCAAACGGCCGCGTTTGACGATGAACACGTTGTCGCCTGTGCACTCGGCGACTTCGCCTTTGTGATTCAGCATCAAGGCTTCGATGCAACCCGCTTTGAGCCCCTCCATCTTGGCCAGGATGTTGTTCAAGTAATTTAGCGATTTGATTCGAGGGTTCAGCGCCGCTGGATGATTTCGGATCGTCGACGCCGTTACCAGCTCCAAACCCTCGCTGTAATACGATTCGGGGTACAGCGAAATGGTATCGGCAATGATGATGACTTGGGGATCACTGCAGCGATGCGGATCAAGTCCCAGAGCTCCGGACCCACGTGTGACGATCAGTCGAATGTAGCCATCCTGCAATCCGTTCTTGGCAACCGTCTGATTAATGTCGTCGGTCATTTTCTCCATGGAGATGGGGATCTCCAGCGCGATTGCTCGTGCCGATTCCCAAAGCCGAACAAGGTGATCGTGTAGCCGAAAGACTTTGCCGCTATAGATTCGCAGGCCTTCAAAGATCCCGTCGCCATACAGCAAACCGTGGTCAAACACGCTGACCTTGGCCTCGTCCCGCGAGAAGTATTCGCCGTTGATGTAGATCTGTTGTGCCATGGGTTTGTCCGAGGTGGCGTCGGGGGCGGGGGATGCTTGAGTGCTCATGGTAGAAATTTACCCCACTTTTAACGTGGTTATACGATCTAATCTCGATTTATGGGGAGGCCAAAGGACGAAAAATACCGCTTCAACGATCAACATCGGCTGAGGTAACTGCGGCCACGATTTCGGCGTCGAAATAATTGACCGCCATTCCCGCGTCCACCACGATCGACTGAGCGGTGATTCCACTGCTGCGTGGGCTCAACAGAAACGCCGCGGTATGGGCGACTTCTTCGGTTTTGACCGCCCTTCCCCTGGGAATCACTTTCTCCGCGAACAAGTAACTGTCGACGTAGCCTGGGATTCCCGCCGAAGCGCTGGTCTTCAGTAATCCGGCGGCTACGGCGTTGAACCGCACCTGGCTAAAGCGGCTGAATGACTTGGTAAGAAACGCCAACGAAGACTGCAAAGCGGCTTTGATCGGAGCCATATACCCGTAACTTTCGCTGGCCATGGTGGTGGTACTGATACCGATCGTGACGACCGATGCGTCGCTGGCAAATCGCTCTTTCAACGCATTGCAGACGTTGATCAGCGAGTAAGCCGAAATGTCAACGGCCTGCAAAAACTGCGCCCGCGTGGTCTCGTGGAACGGCTTGATTCCCTCGGGGTAGTCCGCGAAGGCGATCGAATGAACCAACCCGTGGAGCGTAATATCGTTCTCCGCAAGCTGCCGGGCGAGTGTGTCGATGTGTTCTTGTTGCTGGACGTCACAAACAAGAACCTGACGATCTTTCAATAGCTTGGCAAGACTGTCTTTACGTGACTGGCTGCGAACGGTGTAGATCACGTGGGCACCGGCTTGTTCGATGACACGAGCGATATGAAAGGCGACGCTTTTCTTGTTGGCAACACCCATCACCAGAATCGTCTTGCCACTGAGACCCAAAAAATCTGCGACAGGTTCAGCCGATTCACTCACGATGCTTCCCCTGCAGCTTTGCGCGGGTTGGTCACGCTGCAGGCAAAATTCAATCGAGCGGTGACTTTCCCATCCAGTAACATTTTTCCGGTCAAAAAGTAGGCACTGCTGACCTGATCATCCAAGCTCACGTGGATTTCGACCGTATCCCCGGGCCGCACCATCCGCTTGAATTTTACCGAGTCCAAACGGGTCGCGACCGGCACGACATCGTCATCACTGGGAGTGTATTGGGCCAACAGGATTGCCCCGGCTTGTAGGCAACATTCACACTGAATGACGCCTGGCACGAGCGGATAATTGGGAAAGTGACCCTGGACGAAGAAATCGTCCGCGGAAAACGTTTTTCGGCAAACAATCGTTTTCTCGTCTTGCGAAACGATTTCGTCCAGCAGCAACATCGGTTTCCGATGCGGAATCGTTTTTTCGATTTCTGACCTGTTCATGGCAGACATCTGACGCCAAGACCGCACTAGCGCCAAGCCCCGGCACAGTAGGCAGTTCTGTAGCACAACCGTTATGATGCGAGAAAGGGCCCTGTGGGCAATCAAGACTGAATGCCGGGCTTTCGACCGGAGTCCTGGTTCTTTGAATTCAAACGTGATCGCATGACAATCTTCTATGCTAACGGCTCCAAATCGACCTCGCTGACGTTGACCGATTTGAGGGGGGCGCTGGAAGATACGTTTCGGCAGCGGGGCACTCCGAAAAAGGCATTGTTATTGCCACCGGATGCGACGCGTCTGTTCAGCCGCGCGGGTGAAATCACGGTCTTGTGCCACGAAATATTGGGCGATGCGGTTGCCGACATCATGCCCGCCTTGGGAACGCATTCGCCGATGAAAGCGGAACAACTGGAGCACATGTTCCCGGGTGTGCCGCAGCAGTTGTTTCGTCCCCACCGATGGCGCGACGATGTGGTCACGTTGGGTACGGTTCCAGCAGAGTACGTTTCCGAGGTCACCAGCGGTTTATATCAGCGGCCTTGGAAAGCGCAAGTCAACAAACTGCTGCGCGACGGCGGCCACGACTTGATCTTCTCGATTGGACAAGTCGTTCCACACGAAGTCATCGGGATGGCCAACTACAACAAGAACGTCTTTATCGGTACGGGCGGAGCCGACGGCATCAACGAAAGCCATTTCTTGAGCGCCGTGTATGGGATCGAACAGACCGTGGGAAGAGCCAACACACCGCTGCGACAGATACTGAACTACGCCCAAGATAATTTTTGTCAGGATCTGCCTTTGTTGTACGCATTGACCGTTGTCCAACAAATGCCCGATGGGACGCTGCACACACGCGGCCTGTACATCGGTGATGACCACGACACATTCTTTCAAGCAGCCGAGTTGGCTCGTGAAGTCAATATCACGCATCTGGATCGGGCTCCCCGGCACGTTGTGGCCTACTTGGACCCACGAGAGTTCAAAAGCACGTGGTTGGGAAACAAAGCGGTTTATCGAACTCGCCTGGCAGTAGCGGACGGTGGCCGGCTGACGATTCTGGGACCTGCCGTGAAAGAGTTTGGTGAAGACGAGGAAATCGATCGCTTGATTCGCAAGTACGGTTATCAAACCAAAGCGGAGATCATGCGGTTGGTCGAAGAGAATGAAGATCTAGCGGCAAATCCCTCAGCCGCGGCGCACCTCGTGCACGGTTCGCACGAAAACCGCTTTGAAGTTGTCTGGGCTGCCGGCAAGCTGTCTGCCGAAGAGATCGCCTCGGTCAACTACACCCCCGGAAACATCGACGACTTGATGAAACGATACGATGTCAGCTCGTTGACCGATGGCTGGCACCGCGACGTCGATGGCAGCGAGTTTTATTTCATCCAAAATCCGGCGCTGGGACTCTGGCAAGCTGAAATCTAGAGCATTTTTATCATTGACGTGGGATCATCTGTAGGCCAGGACTTGTCCTGGCAATGAGGCGCCAGGACAAGTCCTGGCCTACGAGATTTCTGAAAATGCGATAGTGCTGCTGCGAGCGAGTTTTTGTGTGTCGCGAAATGCTCCCATCCGAGTTCGTGATGTAGGGTGGATCAAGTTGACTGATCCATCGGATTCGTTTGCCAAAATGGTGAATCCTGTTCCGTGATCGATTGTGGTGAATGTGGCGCCCACTGCGGGGCTACTAAGCTGGGCGCTCGTGAGCGTTCGAGCGTTTTCGTCGTGGCGAACGTGGTAGTCCTGCGACTCCGTTCGCGGGGCCCTAACCGGTAGTTTCCACAATAGGTATCTGTCTTACGGTAAAGCCGCAAATGCCCTGCGAACGGAGTCGCAGG
>JBFJVZ010000415.1:0-6593 GCA_041623895.1 Pirellulaceae bacterium | reverse complement strand
CAGGCGGTGCGCAGCGGCAGCCTTGGAAAAACTACGTTGGTCCGCAACCGTACAGAAAATCTCTAGCGTGCGTAGCTGCAAATCGAATCCGCCCGAATAAGACCAGCTAATACTGCGAAGTCTCGCGTGAAAACAATTAATGCAAGGTAAGCACGTCGATCTCTGTCGTCAAGCGGAACCCCCTTGTCCGACCAGTCGCTGACTGACAAGGGGGCTCAAATCACCACTAACCGCAGTTTGGGCAAGACTTGCCAAATCCGAATCGGCCCGGGAGCGTGAAGGCATAGACGACCACGATGGCGCCGGTGCTGAGGACGGCCCAGGGCATCCATTCTTTAGGCCGCCATTCCGCAGTCGCATTGGCCGGGCTGCCGGTAGGATCGAAAAAGTTGACCATGCTCATGCCCGACTCGCGGCTTGATGAGTAGAAGGTGGCACTGTCGATGACCAGGAATTCAAAGCCCAGGATGATCGCCATCACGCCGAGGGCAATAACAAGAGTTCGCCACATGGGAGGGTCTCCAGAGGGAAGGATTGAGACATCTCATGTTTTCGGCAGTCGGATGCTAGCATCTGCAATGCCGGGCGATGGGCCCGCAAAGTCCACGCGATCGCCAGGATTGTTGCTCGTTCTACAACAGGTGCTTGGCTTTGACTTCCAGGTACTGATTGACCAGCGGCGCGGTCAGTTCATCCGGAAAAGCGTCAATCGTCAGCACGCCGCGGTGCTCCAAATCCTTCAGGACTTGATCGCGCCACAGCAAAATGTCTGCGGCAGCGGCGGCCCGATACATTTGAAATGGATCCCCGTCGGGGGAGTCGGCTGCCGCGAACATTTCACGATCGCGGAGTAACACGCCCAGCGGCAGATGCTGGCCGTTGATGTTGGTGAGATAGTCGACCACGGCCGCCGCGTTGACTTCATCGATCACGTTGGTCGCCAACACGACCAGCGAGCGCCGCTTGCAGTGCCCGGACAGGTACAAGAACGCCTGGTCGTATCGGGACTCGACCAATTTGGGGAATTGATCGAATCCGGCTTGAATCAAGCGGTTCATCTGGCTGCGCCCGCCAGCGGGCGGAATGTAAGCGTGAATGGTGTCGGAAAAACAGAGCATGCCAACCGCGTCGCCTTGCGCCAGCGCGACATAGGCCATCATCAAACTAGCGTTCAGAGCGTGGTCCAACAGCGAGTAATCGCCGTGTTGATTGGTCATCATACGACCGCAGTCGAGCAAAAAGATAACCCGCTGGCTTTGGTCGCTTTGGAATTGCCGCACCGTCAGTTTGCGACGCCGCGCCGTGCTGCGCCAGTCGATGTGCCGATAATTATCGTCACGACTGTAGTCACGAAGCCGCTCGAATTCGTTGTCTGTACCGATGCGGCGAGTGCGGCGGACGCCGATCAAACTGAGCCGATTGGTGCGAGCCAGCAACGCGTATTGCGAAAGTTGCTTCATGTCGGGGTAGACATTTAACTGGTCGCAAACGTCGAAACGCCGGTGACGAATCCATAGCTTCAGCGGGCTTGTGAATCGCAAATAAATGAATTCCAGCTTAAAGGCACCGCGACGGCCGGGGGTGAGCTTGCGTTGTGCGGTGACACGCCCCATCGGCGGCAACCGCAACTGATGCTCCGCCGGCGACGCATGAAAGTGGTCGGGCAGATCATCGCAAGCGGATCCATTCAATGTCAGCGAGGTGCGATTCTCAATCGTGATTTCGCTGCTCACAGGAACGCCCAGCGAACAGGTGCGGGCAATCTCCCGAGAAACCTCGATGCCCCGATTGGTTGACATGTACAGCAACAAAAAATCATTGGCGGCAACGATCAGGATCAAACAATCGATGATGCCGACGAAGACAACAAAAGACGAATTGAAAACGCTGATCAGACTGGCAACCACTGAAATGCCCAGCAGGACAATCCACCATCGCGTGGGATAGATCTTCAGCCGCCAGGCAGCCAGCAACATGGGTAACGCGACGATCAGCAGCAGCAGCCACGGCAGCTGGGAAAGCCACTGAAACTGCTGCTCGGTCACTTGTGTAACGGTGTCGCCCATGTGGCTTGTTGATGGGGGGAACGCGACCGTCGCGGGACGTGACAGAACAAGCGGACGGCACACGGCGTGTGCCTGCTACGTTCGTTACAGCGCGATTGTCACGGTTTTACTTTCGGTGTACGCCTTCAATCCTTCTTCGCCCAATTCGCGGCCGTAACCACTCATTTTGAAACCGCCGAATGGTGCGGCTGCGTCAAACACATCGTAGCAGTTGACCCAGACCGTGCCGGCCCGAACGCGCTGGGCGAATTCGTGTGCCACCGAAACGTCTCGTGTCCACACGGCAGCAGCCAATCCATAGAAGGTGTTGTTGGCACGCTGGATCATGTCGTCCTTGTCATCAAAGGTCAACACGCTCAGTACGGGACCAAAGATCTCATCGGTTGCGATCGACATCTCATCTTTGACATTGTCGAAAATCGTCGGCTCGATGAAGTAGCCTTTGTCGCCCACACGATTTCCGCCGGTGATGCAATCAGCACCTTCGTCTTTGCCCTTGTCGATGTATGACAAGATCTTATCGAACTGAGCCTTGTCGACTTGCGGGCCTTGTTCGGTGTCATCGGCAAACGGATCGCCAACTTTGCGTTGCTCGGCCAGCTTCTGAAGCTTATCCAGGAACTCATCGTGCTTCTTCCGCTCGACAAAAACGCGCGAGCCGGCACAGCAGCATTGGCCCTGGTTAAGAAACAGTCCGATATACGCGCCCATCGCTGCCGCATCCAGATCGGCGTCGGCAAAGATCACGTTGGGGCTTTTTCCGCCGAGCTCAAATGTCAATCGCTTCAAGGTGTCTGCTGAATCACGGGTGATCATTTGCGCCGTGCGATGTTCGCCCGTGAATGCGATCTTGTCGATCAGCGGATGCTTGACGCAGGCGGCGCCCGCGGTGGGGCCAAATCCGGGAACGACGTTGATCACGCCATCGGGGAAACCGACCTCTTTGGCAAGCTGGGCCAGTCGCAAGCAGGTCAACGGCGTTTGCTCGGCCGGCTTCATCACGATCGTGCAACCGGCGGCCAGCGCCGGACCCCATTTCCAGGACACCATCAGGATCGGAAAGTTCCAGGGGATGATTTGCCCGGCGACGCCAATCGGCTCGCGACGGGTGTAGCAGAAGTGATTGCCGCGGATGGGAATCGTGCTGCCGTGAATCTTGTCGGCGTAGCCGGCATAGTAACGGATGCAATCGATCGCCAGGGGCAGATCGACGTTGCGACTGTCCCGGTAAGGCTTGCCGTTGTCCAGCGTTTCCAGTCTGGCCAATTGGTCGATTTCAGCTTCCATGCGGTCGGCCAGGGCAAACATCAACTTGCCGCGATCACGAGCGTCCAGCTTTGGCCAGTCGCCGGACTCGAACGCGTGCCGCGCTGATTTAGCTGCTACATCCACATCGGCTGCGTCACCTTCGGCAACTTGTGTGATTTCTTGTTCGGTGGCCGGATTGACGGTGGCAAACGTTTTTCCGCTGGCCGCTGGCACCCATTTACCATCGATAAAACATTCGGTTTCACGGATTTCGATTTCGGGTACCGCAGAGGTAATGGTGGCGGACATTTGAACCTCGTGAGTTAAATTGGGAACAGGGATTCAGCTCACCGAATTGTACCGAATCATTGTCAAGATGTGGCCAAGGTCGCTGGCGAAAAACGCGATCACTTGAAGCGCAGCGGGCAAAGGGCAAGAATCGCTACCTGGATATTTTGTTTTGCGTCTGCTTATGCTTGTCATTTTGGATGGAACAATCCTTTCTTGCCTACCTTCGCGGCCGCTGCCGGTCGTTGCCCCAAGTCACCGTCGGGATCGGTGATGACGCTGCCATTCTGGAACCGGTCGAAGGCCAGCAAGTCGCGACGATCGATCAAATCATCGAAGGCACCGACTTTTTGCCTGCGCACGACCTGGGTGATGTGGGCTACAAGTCAATGGCGATCAACTTGAGCGACATCGCTGCGATGGGAGCCACACCGACCGCCGCGCTGGTAACGCTGTCGCTGCCGAAAAAAAACGCCACTCAAATCGCCGGCAATGTCTATGAAGGGATCTTTCAGGCTGCTGCCGAGTTTAACGTCGCCATCGCGGGCGGAGACATTTCGACTTATGACGGTCCGCTGTCAATCACGATCGCGATGCTGGGCCAGGTCCCCGCAGGAGGCGGCTGGTTGCGATCGGGTGCCAAAGAAAACGATGCGATCATTGTCAGTGGCTACGTCGGCGGCAGTCTTCGCGGACGGCACCTGCGGCCTGAGCCTCGCCTGCATTTGGCCGCGTGCCTGCGAGAGTTGGTTGACGTTCACGCGGCGATCGATATCAGCGACGGACTCTCGCTGGACCTGGACCGGCTGTGTGCCGCCAGCCACGTGGGTGCGGAGTTGTCGATTGAAACGATTCCAATCCATGACGACGCGATTATCCTGGCTGAAGAAACGGGACGAACCCCCTTTCAGCATGCCTGGTCTGACGGCGAAGATTTTGAACTGATCGTCACCATGAGCCAGTCGGATGCGGACAAGATTTTGGATCACAATTTAGGAGTCCAGCTGACTCAAATTGGCAACATCGTCGGTCGCACCGGTCTGTGGCGACGGACGGGGAGCAAACTCCAGCGACTGTCACCGCAAGGTTACGTGCACACTTCGTCATGAACCGACTTCCGTCCGAAACATTTCTTTCCCGTCACGGATCGAGTTCGGCTCCACGAGCATGCCCATGAGCACTGAATCCGAAATACTCCAGCTGACTCGCCGCCTGCTTGACGCGATCGTCAACGTCGATTGGCAGGCTTACGCTGATCTGTGTGCGGAAGATTTGACTTCATACGAACCGGAAGCGCAACAGCACCTGGTTCAGGGGATGGGCTTTCACAAACATTACTTTGAGATGGCCGATCGCTCGCCATACACCGGCGTGACGACCACGCTGAGCAGCCCCCATGTCCGCATGATGGGCGATGCTGCGGTGATCGCGTATACCAGACTAACGCAGCGCGTGGGTGCGGACGGAAAAAGCACCACCAGTGCCACCCAGGAAACCCGCGTCTGGCAGCGAATTGACGGACAGTGGAAACACGTTCATTTTCATCGTTCCTGATCTTTCCCGATCGGCCCGCTCTGGTCAGCTGTTTTCAGGCGGCGTCTGAAGTAAAGTATCTCAACAAGGCAGCTAACCACATCTCCTGGACCGATCGAATCGATGACCCAACATTCGCTTTGCTTGACGATCGTATTGGCGGTCGGTTTTTTTGCGATCCCCGCACGCGGCCAAGAAAGAATCCCGCCGCTGGAAGTGCCCGCTGCGGTTGCCACATCCGAGTCCGAAATGAAACCGTATGTCGAGCCGCTGGAACATACGGAAATCGAATTGGAAATGGTACCGATTCGTGGTGGGACTTTCTTGATGGGTAGCCCGGAGTCCGAAGAGGATCGCAAAGACGACGAAGGTCCACAGCACGAAGTCACGGTCTCGCCGTTCTGGATGGGCAAGTACGAAGTCACTTGGGACCAATATGACGCTTGGGGTGAAGGCATCGATCAGCTGCGGCGAAAACTGTTGAATCTAAAACAAACGCCCCGCGATCTGGCGGTCGACGGCGTCTCGAAACCAACCGAGCCGTACACGGACATGAGTTTCGGGATGGGCAGAGAAGACTACCCGGCGATCTGCATGACTCAGCACGCCGCGCGCACGTTTTGTAAATGGTTGAGCGCAAAAACGGGGCGCTACTACCGGCTGCCCACCGAAGCGGAGTGGGAATACGCCTGCCGCGCCGGGACCACGACCGCGTATTCTTTCGGTGATGACGTCGACGATTTAGAAGACTACGCCTGGTTTTTCGACAACAGCGAAGACCAGTACCAACAAGTCGGCCAGAAGAAACCGAACCCCTGGGGGCTGTACGACATGCACGGCAATGTTGCCGAGTGGGTGTTGGACCAATACATCGAAGATTATTACCAACAAAAAATCGAATGGACCGACCCGCTGGCGGTGCCCAAGACTTTGTATCCGCGAGTCGTCCGGGGCGGCGGCTGGGACGATGATCCTGACATGTTGCGGAGTGCCGTTCGCGAAGGATCCGACGGCGAATGGAAAAAGCAAGACCCGCAAGTGCCGCGTAGCATCTGGTACCATACGGACGCCCGTGGTGTCGGCTTACGAGTCGTCCGGCCCCTGAACGAGCCGTCGGCCGAGGAGAAAGCCGCCAAATGGGACAAGACCGAGCCCGAACAAAAAGATCCCGAAGAATAAATGACACGCCCGGCACCAGCCGGACCTTCCCTGACATCCCACCTGCCCCGGAGTTTCTCTGATGAGCGACGCAGACAAGAATCCCACACGCCGAGAGTTTTTGAAGAATACCGGTCGCGTTGCCGCCGCGACCACATTGGTTTCCGCAGCGGCTCCGCATGTGCACGCTGCTGAAGACAACAAGATTCGCGTCGCCCTGATCGGCTGTGGCGGGCGCGGCACCGGGGCGGCTCAAAATGCTTTGTCGGTCAACAACGGACCGATCGAATTAGTCGCCAT
>JBFJVZ010000414.1:0-6606 GCA_041623895.1 Pirellulaceae bacterium | reverse complement strand
GCCGCCGACTGATCGGCTGGTGGCAGAAGGAGAAAGATCGCAATGAATCCCAGGCCGTCGTCATCGCTCGCACACTCGCGATTGACTTGGCCTGGGCTAAGCAAACTGCTGGGCCTTCGGCCCGGTCGCCGACTTCCTAAGCCGGACGCTCTGCCGGTCCTGGCAGCAGGATCTCCGGGACCCGGCCTGATTGAAATCGTTCCTGAAAAACGAACACGCTCTAATACGCGAAGGCTTCGGCGTCGGCGGCCGGCGCCGGCTGGTAGTTCAGCGGCTCCATACTGCTCCCGGCCCGGCCTTGGCTCAGGCTGCGCACGGCGCTCTCGTACCCAAACAGTTCTTTCAAAGGCGCATGCGCCGTGATCACGGTACTGGCGCCGCGAGTTTCGGTTCCGACGATAATCGCGCGGCGTTGTTGGAGGTCATTGACCAATTCGCCCATGAAGTCTTCGGGCGTGGTGACTTCGACTTTCATGACCGGTTCCAGCAATACCGGGCCGGCTTGCTTGAGGCCGTCGTCGAAGGCGTCGCCAGCAGCGATTTTGAAGGCGACTTCATCACTGCCTTCCTCACGAGCTTCGGCATCCAAGACTTCGAATTTGACACCCGAGAGCGGGAAGCCGGCCAGAATCCCGCCGCCCTTGGCTCGTTCACGAAGTTCCTCCAATGCGGCTTGCCGAAGCGGACCGGGCAACGACGTCTCAGGCGGAATCCGATCAAACACCAACGCCGGCGCCGACAAGTCCTCCAGCGGGCTGACCCGCACGCTCAGGCGGGCGAACAACTGCGTCGCTCCGATCTGTCGATTGCACTGACCGACCACCTCGGCCGTACCGCCGATCGTTTCGCGATAATTGACGCGGGGCTTGTAGAACTTGACGTTCAGTCCAAAGTCGCGTGTCAAATTGTGCTGCTTGACTTCCAGATGAAGCTCGCCCATCCCGCTGATGATTGTTTGTCCCAGTTCTTCGTTTTGGACGGCCTGGAACGTTGGATCTTGTCGACAAAGCATGCTGAGCGCTTCCTCGAGCTTTTTTCGATCCGCCGTGCTTTCGGGTTCGATCGCCACGGACAAAACGGTTTCGGCAAAGCGGATACTGGGCAGTTCGATCAATTCCTTTGTATCGCAAACAGTATCGCCGGTGATCGCATGGCGGGGCCCGATGACGCAGCCGATATCGCCTGCGACGAGCGTGTCGATTTGACCATCACGCTCTTTTTTCGTCGCGTGGATTTGCCACAGCTGGGCAACATTTTCTTTTTTGTCACGATTGGGGCAATGGACGCGTGAGTTCTGCTTGAGCTCGCCACTGTAAACGCGAAGCCAATAGTTGTCGCCGGTTTTGGCGGGTAGGATTTTGAACACCAAACCGCAAAATGGTTCTTTGGGATCCGGTTTGCGGTGAAGCGTTTTGTCCCGATGTTTTGGGTCGACGCCCGCCACTGGTGGACGATCAATCGGGCTGGGCAGGAAGTTGCCAACAGCGGTCATCAGTGGTTGCACCCCGATTCCATGAAGTGCCGACCCACACAACACAGGTTGGATTGTCTGATCGAGGCATCCTTGGCGTAGCGCGGCGATGATCAAGTCTCGAGGGATTTCTTGTTCATCCATCGCCAACGTGGCTGCCTCATCACTCAGCTCATAAACCGATTCCAGCATCTGGTCGCGCCAGATTTGGGCTTCGACGGCCAGTTCATCCGGAATCTCAGTCTCGGTGACTTGTTTGCCTTCGGTCTGAGGATCGAACTGCAGCATTTTCATGTCGATCAAATCGATCACGCCGCGAAACGGATCTTCTGTGTGTGGGGGTCCTTGTCCGACGGGTAGTTCAATCGCGACGGGGTGTCCGTTCAAACGTGGCCGAATGTCATGGAAAACAGCCTGGAAATCTGCTCCCTCGCGATCCATTTTGTTGATGAAGACAATGCGGGGCACACCGTACCGATCCGCCTGCCGCCAGACAGTTTCACTTTGCGCTTCAACACCTTCGCGGGCCGAAAACACGACCACGGCGCCGTCCAAAACTCGCAAGCACCGTTCAACTTCTGCGGTGAAATCAACGTGGCCGGGGGTATCCAGCAAGTTGATGTTGATGTCTTGCCAGTGAAACTTTACACAAGCGCTAAAGATGGTGATTCCGCGTTCTTGTTCTTCCGGATCATCATCGGTATCGGTCGTGCCGTGATCGACCCGACCGACGCGGTGTTTGGCACCACTTAGAAACAGCATTCGCTCGGTGACCGTCGTCTTCCCCGCGTCGATGTGGGCGATGATGCCGATGTTGCGCAGTTTGGAAATGTCGAAAGCCATGAGATCGATGGGTGCCAGTGCTGCTGACTTACTGATAACCTCTCCCTCCTGAGGTTGTGCAGCTGGTGGTTGGTCGCGAGTTTGGATTTTCGGCCACCGCTGTGACTGAAAAAGGTCGGGCTCTCAGGCCCGCTTGAGGGCTCGCTTGGTTGTGTAAATGTGCTTGCCGGACGCAACGCGTATCGGACCCTCGCCGCTGAAACGGCGACCGCACCCGGAGGGCGCATGGCTATCAAATATCGTAGCGCATGAAAACCGCGATTCGAGCTGCGACTCGAATCGCGGTTGATTGTCCATGATGCTGCGGGATTTGACTACCAAGCGAAGTGAGCAAACGCCTTGTTGGCATCTGCCATGCGGTGGGTGTTCTCGCGTTTGGTGTAAGCGACACCTTCTTTCTTGTAGGCGGCCAGCAATTCGTCGGCGAGCTTCAAGTGCATCGGTCGGCCCTTCTTGTCTCGGACCGCCTCCAGCAACCAGCGAATCGCCAAACTTTGTTGTCGCTGGCGATTGACCTGCATCGGAACCTGATAGCTGGCACCCCCCACTCGCTTGCTACGTACCTCGATGTACGGCTTGATGTTTTCAACGGCAGTCTCAAACACCTCAATCGGAGCGTGATCCGGAGTCTCGTTGCGTCTGCTGATCTCTTCCAGGGCATCGTAAAAGACATTCTGGGCAACGGTTTTTTTGCCGTCCCACATCAGGCAATTGATGAACTTGCCGGCCAACATCGAGTTGAACCGGGGATCACCCTTCAGTTGCGTACGGCTTGCTGTGATTCGACCCATGTTTCGTTTTGAATTGGTTTGTCAGTGAATGTGTTGTGCTGATTTTACTTTTTCGCGCCGTAGCGGCTGCGAGATTGTTTCCGTCCGTCGACACCAAGTGCGTCACGGGACCCACGAACGACTTGATACCGCACACCGGGTAAGTCACGAACACGGCCACCACGCACGAGCACAATCGAGTGCTCTTGCAAATTGTGGCCTTCGCCGGGAATGTACACGGTGACTTCTTTGCCGTTGCTGAGCCGGACACGCGTGATTTTTCGCAGTGCCGAGTTCGGCTTCTTGGGAGTCATGGTACGTACCTGAAGACAAACACCCTGCTTTTGTGGGCATTTCTCCAGCACCGGAGACTTACTCTGGCTCTTCTTGAATTTACGCCCTTTGCGGACGAGCTGATTGATCGTTGGCATTGACGGTATTTTGTGGGAAACTTTGCCTTGCTGGCTCAATGTGAAAGGGGCAAGTATCCCGCTAACGCGTTTCCTGTCAAGAGCTTCCGTCGTTTTCGTGGCCCCGGCGCGGCCGGGGGAACCTAAGTGGGATTGTGAATCCGACCCTGCGGATAGACCGATCGGCAACCCGCTGCCCATTTTTTCAGGGACTCGCCTCCCCAGAATCCACATTCGCCCGCCAGAACCCGATCCAAGGAAACGAGTTTCTCTTGCCCATTTTGACAATCGAATCGACTTGTGACGAGACCGCTGCTGCCATCATCGCTGATGATGGGCGGGTTTTGGGTGACTGTGTGGCAACACAGGACGCCCTGCATGAGCGGTTTCAGGGGGTCGTTCCAGAGATTGCCGCCCGAGCCCACGTCGAGCGGATCTTGCCCGTGATCGACACAGCGATGCGTAATGCCGCCGTTTCCCCAGACGATTTGTCAGCGATCGCTGTAGCGGATCGACCCGGTTTGGCCGGATCGCTGTTGGTCGGTGTGGTGGCTGCCAAGACGCTGGCCGTTGCCTGGGACAAGCCGCTGGTGGCAATCAACCACTTGCACGCTCATCTGTATGCGTGCCAGATGTCCTGCGATCACAATCTCTATCCCTGCGTGGGGCTGGTCGTCAGTGGAGGACACACCAGTTTGTACTACTGCACGGCAGCTTTGGACCTGGAGTACTTGGGGGGAACGATCGACGACGCTGCCGGAGAGGCTTTTGACAAAGTGGCGGCAATGCTGGGGCTCGGCTTTCCCGGTGGGCCCGCGGTGTCGCGTTGGGCGGCCCGGGGCGATCGCAAGGCTTATGATTTTCCGCGATCGATGCTGCATCAAGACAACTTTGACTTCAGCTTCAGTGGCCTTAAGACAGCTGTTCGCTATACGATCGTAGGGCCGGGACACCAAGATTTCTCGCAACTGAATCTGGCAGACCAAACCACAGCCGATGTTTGTGCGTCGTTCGAGGCAGCGGTTGTCGATGTACTGGTTGGCAAGGCGATCAGCGCCGTGAAAAAATTTCGCTGCCGGCGGTTAATTGTTGGCGGCGGCGTGGCTGCCAACCAATATTTGCGACAGCGTCTTTCCGAATCGTCGAATGAGAACAATATCGAGTTGATTGTTGCCCCGATGAAACTTTGCACCGACAACGCTGTGATGGGCGCGATCGCGCTGGAAAAGATTCGACGCGGCGAGTTCGCACCGCTGGATCTGGATGTCACACCCGGTTTGCAGCGAGGCTTCTAGCGGTGCACGGACTGATCTTGATTCCGACGCGTTTTGAGCAAGACATCGTGGAACCAGCAATCCGTGCCGCGGCTGAAGAACATGGTTGGGCGATCGAACTTTGTGGATTTGGCCCGATCGCATCCGCATCCAGATCGGCATGGCTGCTAAGTCAGATGAAACCGAAAGAGGTCTTGTTGTTGGGTATCGCCGGCGTATTTGGTGACAGCATCCCGATAGGGAGTGCGACTGCTTTTGACCGAGTCTGCTGTTACGGAGTCGGTGTCGGTTGTGGCGACCAATATCAAAGTGCAAGCGAAGTCGGATTCAAACAATGGAAGCATGACGGCGCCGAGATTGGCGATTTTCTTGATCTGCAACAGACGACGGGGGACACAACTCATCCTCGCGTGTTGCTAACATCCACAGCCGCATCGGCAAATCATTCGGAGGCAGCGCGAAAGCTGCATGCCGTGCCGGATGCGCTGGCCGAGGACATGGAGGGTTTCTCAGTCGCCATGAGCTGCCGCTTTGCCAACGTGATGCTGACAATCATCCGCGGTATCTCCAACGAAGTCGGAAATCGGGATCCAAGACATTGGCAAATCGAAACCGCGCTGGAGTCCGCAGCGAAAACGGCAATCGAAGAAGTGCTGACGAGGCCGGTTGAATGAAGCGACCCATTCGGCTTGGCATTTCCACGTGCCCCAATGATACGTTTGCCTTTCATGCCTTGATGCATCGCCTGGTTGATTGGCGAGGGCTCGATTTTTCGATCGAATTGTTGGACATTCAAGAACTGAACGATCGCTTATTTGCCAATGATCTTGACGTCGCCAAGACAAGTTTTCACGCAGCCCTGCTGCTGGCTGAGCGGACGGTTGTTTTGCCCAGCGGATCAGCGCTCGGCTTTGGCGTGGGCCCGCTACTATTGGCAGCGGAACCGGATTCCAAACCGCAGACACCGGATCAGATCGCACTGTGTCCGGGACAGCACACCACGGCCACCTTGCTGCTGGAGCTGTTTTATCCTCGCACGGCGACGATTCAGCAGATCGTGTTCTCTCAGATCATGCCCGCACTCAAACGCAGGCAAGCCGATTTTGGAGTCTGCATCCATGAAGGACGGTTTACCTGGCGACAGCAAGGGCTGGCGCTGGTCGAAGATCTGGGGACGCGATGGGAACACGAGACGAACAGCCCGCTGCCGTTGGGAGGATTGGTCGCCTCCCGGAAGTTGCCCGCAGAAACGATCGGCACCGTCCAGCGGGTCGTGCGAGAGTCGTTGGAATACGCCTTGGCTGATCCCCACGTCGCGCTGCCGACGATGCGCCAGTACGCTCAAGAATTTGACGACGCCGTGTTAATGAAACACGTTGACTTGTACGTCAACGACTGGACGCGGGATTTGGGCGAAGTCGGTCAGCGGGCGTTGCAGCTGCTGTCAACGCGGGCCAAAGCAATTGGCAAGTTGACTGCGGAAATCGAGGTGTTCGGCGGTTAGGACTAGTTGGACAGCGCCACTTTTGAATCGAATTGCCGTGTTTTGCCGCCTCATCAGCCGCCGGGTGCTAGCCCGCGGTTCTTGTAGATTCATGCCGGAAAAAACCGGACGCTAACGAGAGCGTCCCGCTTAGGATTTGGATACTAGCAATGGTAACCCGACGCGCGTTGAAGTTGCGCACTTTCGTATGGAAACCCGACGCGTTAGCGAGGGATGCGGGCGTTTACGCGTAGCATCGCCAATCAAGCTTTTTCTCGCCGTTCATCCCTCGCTAACGCGTTTTGAAGTTGCGCACTTGCGTAGGGAAACCCGACGCGTTAGCGAGGGATGCGGG
>JBFJVZ010000413.1:0-6670 GCA_041623895.1 Pirellulaceae bacterium | reverse complement strand
CGCCAGCGGCTTGGGCGCAGCGCTCGGTACGGCCTTTGCCTCTTCGGCGACCGCGCCCGGCAGCAGCAGTGGTTCCTCCAGCTTGGGCGGCGGCGGCGGCGGCTTTTCCGGCGGCGGTGGCGGCGGTGGTGGCGGCGGCGGCTGGTGAGGTTCCGTATCGAAGCAGCCGAACTCACGAATAAAGATGAGCCGATGACCGTAAGGCCACGGGCAGTGCGCGAGACAGCGAGGGACCAGTCAAGACAGTTTTTCCCTTGCTTACGCGGCGGTTTACCAAGAAAGCGCAACTTCAAAAAATAAACTGCCAGCACCGCGTGCGCAACAATTGTGCAGCCGAGCGTAAATCGCTTGCAGATCCTTTCCGCGGTTGGTCGCCTCTGCGGGACTGTCAAACCAGATCCGCCGCAAAGGCCGCTATTAGGGCAGAACACCCGCTCAGGAAAGCAAACACTTTGGCGACTGGCGCGCCATGTGCTACGGAGAGGAAATCTTTTCAGAGCAATCTTTTCAGAGCAATCTTTTCCAGGGGGAGCCGCCAAGTTGGGATTCCGCACAGACCTAGAATACGATCCGATCAGCAGTCTTCAGCTTCGCGATCCGATCATCGTTCATCCCTACACGCTTCTTCGTGCCGCCGTTGCGCTCATGCGCAGCCACTCACTCGGTTGTGCGGTGATTGTCGATCAAGTCAGCAAACCGATCGGGCTGTTTACCGAACAATCGATGCTCGGGGCATTAGTAAGTAACGCCTCGTTGGACGACCGGCCTGTCTGTGATTTTGCCGAACCCCGCTTTTTGTGCGTCAAATCCAGCCAACCGATTGCCCGAGTTTGGGATGCCATCCAACGCGATCGCGCGAGGTTCGTTGTTGTCACGGATGATGAAAGTGGCAAGCTGATCGGCATCACCGGACAACGGGGAATCGCTGAGTACATCTCCGATTGCTTTCCGCGACAAATTGTCGTGCAGCGACTCGGCAGCAAACCTTGGATGCAACAACGTGAAGGAGCCTGAACATGAACGATGTTTCCCGATTCACTCTCGATGCCTTCGAGGACCCGCTGAGCGATTTTGAGCCGCCGGAGTACTCCTGCGAATTCCAGCGGGTGCTGGCGGAGGAATCAGTCAGCGCCCTGGCATCGCAGCCATATGTTCATATCCGGGCGTCCGCTCCGATTCGCCAGGCTGTCCAGGCTCTGCATGGTTCCCACGCTTCGAGCTTGTTGGTCACCGAGAACGGACAAGTCGTCGGTATTTTCACCGAACGCGATGTGCTGGAAAGAGTCGCTGAGCAGTTTTCAAAGCTGGCCAGCCGCCCGGTGCGGGAAGTCATGACAACCGAGCCCACGGTGGTCTATGAATGCGATCCGGTGGGGACGGCGCTGGCCGCCATCGCCGTCGCGGGCCATCGTCACGTTCCAGTTCTCAGGGTCGACGGTACACTAGAAGGCATCGTCAGCCCGCGATGTGTTTTTGACTTTCTGGAACAGTACTTCGAGGACGCGTCGCATTAGCACATTTGATAGCGGGACATCTTGTCGTAGGCGGCAATGGTACCAGCGAAGAAACCAATGAGACAGGATCATGTTTGATTTAAAGGAATACAAAATCGATGTCGAAACGATACTGCGAAACGTATCACCAGCGACACTGTACCAGGATGCACTTCGTTACGAGAAAGGTGCGACCCTATCGGATACCGGCGCTTTGATCGCCTATTCCCGCGATAAAACGGGTCGGTCACCCAAAGACAAACGGATTGTCAAACACCCTGACTCCTCGGACGATGTTTGGTGGGGACCGGTCAACATCGGCTTGGACGAGACCGTATTCTGCGTCAATCGCGAACGCGCCATCGATTATTTGAATACCCGCGATCGACTGTACTGCGTGGATGCTTTCGCCGGCTGGGATCCGCAGTATCGGCTGAAGGTCCGTGTGATTTGTGCGCGCCCCTATCACGCCCTGTTCATGCACAACATGCTGATCCGCCCCAGCAAAGCAGAATTGGCGACCTTCGGAGACCCGGATTGCGTGATTCTGAACGCGGGCGCTTTCCCCGCCAATCGCTACACCACGGGCATGACTTCCAAAACCAGTGTGGACCTGAGTTTGGAAAGGCGTGAAGTCGTGATTTTGGGCACGCAGTACGCCGGCGAGATGAAGAAGGCGGTGTTCACGCTGATGAACTACTTGATGCCACGCAGCAACGTCTTGCCGATGCACTGCTCAGCCACCGCCGAACCGCAAACCGGTAAGTCGTCGGTGTTGTTCGGCCTTTCGGGCACCGGCAAGACGACACTTTCAGCCGATCCCAAACGCGAACTTGTCGGCGATGACGAACATTGCTGGACCGATGAAGGCATCTTCAATATCGAAGGTGGCTGCTACGCCAAAGCGATCTACCTGACGCGTGAAGCGGAACCGCAGATTTTCGATTCGCTCCGCTACGGCGCCGTGTTGGAGAATGTGGTTTACGACGAAGCCGATCATCACGTCGACTTCGCTGACAGCAGCATCACGGAAAACACGCGAGGCTCTTATCCAATCGAATACATTTCCAATGCCCGCATCCCCTGCATTGCCGGCCATCCGACCGACGTCATTTTCTTGACCTGCGATGCCTTCGGAACGCTACCACCGGTCAGTCGTCTGACACCGGAGCAGGCGGAATACCATTTCATCAGTGGTTACACCGCCAAAGTCGCCGGCACCGAAGTCGGAGTGACCGAACCCGAAGCCACGTTTTCACCCTGCTTTGGCGGTCCCTTCCTGGTTTGGCATCCCGGTAAGTATGCCGAGTTACTATCGGAAAGAATCGTCAAGCACAAAGTGCGAGTTTGGTTGATCAACACCGGTTGGAGTGCAGGTGCGTACGGAGCTGGCCACCGCATCAAACTGTCCTACACACGAGCGATTCTGGATGCGATTCATGCCGGCCAGCTGACCGATGCGCCGACCCAGCAAGAACCTTTCTTCGGGCTCAACATGGTCACGGCTTGTCCGGGCCTGCCCGATGAAATCCTGATCCCCAGGAATACCTGGAGCGACGGTGCCGCCTACGATCAGACGGCCAAGAAACTGGCCAACTTGTTCCACGAGAACTTCAAGTCGTATGCAGATGGCGTCAGTGAAGCGGTGCTCAAAGCCGGACCATTGGTCCACGAGAAATCGATCGCCTGAGCATTTTCAAATTTGGTAGGGTCGCCGCGGAAAAGGAGTCAGGAACCAATAGCCGGAACGGCCTTCGGGTGCTTTGCACTATTGGTTCCTGACCTCTTTTCCGCTTGTCAACGACGCATTCGGGAGGGCGAAGCTCCTGCTGAGCCGCGGACCGCGATAACCGCCACACCGATTCACAGGCCCGGCCGCTCACGCGTCGCGGCTCACTTGTCATTGATATTGTCTTAGCGGTTGCCGGCGACGCGGACGACGATGTCGTCCCAACCTTGTGGATTATTGTCATCGTCGTCGCTGTAACCCCGGCCGCGGTCGTCTCGGCCGTTACGTCCCACGCTGTACAGAATTACTTTTTGGTTGATCACGTTGTAGCGCAAAGGCTTCCCCGACATCCGGTCGCCGGGAATCTTGTCCAGGTAGTTGGGCAGCAGCTTGCCAAGTTCTGACGGATAGACACCAAGTTCACGCCTGTGAATTTCGGCAGCAAAGCCGATTCGCAACACGTCCGTACGTGTCAACGCTTCCTGCTCCGCTTGCGAAACAGCGTTGATAGCAGGAATCAACAGAGCGACCAGGACGTTGCCAATCATACGACCAACCTGCTGGTCCGGCTTTCCGGCCGCGATTTTCATGATTTCGGCTGGGGACAAGTTGGCCTTTAGGTTGACGATATCTTTGTTGATTAGCGCAAACATCTGTTTTCGCTTTTCAAAGTCTTCCTCGCCCGCTGCGGCCACCAATCGATCGTACCAACCGTTCAGTAGTTCCGCCGTCACGTTCCAATCGATTCCCGGCGGCACCGGCTCGTTTCCGTTTTCCTGAAAGACAACCAAAGTCGTGCCCTTAGCAACAGTCGGTTGTTGATTTTCGGCCAACGAGGGCAGTTGCAGGTCGATGCCCGAGAGAGACTGGATCATCCGCAGAGTTTTCAACAAGTCAGATTGCCGAGCCAGGGTTTGAACACAATCCAGCCCCATGTAGCGTTCAGCAATATCGATCTTTTCTGCCAACGGCGGAATTCGCGGCAGCCCTTTCAAATCAACCAAGATGCGACGCGCCAGTTCGTCGGTGAGGTCGCGGCTGCGAAGGATTTCTGTCGTCGTTTCAAAGGCGATGCCGTCGACGGCGATACCAACCAGCGATTCAATCAAGGTGATGCCTTGCGCCGATAATCGGCTGATCCGATAAATCGCCATCACGTCGTCCCAAGCGGCATCCAAATCACCCTGGCCAATTCGCAGATTGGCACGAATCCGCAAGCTTCGCGCCAACTCGCGGTGACCCTGCACCGACGGCAGCAGCATCGCAATCATCTGTGGGTATTCTTCATTGTCCTCCGGCGAGCCGGCAATATACGGCGTGTAGTAATGCTTCCGCTGGCTGCCGCTGACGACCGCGTCCAACTTTCCATTTACCGCTTGCAGCCAGCGATCAAGATGCGGAATATCTTCTGCGGTCCATGGTGCGTCGCAGCCGCGGTTGAAATCGGTCAGCGATGCCGGCTTGTTGTCCAGCTTGCGGAAATTGGAATAGCTGATGAAAAAAGTCGCTCTGGAGATTGCGATTCCCAGTCGCTGGTAGTACTCCTTTCGCATCTCCTCGGCAATTTCCTCCGGTCCCATGACACGTCGAAGCACGACTTCAAAGTTGTTCTCAGTGGTCACGCCACGAGACGCCCTTCGGTTAACCGCTTGGACGTAATCAACAAATCCGCGTTCATCCAGCGGTTCGGTAATCCGAGTTGTTTGCGGCGAGATTCGCAGTGCGGTCTGTTTCTTGGCCGGTCGATCTTGCGCAGACAATTCGATTACCAGGCCAATACAGGTCAGAGCGATCAGTAGTCGCATCGTTGTCTCCCAGCAGGCGGAAGGAGGAAGGCGGAAGGATGAAGGAGGAATCATGAAGGCGGAAGGATGAAGGCGGAATCATGAAGAATGAACGTGGAACAAAAAGGTGGAGGCTACTTGGCGGGCATTTCGCCCACAAAATCTTTTGCCAGTGCCAACAGCGTACTCCGAATCTGATCATCCATGAGCGCCGCTTCCGTCATCTCCACCAACCCACCCATCGGTCGGCCGGTGAAAGAAAGTGGAGCAACGCCGCGCAGTTTCAATGCCGCTGACTCGTGTTCTTTTCCCACCCGAGCCATCCCGCCGTCTTTGTGGACTCCGCACAGCATATTGCCGTTGAGTAGAAAACAAAGCCCGCCAAACATCCGCTGTTCGGTGATCCCGTCCAGTTCGGACAATGCCTTCCGAAGAATCGCGGCATGCTGTTCGTCGTATGCCATGGCTCGCTCCAACTTGACATTGAATTCTCGTACGATCGATGACGTGACCAATCAGTCATGTTTTAACAAAAAGATGGCTTTTCAAACGGGCGCAGGCTTCGCTGCCGGGAAACGCTGCCGGGGGGTCGCCGGACGTGTGCCAAGGATGGTGTGACTGATTCGACCAAACCTGACAATTCAGGGGCTTTCGATTTGACACGTGGGGCTGGCGTGTGAAGATTGAAGAAAGTCCTTGATCCGCGGGATTGGCCGCTAACCATTTACCTCAAACCGCTGCCGGGAGAACCTCATGTATCGAGCCTTCATCGCTGTGCTCGCGATTTTTTCGTTACTTTGCGTCTCCGACTTGTACGGACAAGGAAAGGGAAAAGGACGCGGCGGCGGACCATCGATGTCGATCCGCGGGCCGTCTTCGTCAATGCGACTTCCATCCTCCATCGTCCGCAGTCCTTCCCTCTCGATGCGTAGCCCAGCTTACTCGTCGCGGTATCCCTCCTACATGCCGCGCGGTCCTTATCCGAATTTTTATGGACGATCGATTTACCCCTCTTCCTATCCGTACGTGACGTTTGGTTTGTCGCTGCGAAGCTATCCGTACTACATAGATGGGTATCCCTATGCGAGTCGTGTTTATCCTTACTCTTCCTACCGATCGTCACTGCGGTACACGTTGCCTTACGGTTACGGATCGAGTTCAGTGGTGGTTGTCCCGTCAGCTGACGTGTATCCCTATCGCGCCAGTCCGCCTGTCGCGGCCAGCGCGATCGTACCGTTTGCCGAGCCAGTTCCTTCAGGCGGCTCTGGTCCAGCCCGGCTGTTGCGCAGCCTGAGTACGCGTCAGGGCGAGCCTTGGTTGGAGTACTTGATGCCAGACCGCGTGATCGAAGCGATCGAAACCAACGATGTGGCGACGTTGCGCGAGCTGGCTCAACGCTACGACGGTGTGGTCAATAATCCGGAATTGAGATGGGTCGCCAACCTGAATGGGTTCGCGGCAACACGAAACTTGATCCATCAACACGTCGGCAATCCCGCAAGCGAGAAACCGCAGCCGGCGCCGATTCCCGATCCGCAAGTGAATCAGCCCGAACCGCTGCCAACACCGGCCGCCGCCATCGAGTCAACCGACGAAATCTGATCGATCGCTTGTTACCGTAGTAGACGTCGGAAGACGTAAGAGATGGCTAAACTTCCCCGCGG
>JBFJVZ010000412.1:0-6682 GCA_041623895.1 Pirellulaceae bacterium | reverse complement strand
CTGGGCAACATTCACCAAACGAGGCGAAACGTCGAGTTTCATCTCGGCGGTGTTATTCTTCGTGTAATGGGAGGAGCTAGCCTGCAATTGCGACGCCCGCTGAAGTTCCTCGATCGCTGGCTCGAGCTGAAACTGCGCAAAATCGATCCCCACAATGGCCGATTCGACGGCCATCACCAGCGCGTCGTCGTTGCGACCCAACTCACGACGCTTGGCGGCCAACTCCGCCCGCTTGCTGACGGCGTCGCGGGGCAGTGTCGTAAGCATCCAGGCAATCCCTTCAAAAGGACGCCCCAAATCCATCACATTTCGCAGCAGCCACTTGCGCGCCGTTGAATCCGATGGCGAGTCATACAGGATCAGTGAATCTTTCTTGGTGCTGGCGATCTTCCCGGCACGAGCCCGGAATCTTGCGCTATCGTCGGGCCGACCGAGGGCATCGAAAACCATCGCCAACCGCTGGACGGAAAGGAAATCGGTTGGGTTTCGATAGACAGCCTCCAGCAACGCTCTGGCCGACGCTTCGTATTGGCGTCGATCAATGAAAAACGCGCCAAGCGCGGCCCAGAAGTCTCCAAAGTCCCGCGTTTGAGTGTCGCATTTCGCGAACCACCCAGGCATTCGTTCGAATGCCTGGGACTCCCCCAGCAATCGCCCGTACAGCGCACAAGCTTCCTGAGTTTTGAATCCCGTTTCATACTCACGCGAAAGCTCCTCCAGCGCACGATCGTACTGTCGCTGCGTGAAATACCATCGTGCCATCCCCAGACCACTGTCGAAATGCTCCGCCGGATCATCGTGGCTCTCGAGCGTGAACGGAAACGAGTCGGTGCGCTGAACAAGCGAAAGAAGTTCACCTTCACTCGCTTCGCCCCTCCGGCAAATGAATACAACTTGCCGCGATGCTTCCTCGCATCGACCAGTGCGGTTCAATAAACTCCATGCCTGGTGACGCCACTCGATCTCCAACGGCATCACGTTGATTCCGGCGAGTAACACATCCGCAGCGTCGGAGTGACGTTTCAACTTCAGCAGTTGTTGGTAGTGGACTTCGACCGCCCTTTTTCCAAGTCGCGATTCGATGTCGATGGAGCTAGCTAAATCGACCGCTGCCTGGTGGTTTCCCCGCGCTGCTTCCACCTCGCTTGCGAGCAACCTGGCATCGGCGCTGTCTGGGTTTTGCAGCAGGGCTTTGTAAACGAAATCGCTCGCCGACTCCAAATCACCAAGCTGGACCATCTGCCGGGCCTGGGCCAAGAAATCACCGGGTCCGTCACTGCTTTGCGAATTCTGCGCAGCAGATTTTGAGGCCGTTATCGATAGCTCCTCTTTCTCAGCTCGACAACCAAGGGCCATCAACGTAGCCACAAGAAACACTGTCCAGTGCCACGAAAGTCCCAAAAGACTACCTTTCATTCAAGCAGAACAAGTTCGAGTAGATGGATTGAGGTGGGGCCCGCGGTCGTAAACTTTGTATTATACAGCAGGAGAAGGTTCCTCCCAACGCTGGCCACCTATCAATCGTCTTACTGCATACCACGTGGTATTCGATTCGTTCATCACTCGTTCGCAAGTTGGCGGGGCGCATTGGTGGGGCGCACAGGGCCGTTGGATCTACTGGGATAGAAGCTCTCTCATGCAGTAAGTCAGGGCGTCACAGCGTGGTATGTTCATACCGCGAAATAAGGAAGGGAGGTTCCGCGATACTCTTGATGGTCTTGCCAACACGATCATGATGGGCAAGCTCGTTACCGACGTTGGCGATAATGATATTCGGGCAATCCCCGATTACGTTAGCATGGGCCAGAACGGTCAGTTCGGGGTTGGAATCAGTCTAAATCAAAGCATCGGTGCAGACACTCCAGGCCTGATCGACCCCGCGCGGCCACGCTATTGGAATACCGCCTCGCACGGGCAACCGGATTCCTTGCGGTGAGCGGAGTGGCATCTGTTAAACTCTGGCAAGTTTTTTCATCCTCTGCGTTATCGGCGAACCAATCGAATTGTGAATTCGGACAAAGCGTTGGCGGACAATCGTTCCGATCGGCAACAATTGATCATGGTAGCCGGGTGTTTTCTGCTGTCAGGATTTGCCGCGCTGTTATATGAAACGGTATGGCTGAGGCAATTCTCGATCTACTTCGGAACGTCCGAGCAAGTGCTCGCAATCGTTCTCGGAACCTACATGGGTGGACTCGCTCTCGGTTCGCTGATCGCGGCCAGAGTTGCGACCCATCTGCGCCGACCGCTGCTGACGTACGGGCTTCTGGAATTGGGAATCGCGGTGACGGCGCTGCTTGTTCCCTTCTCGCTCGCGATGGTGCGAAGAATTCAGATCCTGGTTTTTGGCGGCGCCGACCAGCCGCCGGCTGCAGGAGAATTGGATCAGATTCTGTTTTCGTTTGCAGGTGCGTTCGCCGCGACGATTCTGCCGACGACGATGATGGGGGCAACGCTTCCGATGCTCGCCAAACACGTTGTCCACCGGAACGATCATTTGGGAAACCGCATCGGAGCGCTGTATGCAATCAACACGCTGGGCGCGGTTTTCGGCACGCTGACTTGTGCGTTTCTGTGCCTGCCACGTCTCGGGTTGATCCGAACCGTGTTCGTCGGCGTCGCGATCAACATCATCGTATTCCTGATTGTTTGGTTGATTGTGCGAGCTCCCCGTGGTGAATCCGCGGCGTTGGGGACAGACGATTCCGAAAAGGCTGGCGAAAGCAGCGGTGACGCGCGGGCGCAAAGGCGAGTCGAGCGAAAATCGACACGACCTCGACGTGTCCAAAAGCGGAATCCGGGCACAGCAGCAGGCCGCAACCCAAAAGCGGCAGATGCCTCGGCTTCCAGGCCGGAGTCGAGAGCTTGGATATTGTGGTTGATCGCCATCAGCGGGGCGGTCTCGTTTGGGTACGAGATTCTGTTCACGCGAATGCTGGGCCATATTCTGGGCGGTTCGGTTTTTGCGTTCGCTTCGATGCTGGCATCATTTTTACTTGGAATCGCCATCGGCGGGGCGATCGCAGCACGGCTGGCACGTGACAGCGAATCCTCGTCTCTCGGTTTCTTCTATGCGCAATGCGGTACGGTTTGTCTGGCGCTCGTCTCGTGGTATTCGCTGGAGTCGTTTGCGGAGCTGATCAACGAGGCAAATTCCGCCGGGTCAACTCAATGGGTACCCCGACCACTGTGGGCAATGCTGATCCTGTTGCCGCCTGCGACAACGATCGGCATGACTCTTCCCTGGGCGATTCGAATCCACGCCCGAGATCAGCGAGACGCGGCCGGTTCGTCGGCTCGGGTCTACGCGTGGAATGTTCTGGGAGGGGTCGTTGGTGCATTCCTGATGGGTACTTACCTGTTACCCCTGACGAATTACCAAGTGGCGATGTTGGCAGCGTTGTCCGCAAATCTGGTGATTGCTTTGCTGCTGCTGACGCGAGCCAAGCTGCGGCTGGTGCATCTTTCGATGGCCGTCGCTTGCGCGATCGTCATCGCCGTTGGTCTTCCGTCACAACCCGACGAGCTGCTCCGTGTTTCGTCACTGAAGGGATTCCGGCGAACGGGAGAATTGGTGTTCGTGTGGACGGGGCGTTCGGCGACGGTCACCATGCACAATGACGCAGGCACCTTTCTGCTTTCGACCAATGGTTTGCGCGAGGCGGGTGCCAAGCCCAAAGGCTCGTTGATCGGTTCCGACTCGACGGATCATTGGCTGGGAGTATTGCCTGCGTTGCTGAGACCGACTGCAAAGACGATGTTGGTGGTGGGGTTTGGCGGTGGAGTTGCGCCCGCCTCCGCGCCGCAATCGATTCGCAAGATTGATGTCTTCGAACTGGAGCAAGGCGTGATCGAAGCGAATCGTTTGATCGCTGACGAGCGAGAGCGTGACCCGCTTTCGGATCCACGGATCAACGTCATACTCAACGACGGGCGTAGCGGTCTGGCCCTGACGGGAAAAGACTACGACATCATCGTGTCCCAGCCGTCCCACCCGTGGACTGCCGGTGCGTCGCATCTGTACACGCAAGAGTTCGCTGAACTCGTACGTGAACATTTGACGCCGCAAGGCGTATTCGTGCTCTGGATGGATTGCCAATTCATTGATGCTCAGCGATTTCGTTCACTGGGGGCGACTCTGGCGGAAGTCTTTCCGCAAATCAGTCTGTTTCGTCCCGATCGCTCCACACTCTTGTTTGTTGGCTCGCGCTCGGCACTCGAATTACCCATTGAGCCCATGGTCGTCACGAACGAGCAAGACCGCAGCGTCATTCAACAGCTGGGCGTCGATACGCCCACCGCCCTGATGGCCGCCCGCTCCTTGGACGACGCCAGCATGCGGCGCATGTGCAAAGGGGCACGGCTAACAACGGATAACAACAATCTGCTTGCCTTGCACCGCATCGACCTTGAACGCAGAAACGAGACGGCTCTGGAAATCAGTCGTATGATCAACCGATTCGACCCGCTGCTTCAATCCTCCGGCACAACAGATTTGCACCCGGCAATCGATCGTGCAGCGTTGATCGTGCGACGTCGACTGATGGGGCACCATGAAAACGCTGATCTGCTGGCTCAGATCAGCGACCAGAAAGAGCAATTGTTTGCCACAGCGGTGTCGGCATGGTCGGGCGAGGCCCCACACGAGGCCGCCGAGTTGTTCCAGCAGATCATTCAGGCAGACCCAACGAACGAACATGCGTGGGTTTTTCTTTTCCTGCTATCCCAGTCGGGAACGATTTCAGCGGACCAGATCGTTGACTATGCAACGATAAAAGCAAATGTCTCGATGCCATATGCAGCGATCGCGGATGCAAGCAAGTACATCCGTGCCAAACAGACCGCCAAGATGATGGCATGCGACGAAGTATTGGCCACAATTCCCGTGACGGACCCCCTGTTTGTTCCTGTCACCTTGCTGCGGATCTCCTGGCGGGATGCCGACGAATCAGCGGGGTCACCGCAGCAGCGCGGACTCGAAATCCTGGAGTTGATCGACCGTGTCTCGCCGTACGCAAACCGCGACGATCTGTTGATGCTGCGTCTCAGGGCTGCCGCACTTGCCAATCGGCCCTTTATCGCCCTGACGACCGCCCAAGCCGTCGCCAATTCGGTCGGAAATCAACTGTATCCCGAAAAGATGGGGACAACCGGCGAAGCTGCCGAAAATCCTGTTGATTTCAATCTGCTGAGGGCCAAATTGATGAACTGCATGAACGTGATCGCTCGCTTCGAGGGAGATCGGCGTGTTCCAGCACATCGCTTCTACGGCGTGCAGATGTACGTCGAGTCGCAACTGCGGCAACTGCCGCCCGGCAACGAAGGGTAAGCTGGGTCTCGAATACCGCTCCTAGCGCCCATCTCCCGTTTCATCAGAGACAACACGGTTGCGAGTCAGAATCGTACTACAGGCTTGGTGTTTTTTGCTTTCTCTCGTTGGGATTCCATGAACGCTTTCAAAATGCCTGGTTTGTGCCTGTCCCGATATGCTTCGTGAGCCGGATCCTCGTACTGACTCATCATTTCCAGCATCTTGTTTCTAAACTTCTCCAGTTCATCGGCATATGCCGGATCGTCGGCGAGATTGTTCAGGCCATCGGGATCTTCTTTCAAATTGTAGAACTCTTCAGGCACACGATACTTGTACAGTTCAACTCGTTTGGCAATTTCCGGATTAGTCTTAGCTGCCTCGATCATCGCCTTCCACGTGATTCCGCCTGTCGAGTCACCAGTCATGGCTGTTTCATGATCAGCCCAAAAGTTATAGATGTAACCGTACTGGCTATTTTGAACGCAGCGCATCGGGTACCGAATTCTGGCGAAGATCTGGTAAAAGGTGGCGTACGCATATCCTCGGCCCTGTTGCTGTTCACCGGAAAGCAACGGCAGGAAACTTTGTCCGTCAAGTTTCGGTATCCGTGAAAGTCCCGCCGCCTCCATCATGGTCGGCATCAGATCGATCCCGGTGACAAAGTGGGTGGAATCCACCGATCCCGGTTTTGTCTTGCCCGGCCATCTAACGATCAATGGTGTCTTGGTGCTGTTCAGATAACATTGAGCCTTCGCAAAGGGAAAGGCAGCACCATGATCGCTCAAGAAAATCACCAAGGTATTATCTTCCAGACCACTCTCTTGAAGTGCCTTTAGTACCGCGCCAATATTTTGGTCGCAGCGGTAAACGTTGCCGTAGTACTGAGCCACCTCTTTGCGGACCTTCTCGATGTCGGGCAGATAGCCGAGCATTTCGATTTCGTCCGGAGCGAACTGTTTGGAAACAGGCGGCTTATGAGCTCCCCAAGACCGTGCGTCAATTTCGCTCCCCACAAAAGGTCTGTGCGGGTCGTGCGAATTGGCAATCAGAAAGAACGGCTTATTCTGCTTCTTGGCAATTTCAAAAAACTTGGCTGAGTAGCGATGAAATAATTCGGGATTGCGGGAATGTCCGCTTCGCCAAACAGCTTCTTTTTCTGTTTTAAACGGGATAAAGTCCCAAAAGAATCGCTCAACAGGTTGGTGGTGGATCTCCTTACCCAAGATGCCATTGACATACCCTCGGCTTTTGAGCTGCTCGGGCAGGGTTGGGACGCCGCGGTCGATGGGTTCAAATCCCTCGGCGCCATTGTTATGTGGAAATCGGCCGGTCATCCAGGACTGACGGCATGGCTGGCATACAGCTGTATTG
>JBFJVZ010000411.1:0-6682 GCA_041623895.1 Pirellulaceae bacterium | reverse complement strand
TCACCGACTTGGAGACGGTGTTGCGGAAGATGCGCGGTGATGAAGCTGATCTTGAGGCGAAAAGTCAGCCGCGTGAGCCACAGCCACCGCCACGTTCCGAGTCTGAGCCTGAGTCCGAATCTCAGGATCTAAGCGGGCCGGTAGTCGCCCCCAACCAACTCAGCAGCGAAACGGTCAGTTCAGAAACTCCGCCTGATCGGGAGTTGACTCCGCCAGCGACGCGCGAAGTTGCAGCAACGCACAAGCCCCCGCCAGCTACCGGCGGCATGACGGTGCCCTCAGCTTCGCCATCGTACGCAATCGATACGATTCGCGTGCCGTCCAACAAGCTTGACGGCCTGATGAGTCACGCTGGAGAACTTGCCGTGACTCGCGGACGGATCGCTCACCGCGTCACGCAAGTCGAGCAGTTGTTGGCATTGTGGGAACAATGGAATCGAGATTCACATCGCGTGCGATTACTTTCCGACAGCACCAGCGACGACGTTACCCCACGTGATCTCCAGCAGTTGCGGGAGTATTTGCAGAATGATCGCCAGCAGTTGGAGCAGTTCGGAATGTTGCTCAAGGAGTTACTGACCGCTGTGCAGGGGGATGATACCCGCGTCGATTTGCTGGCTTCTCAATTGGAAGACGGAATTCGCACCATCCGGCTGCTGCCACTATCGACGATTTTCAACCTGTTTCCGCGTCTGGTACGTGATCTGTCACGGGCCCAGCAAAAGGAAGTGCAGTTAGTCTTTGAAGGCGGCGAGACGGCTGCCGACAAACGGATCTTGGAAGAACTCAAGGATCCGCTGACCCACATGATTCGTAATGCGATCGATCACGGGTTAGAACTCCCCGAGGAACGCCAGCGCAATGGCAAGCCGGCTCAAGCGACACTCACCTTGCGTGCCTATCAGCGTGGCCCAAACGTCGCGATTGAAATCAGAGACGACGGTGCCGGAATCGACACCGAGGCGGTCAAACGAACTGCGTTGAAACGCCGGATCGCGAGCGAAGAGGAACTAGCCGAGCTGAACGATTCGCAGATTCGTAACCTGATCTTTGCGCCGGGGTTTTCGACCAAGGCGATGGTGACGGATGTGTCAGGCCGCGGTGTTGGGATGGATGTCGTTCGCGCCAACGTCGAGCACCTTCGCGGGACAATCGAAATCGAATCGACGCCAGGCAAGGGGACCGTCTTCCGCCTGGTTCTGCCGGTCACCGTGGCTACGCGACGCGTGCTGATTGTGGCGGTCGAGGGATCGAAGTTTGCAATTCCAGTGGAGAGTGTGCAAACCAGCCGGCTGGTCAAGCGCGATGAAGTTTTCTCGATGCAGGGTCGCGGCACCATTTCCTTGGATGGCGATCCGGTTTCGGTTGTGCGGCTTGCCGGCTTGCTGGAACTCCCGGTGCAAAAGAAATCTCAACCCACACAAGATCGGCCGCCCGCAAGCGCCGGCGACTACTTGGATTGCATCGTGATTCGCGTTGATGGCGAACGATTCGGGTTTATCGTGGACGAGTTGCTGGACGAACAAGAGGTCGTGCTGAAACCACACGGTGCTATTCTTCGACGGGTCCGAAATGTGGCCGGGTCAACGATCCTGGAAACAGGTGAAGTCTGCGTGACATTAAACCCCAACGATTTAGTCCGTTCGGCACTCGGTCAGCCCGGCATGGCGAAGCTGGACACCACGTTGCCGACGCAGCCGCACAAAAGAGTGATTCTGCTCGCCGAGGACTCGATCGTCACCCGCACACAAGAAAAACGAATTCTTGAGGGTGCCGGCTTCGAGGTGGTCACTGCTGTGGACGGACAAGACGCCTACAACAAACTGGCCACTCGTGACTTCGACGCCGTTGTGTCCGACGTAGAAATGCCGAATATGACCGGACTTGATCTGACAGCCAAGATTCGTGAGCAGTCACAGTACAAGCATTTACCCGTTATTCTGGTCACTTCGCTGGCTAGCGACGAAGATCGAAAACGCGGGATGGAAGTGGGCGCCGACGCATACCTGACCAAACCTGGATTCGATCAAACTGCACTTTTGGAAACGATACGTAGGTTCGCTTGACTCAAACGACTGATTCACCGATACGCGTCGTACTGGTTGAGGATTCAACTCTGGTACTGACGATTCTGCGCCGCATTCTTGCTACCTCCTCCGAGATTCGCGTGGTCGGCACAGCAACCAACGGGGAGGAAGCATTGCGACTGATCCCGGAAGTAAATCCCGCAATTGTGTGCACCGATCTTCATATGCCGGTGATGGATGGGCTGGAACTGACTCGGCGAATCATGGAGGAATTTCCCAAGCCGATTCTAGTGATCAGTTCCGCAGTCCAGGAACAGGATGCGGAAAACGTTTTTCAACTGCTGGAAGCCGGCGCGCTGGATGTGTTTCCCAAACCCAAAGGTGGTGACCAATCGGATTACGATCAGATTGCCAGTCAGCTGATCCGCAAAATCCGAGTCCTTTCGGGCGTCCACGTGCTCCGCAAACGGCCACGTAAAGTTTTTGCGGGAGCCTCACGCGCCGCCAGCAGGCCGCCCGTGCTGAAGGGTCCCGACACGCCTCCAGCCAGCATCGTCGCAATCGGCGCATCCACGGGTGGACCGCAGTCATTCGAACAAGTACTGTCGCGGCTGCCTGCCGATTTTCCCGTCCCGGTCGTGTGCGTCCAGCATATCAGCGAAGGATTCTTGCCGGGCCTGATCAAGTGGCTGAATTCGCATTGTCAGCTGGATATCAAGATCGCGGAAAACGGCATCGTCCCCCAACCCGGAAGTGCTTATTTCGCTCCTGACGGAGTGCACTTGGAGATCGATTCGCAGGGACAACTGAGGACCACGTCGGACGGGCCGCTGGAAGGACATCGGCCATCGGTCAACGTACTTTTGAATTCCGTCGCACATCACGCCGGTAGTGGTGCGGTTGGCGTGCTACTGACGGGAATGGGACGCGACGGAGCCGAAGGAATGAATTCGATCGCCGCAGCGGGGGGCGTCACGATCGCGCAGGACAAAGAAACCTGTGTTGTCTTCGGCATGCCTAAGAGCGCCGTCGAACTCGGTTGCGTTCAGCATCTGCTGCCACTGCCCAAAATCGGACTCAAATTGAAACAGGTTTGCATGTCTGGCATCAGCGCGCAGAAATGACCAGGGCTTGCCACAATGACCAGGCATCAACAACGAAGCATCTCATACATTCGATCAGTTCAATGACGGAACCTACTGATAATCAGAATCCCCAAGCTGCGGATGTTATTGACGTCGTGATCGCGGAGGACAGCCGCATTCAAGCTGCCGTCCTTCGCCGGCGTCTCGTCAAGGAGGGTTACACGGCTCGAGTGGCCAAGGATGGTGTGGAAGCGTTACGCGAGATCCGGCAGCGCGCGCCGACGATCATCATTTCGGATATTGAGATGCCCGAAATGGATGGATATCAGCTCTGCAACGCGGTTAAATCGGACCCGGATCTTTGTCACATTCCGGTCATTCTGCTGTCTTCGCTGTCTGATCCCACCGACATCATCCAAGGGCTGGAAGTGGGGGCCGACAACTATGTCACCAAACCCTACGACCCGGATTACTTGTTGTCGCGGATGGCATCGCTGCTGAGCACGCCACTGGAGCGAGAGGGTGATGTCAATAAGCCGCTTGAAGTGACGTTGGACGGCAAGAAGTTTGT
The DNA here is from genome assembly GCA_041623895.1 of Pirellulaceae bacterium. Lineage (GTDB taxonomy): Bacteria > Planctomycetota > Planctomycetia > Pirellulales > Pirellulaceae > JBFJVZ01. Next base: position 2,999 of record JBFJVZ010000411.1, on the reverse strand, counting down.
CGTCAAATCCGGCCGCCAACAAGCAATCAACTTGCTGGTGTCCACGTTCGAGAATGCTGTCCAAAAAAACCGCGAGCTGATTCGAGCCAACGAACAGCTGACCGTGGTTCAAGACCGGTTGAAAATCGCGGCCGCCGCCGAACGCAGTGCCAACGAGGCGAAAAGCTCGTTCCTTGCCAACATGAGTCATGAACTGCGGACGCCGATGAACGCCATCATTGGCTATAGCGAATTGCTGCAGGAAGAAGCCGAAGACGCCGAACAGGAAGATTTCATTCCCGATTTGCAGAAGATCCAATCGGCCGGCAAGCACCTTTTGGGTCTGATCAACGACATTCTCGACCTCTCCAAGATCGAAGCCGGCAGGATGATGCTGAGCCCCGAGACATTTGACCTGGCCCGCCTGGTCGGCGATGTCGCTGACACGATCCAACCGCTGATCGCCAAAAACGGAAACACGCTCCAGGTCCACTGCCCGCCAGAATTGGGCACCGTTCACAATGACGTGACCCGCATCCGCCAAGTGCTGTTTAACCTGTTGTCCAACGCGGCAAAGTTCACCGAACAGGGAAACATTCAGCTGACCGTCGAAATGGAAACATTGGATGGCAAGCAGGGAATTCGGTTTGAGGTCAAAGACACTGGAATCGGCATGACAGAGGACCAGGTCAAAAGGGTTTTTGATCCGTTCACTCAAGCCGACAACTCAACTTCCCGCAAGTATGGCGGCACCGGGCTGGGACTGACGATTTGTCGAAAATTCTGCCAGATGATGGGTGGCGACATTGTCGCCAACAGCGTCTTGGGCGAAGGCTCGGCGTTTACCGTGCACGTGCTTGCTGATGCGGGCGAATCTGTGACAGCAGCGGCCGACGCCGAATGAGACAGCGAGACGAGTATCAGCACACAGGATCTCATTGATTTGTTCTTATGGTTTTTTCTGAAATGATGGAGACGGCGTGATGGTCAATCAACAAGCGGGAGCAGTCGACACCATTGATGTGGTGATCGCCGAAGACAGCCGCATTCAGGCGGAAATGCTCCGCCGTCGGCTTGTCAAGGAAGGCTTCACGGCACGCGTCGCCAAGAACGGTGTAGTTGCTCTAGAAGAAATCCGACAACGCAGGCCGACGATTGTCGTTTCGGATATCGAAATGCCTGAAATGGATGGCTACGCACTCTGCGACGCAATCAAGTCGGACCCGGAGCTTCGTAACATTCCAGTCATCCTGCTGTCATCGCTGTCTGACCCCACCGACATCATCCAAGGACTGCACGTGGGGGCCGACAATTACGTCACCAAACCCTACGAGCCCGAGTATTTGCTCTCGCGAATGAACTCGCTGCTGCATACGCCACTGGAGCAAGAAGCCGAAGAAGGTGAGCCGCTTGAGGTTACGCTGGATGGCAAGCAATTTGTCGTCAAATCAGGTCGACAGCAGGCTCTGAACTTGCTCGTGTCCACTTTTGAGAACGCGGTCCAAAAAAACCGCGAGTTAATCCAAACCAACGAAAACCTGACCGTGGCCCAAGACCAGGTGCAGCAGCGAAATCGTGAACTGGAAGTCCTTAACGAGAAGTTGCAGTCGGCCAACGAAAAAATGAAACGCGACCTGGATGCGGGCGCGGTTGTACAGCAGTCACTGTTGCCGAGTTCACTGCCGGACACTCAATCCGTCAACTTTGCCTGGAGTTTTCGACCCTGCGATGAACTGGCCGGTGATATCTTGAATATCTTTCCGCTCACCGACGATCACATCGGTCTGTACGTGGTTGACGTCAGCGGGCATGGTGTGGCCGCCTCGCTGCTGTCGGTGACGATCAGCCGCGTGCTAACACCGGCGCCCTTCGTATCGTCGTTGTTGGTGGAATCGATTCCCGGCAGCGATGAAAAACGCATCACGCCGCCGAGCGAAGTCATGTCGCAATTGAACGCACGGTTTCAGATGGACGTGTCTGCCGCGCAGTTCTTCACAATCGCCTACGCGGTATACAACATCAAGACACGAGAATTTCGCTATGCATCGGGCGGACATCCGCCAATCGTTCTGACCAGCCTCGGGCAGAAACCGCGGATGCTGGAGGCGGAAGGTTTTCCGATCGGTGTTACCGATGAAGCGGACTTCGACGAGCATACAATGTCCTTGGAACCGGGAGATAGAATCTGCTTGTACTCCGACGGGGTTCCCGAGGCCATGAATGCAAAAATTGAAGAATTCGGCGATCAACGACTGCTAAAGTCGCTCGCCGATAGCCAATCCCTTTCACTGGAAGATAGTGTTTCAGCACTGATGGCAGACACCGAAGCGTGGTGCGGCGAGAGTGGGCCGAAAGATGACATCTCAATTCTCGCGATGGAAATCGTATAAGCAACAATCCAGCGCAGTTATCGACGCATCGCAGCATCCATGACCAAGCAACACTTACCATTGATCCTGATCGGTTTCCACTTGTTGGCGTTTTGCCAGACCGGTCGCGCCGATGAATTGCAGCCGGACTTCGGTGTCAGCGCCACGTTTTCAATCGTGGCCGTCGATCCTGAAACGGGAACCTGCGGCGCGGCCGTCGCCAGCAAGTACAAGGCGGTCGGCAAAGTCGTTCCCTTTGTCAGAGCCGGGGTCGGTGCTTTCTGTACTCAACATTGGCACAAACCACCCTGGGGCCAACAGGCGCTCGATCTGCTGCAGTCAGGACATGCACCAGAGGAGGTGCTGGGAATGCTGCTGAAGGATGATGAACTACGCGACAAACGCCAGTTGGCAATCATCGACATGCAGGGTCGCGCCGCCAACCGCAATCCTGCCAACGCCGATCCCTCGGGCATTTACTGGGGTGCGATGAGTGGACGGTTTTACGCCTGCCAAGGAAATACACTTGCCGGTCGGGAGGTCATCGTTGCCATGGCCAGGGCTTACGAAGAAACCGCAGGCAGCCTCTCCGATCGGCTGATGGCGGCGCTGGTGGCGGCCGATTGTGCTGGCGGCGATCACCGTGGTCGC
>JBFJVZ010000410.1:0-6686 GCA_041623895.1 Pirellulaceae bacterium | reverse complement strand
TGCCAATCAAGCCGATCCACGGACCGCTGCCGTCTTTGGGGATCCGGTTTGCCGCCAAGTGTTTCGTCAGATATTGGCTGGCCCGCGCGGGCTCAATCGCTGTCAGCACAAACTCCAGTTGCTTTGCCTTGGCCGGCGTGTCTGGAGTCCAGGATCCCATTTCCAACTGATTCATGAACCGATCGGATGCCGCGTTGATCGTCAAATAGAGCGCGTAATCCAGGAAGCGATCCCGATCATGGTCGAGTGCTTCTAGCGCCACACTGGCAGCCTTCGCAGATCCCAAATTTGCAAGGCCACGAATCGCTTCCAGCCGTACTCGTGGATGTTCGTCGTGAATTCGTGGACGCAGCATCAACAGCGCGGCTGCAACGCCGATCGGTTTGTCAACTTCGCTGGCTGGGTCGCACCAATCACTCAGCACTCGCACCGCCGCGGCGCGGACACGATGATCGTTCGCGTAAAGCAGCTTTGACAGCAGCGCTCGTTGGCTGACGTCAACCGCTTGGCCTAACCAGAGTGCCTGCAGCAGCGCCTGTTCATCGGTTTGTTTCCGCGACCAGGACTTCAGCGCCGAGCTTGTTTCGCTACGGCGATCGATCAGTACGCGACGCGACTGGTCTCGTGTGTATCGATCATCTGATTTCAAGTTATCCAGCAATTGCTCGGTGGACAGCTTGGTCAGATCGGTAATTGGTTTCTTTTCCGCCCCTTTCCAACTGACCCGCCAAATTCGTCCGTGCCAGCGATCGCGGCGTTCATCCCGAAAATCGACTTCGCCGTGATTGATGATTGGGTTGGACCAGTCAGCGATATACAGTGCCCCATCGGGACCCTGTTTGACGTCGATCGGGCGGAACGTCGCGGCCGACGTTCTGAGCAAGTCGTCTTCCTGTTTGGTGACAAACCCGGCACCTTGTTCGCTGAGACTGAATCGCGTGACGCGGTTGGCGCGGAAGTCACAGGTAACGATGGAACCTTGCCACTGCTGCGGATAGCTGTCGCCGTAAATAATGTCCGCGGAACAAAATTTCGGGTAGCGGCCGGGACTGATCAAATCGAGTTGTTTTCGCGATCGCGGTGTGGGTGCAAACGTCGCCCCCGGAAACACGTAGGCGATCCCGGCAAACCCCGCACCGTCGGTCATGAATGATTGTCCAAACGCGTCGAACTGGTGTCCCCACGAATTCCACAGGCCGCGGAAAAAAATCTGCATCCGCTGACTGTTGGTGTGATAGCGGAATCCGCCGCCCGCTTTCAGTCGCACCACGCCATGCGGTGTTTCCGTGTCGGTCCGTGTGTATACGGACTGGTTCATATACAGCCGGCCGTCGGGCCCCCACCGCAGCGTGTGCAAATTGTGGTGCGTATCTTCGGTTCCAAAGCCGCTTTGCACGCGACGCTTCAGATCCGCTTTTCCATCGCCATCGGTGTCCTTCAGAAACAGCAAGTCCGTACTTTGTGCGACGTACACGCCTCCGTCTCCCGGTTCCACACCGGTCGGGATCAGCAGGCCTTCGGCAAAGACCGTTGACTTGTCTGCTTTGCCGTCACCGTTGCTATCTTCCAGCACGAGAATCTTATCGGGCGGAGACTGACCGACTTCGATCATCGGGTACGCTTCGCTACTGGCAACCCACAAGCGGCCTTGCGGATCGAAGTTGATTTGGATCGGTTTATTCAGTTGCGGGTTTGCGGCCCACAAGCTGACTTCCAGGTCTTTGCCGACGGTGAACTCCGGTATCGGTTGCTCGGTAAACCTGGCGTATTTCGATTCCAATTGTGGTTCGGGTTCCTGCAGCGCGACCGGCTGCAGTTTCCTCAAGCTGCGGATTTTTTCTTCGTCCTGTGCGACCAGTTCGTCAAACTTGGGAATTTCGACAGCGTTCTGGCCTTGTTCGCGTTTGCGAAACCCGAACACGTAGGCAACATTGGCCGGCCGCGAACGATGAAACCACCATTGATTCTTGCGCAAGATAATTTCCCGCAGCATGGCCGAGTGAGGATTAACTTTCCAACCGGACTCCGGCAGTTTCAGCGCGTGCCGGACGGCGTCCGCCAAATCTCGATAGCCCTCGGAGTTCAAATGAATGTCGTCCTTGCGCTCCCCGGGCGATGTCGCAACATCGGACAGATCAACAAACGGGCTGTTGCGACCATACGCGAACTCGGCGATCGCTTTAGAGTAACTTGCCACCACTCGGCGATGCGGATTCTCTCGGCTCAGCGGCGTCAGCGGTGACAGAAACACATAGCGGACACCGGGTGATGCATCCTGCGCCGCCTTTGTCAATTCGTTGTAGTCCTTGATGAATTGATCCAGGCCTTCAGGTCCACCTTCCATCGCGCTGGCCAAGCCGTAGCCAAAAACAATCACAGTGGGCCGTGTCAGTTCCAGTTGTTTGACCAGTTGCTTGAAACCTTCGCTGCTGGATTCATGGCCGGCCTGCAACAGGCTGAGTCCGAATCGCGAAGCTCCCCGAGGCGTGTCGGCGTTCCAACCGAGATTACGGAAAGTAATATTGCGATCGGGATAGGCCGTCGACATCATCAATTCGACCCAGCCGAAATACTGCTCTTGTTCAATCAGGCCATCGCCCAAAAAGACGACGCGGTCGCCATCGCGCAGTTCAAAGTCGGCTGCCATTGCCTGGGAAGCCAATAGCGACGCGAGCATTAAGAATCGAGTCAAAGGTTTCATTGCTCAAGCGGTGAGATTGGTGAAAGGACAGAGAACGGAGCTCAGTCCATTACTTTTTGTGAATCAAATCTCGGTCAGGGCCGAAGTCCAACCTACCGGACCCCTAAACTATACTCCGTTTCGCTCCTGTGGTTCCATCTGGCACCCGCCCGCAAATAGAATGGGTTCGTGAGAGTAATTGTGTTATCAGTCGCGTTGTTTGCCTACCTGCTTGCAGGGCCGGGCAATTTGCGTGCTAACGATGACGACTTCCCCAACAAGGTCGCACCGATTCTGCAGCATCATTGTCTGGCCTGCCACAACGATGCTCAGCATGAGGGCGACCTTTCCTTGCAGCAAGCCGCCGGAGCGTTGGACTACATCCAGCCCGGCGATCCTGAATCGAGTCGGCTGCTAGAGGTGATCACGCCGCTGGACGGCAAGGCAGAAATGCCCAGGGACGGCAAATCTTTGTCGGCAGAACAAATCAAAGTGATTAGCACCTGGATTAAACGGGGCGCCAGCTGGCCGGCAGATTACCGAATCGAAGAACCTCAGGTCAGCGACTTCCAGTGGTGGTCTTATCAACCGCTTGTGCGGCCAAGTGTGCCGAAATACGACGACGCCTGGGTGCGGACCCCGATCGACGCATTCGTAAAACAAAAGCTGATCGAAAAGCAGCTTGACCACTGCGAACCGGCCGATCGCCGCACCCTGATCCGCCGCGTGACTTACGACCTGATCGGCTTGCCGCCCAAGCCGGAGGAAGTCGCCGCCTTTGTCACGGACACGGATCCGCGGGCCTATGAAAAACTTGTCGATCGATTGCTCGACTCGAAACATTACGGCCAGCGTTGGGCTCGTCATTGGCTGGACGTCGTCAAGTACGCGGATACATGCGGCTATGACAAAGACAAGTTGCGGCCCAATGCCTGGCCTTATCGCGATTACGTGATTCGATCGCTGAACGAAGACAAACCGTACGCAAGATTTGTCCAGGAGCAAATCGCCGGCGACGTGTTGTTCCCGGGCGACCCCGACGGCATTCTGGGTCTCGGATTCATCGCCGCCGGCCCCTGGGACTTCATCGGACACGTGGAAGTCCCTGAGACAAAGATCGACGGCAAAGTCGCGCGTAATCTTGATCGCGACGATATGGTTGCAAACACGCTGAATACTTTTTGCAGCGTCACCGTCCAGTGCGCGCGATGCCACAACCACAAATTCGATCCGATCACACAAGAACATTATTATTCAATGCAAGCGATCTTCGCCGCGGTTGATCGCGCCGATCGCCCTTATGATTTGGATCCTGACGTTGAAACACAACGTCGAGCACTGCAGACGAAACTGGCTTCCGAGCAGGCTGAATTGCAGAGGCTGGAAAAAGAAATCGCCGACGCCGCGGGGCCACGCTTGACGGAACTGGACAAACAGATCGCCGATCTGACTAGCAAGCTGAATGTCGTCAAGGAGCCCGAGTTTGGCTATCACAGTGCCATCAGCAGAAGTCCCGACACGGAAAAGTGGGTTGAAGTCGATTTGGGCGCTGAGCAGGAATTGACAAAAATCATCTTGCGTCCTTGTCATGATGATTTCGCCGGCATCGGAGCCGGTTTCGGTTTTCCGGTTCGCTTCAAAGTCGACGTATGCAGTGACGACGGGAATTGGGTGACGGTCAGTGATCAAACGCAACAAGATTACCCCAACCCGAAACTTGTCCCGTTTGAAACCAGCGAGTTTTCCGCAAAGGTGCGACGAGTTCGCGTGACGGCGACGAAGTTGGTCAAGCGGGCCAACGATTACATTTTCGCGCTCGCCGAATTGCAGTCGCTTGATCGCGATGGAAATAACGTTGCGTTGGCCGCAAACGTCACCGCGATCGATTCGATCGAAGCCCCCACGCGTTGGGCAAAACAGAATTTGACCGATGGCAAATGGGCTCGCGGCGGGGATCCCACGGTAGCCGAATCATTGGCTGGGGCATCCAAAGAACGGACCGCGATCCTTGCCAATGTGGAAACGCCGCAGCGGATCCAGCGTCGTCAGTCGTTGACAGAATCGATCAAGCAATCACAACAACAACTGGACACGTTACCGCAGGGAAAAATGGTTTATGCGGCGGCAACCCATTTCAAGCCACAAGGGAATTTCAAACCGACTGAAGGTAATCTGCGGCCAATCGCCGTGCTGCATCGTGGTGACATTCAGTCGCCGCGAGCTTCGGTGACCCCGGGCGTTCTGCCGCTGGGGCAGGATGATCATTGGCGGATGGACGACGTCACATCAGAAGCGGAGCGGCGCGCCGAACTCGCACGTTGGCTGACGCGCGATGATCACCCGCTGGTGTGGCGCTCGATCGTCAATCGCGTCTGGCAATATCACTTTGGGCAAGGCATCGTAGCCACGCCAAATGACTTCGGACGCATGGGTGCCCAACCGACTCATCCCGAATTGCTCGATTGGTTGGCGGTTGAGTTTCGCGACGGCGGACAATCACTGAAACAATTGCATCGGCTGATCGTCACCAGCAGCGTCTACCAGCAATCGTCGCGTCACGACGAGAGCATGGCGGCCATCGACGGCAGCAATCAATACCTGTGGCGGATGAATCGCAGGCGACTGTCTGCAGAAGAAATCCGTGACGCGATCCTGGCTGTCAGCGGCGCGCTGATTCCAGAAATGGGTGGCCCCGGCTTCTACCTTTTCAAACTGGAAAAAACAACGCATTCACCTCACTACGAGTACCACAAGTTTGATCCCGCCGATCCGGTTTCGCATCGCCGCAGTATCTATCGCTTTATTGTTCGCTCGCAGCCGGATCCGTACATGACCACGCTTGACTGTGCCGACTCGTCGCAAAGCACCCCGCGGCGCAGCGAAACACTGACGTCGCTGCAAGCACTTTCGCTGCTGAATAACCGCTTCAATTTAGTGATGGCGGAGCGATTTGCCGGACGTCTGGAAAAAGAAGCGAGTGATCTGCCCGAGCAAATCGAGCTCGCCATGAAGCTGATTGCCGGCAGATCACCAACTGATTGGGAACGAAAAGACCTGCTGGCTTACGCGAGAAAGCATGGATTAGCCAACCTGTGTCGGATGATGTTTAACCTCAGCGAGTTTGTGTTTTTGGATTGAAGTTGGGCGCGGCCCGTGTAACGCGACGACGCAGGCGAGACTTATTTTATCAGCCGCGCCTGCGGCATCGCGTTAAACAACTAGAGACTGAAAGCATGTTTCATCGACGTGATTTTTTGACCCACAGTGCCGCGGGATTCAGCGGTCTGGCAGCGGTGATGATGTTGCGAGCAGAATCGCCGGCCTCCGCTGCAATCGGAGTGCTGCATCATCCGCCCAAGGCGCGTCGTGTCGTGCAGTTGTTCATGGGCGGCGCTGCCAGCCATATCGATTTGTGGGATCACAAGCCGATGCTGGAAAGGCATCACGGCGAAGCATCTGACTTTGGAGAGCACGTCGAAGCATTCCAAAACGGCCTGGGCCCGTGGATGAAGTCGCCGTTTAAGTTCTCGCCGCACGGCGAAACCGGAAAAATGATTAGCGACGTTGTTCAGCCACTGGGACAATGCGTCGATGATATCGCTTTTGTGCATAACCTGATTGGCAAGACGGGCGTGCATTCGCAGGCGACTTACCTGCAGGCGACCGGTTTTCAGCGACCCGGATTTCCCGGGATGGGTTCGTGGATCAGTTACGCGTTGGGTTCGATCAATGAAGACCTGCCCACGTTTGTTGTCCTGCCCGATCATCGCGGCTTTGCCAGCAACGGGCCGAAGAATTGGGGATCAGCGTTTTTGCCCGCTAGTTCGCAAGGCACGGCGATCTTTCCGCAGCGTGAAAATCCGATTGAAGATTTGCAAGCGCGAGCCGACTTCGTGACGAAAGCGGGTGACCGGGACGGCTTGGACTTACTGGCACGAATGAACCGCGACCACCAGCAGACGCGATCAGGCGATTCGCGGCTGGAGGCGCGGATTCGCAGCTACGA
>JBFJVZ010000409.1:0-6716 GCA_041623895.1 Pirellulaceae bacterium | reverse complement strand
GCTAACACCTCGCCCTGCTCGGTCAACCGCAACCGTCCCTGGAAAGTCCCCTCGGGCAGCGACAGGATTCCCCGCGCGGCAGGCCCTCCGCCGCGACCAAGCGAGCCACCTCGGCCGTGAAAAAAGACGAGTTTGACCGCGTGCTGGTCAGCAACTTTCACCAATTCGTGTTGGGCTCGCTGCAGCGACCAACACGCCGTCAAGTAGCCTCCGTCCTTGGTGCTGTCCGAATAACCAAGCATGATCATCTGTTGATTGTCGTGCCGGGCAAGATGCTCCCGATAAGCCGGGATCGCTAACATTTCGCTTAAGATCGACGGTCCATTTTCAAGATCTTCGATCGTTTCCAGCAGCGGGACAATCGGCATACAGTCTGGGCTCCAACCATTGGATTGATCAGCCGCCGTCAATCTCCACAGCCAAAGCACGGCCAACACGTCGCTCGCCGCGCTCGTCATGCTAATCACGTGGGCACCGATCGAGGCAACGGAATATTGCTGGACGACTCGATGTAACAATCGAAACAGGTTCAAGGTTTCGCTGACCATTGGCCCGGTGTCATCAAATTCCGGTATCTTTTCGCCCAACGTTCGTTGAAGCAGCTGCGATCGCTGTCGTTCACCAAGCGTTGCGTAGTTCTCGCACAACCTTGTTTGCCGAAAAATACTATCCAGTACATCCCGGTAGACGCTGGAATTCTGGCGGACGTCCAGTCTGGCCAGGTGCAGTCCGAAAGCATCGATTTGGAATTGCCAACGCTCCAATTCTTGCGGCGTATTCAAAACACCCGGAATGCCGTCCAGCGCCAGCCGCAACATCGATACATCAGCGGACAATTCGCAGGCGGACTTGTAGCCGATATCCTCCGTAGCTTGGCCATCGGCCTTGGGGCGAAGTCTGGATTCTTCGCCAAGGGCAATACGATCTGTGGCGGCAAGTGTCCGTTCCAGTCTCCAACGAATGATTAGCAACCAGCGCCGTGGAAGCTCATCGGGCGGCAACCGAGACAGTCTCTCCTGAAGCTCCGGCCTCTGCTGGATTGCAGCGGCGATGGCACGCTCCAAAGCCTCATTGATCTCGGTTTGCCTGGCGGAAATGCTCATGGATTCGATCAATCGGTCGCAAGCCGCCAGATGAAACGCGATCGCCTCGCGACGCAACCAGTTGAACGTTTCAGCGGTCACCTCGGCCGTCACTCCCGGATGTCCGTCACGATCGCCGCCGATCCAGGAACCAAAAGTCAGGCACGGCTCTGTGGGATTGACGGCATCACCGTAATTTTCTTTGAGTCCCCTTGTCAGGTCGTCCAGGATCCGAGGTACCTGGTCCCACAAAACCTGCTTGATCGAAAGTCCGCGCCCCACTTCCTGCAGCACGGATGGTCGCCAGGGTCGAATGAAGTCGGTGTGCCAAAGTCGGCCGATCTCCCCCCGAATCGACTTCTCGATCCGTTCGCGATCCTCCGGCAGCGGATTCGAATCGTAAGCTTGCATCAAGTTACGAATCTCACGCAGCTTGCTGCGGACCGATCGGCGTTTCGCTTCAGTCGGATGAGCCGTAAAGACCAACTCAATCTGTAACTGATGAATCAGCAGCTGGACAGTCGCAGCTGACAATCCGGCTTGTTTCAATCGCGAGATCGCATCACGAATCGATTCACCGCGTGGTTCCGGATAGACACTCAAAGCCCGCTGTCCCAAAACCTCCACTCGGCGTCGATCTTCCAGCAGGTTCAACAAGTCCAAGTAGACGGTGAACGCGCGGATCGCGACGCGCAGCTCTGTCTCGTCTAGCTTCGCCAAAGCATCACGCATGCGTTCAGCCGCGCCCTCGCGTCCGAAACGACGCTCGTGCGCGGCATGCTGCAGTTGATCGATCATTTCTACGGCCCACGATCCGCAAGATTCATGAATCGTTTCATTGAGGACGCTTCCCAAGAAATCGATCTCTTGGTGAACTTCGTTTTCTAAAAATAAAGCACTCATCTTTAATGCCGTTTGTTTCCCGTCTGATTTTTGGTCTCGACTGAATATCTTGGTCTCGACTGAACCTTGCCGCGATGCTAATCACTGCCCGGATCCGCGATCCGGCAATTTGGGCTGACCGCTGGTGCGCCAGGGGTAGCTGACCCGACGAGCGACGCTACGGGCTGCCCGCTGGGCCACACGCGAGATGCATTTCGCAAGATCCGCATCGCAATCACTGACCACCACGTCAGGTTCAGACTGAAGACGCACCGTTAGCAGACAAGTCTTGGTCGAACTGTCGTGCGTCTCGTCTCCGCGATCGTCCCCGACGACCAGTTCAATCTGTGAAATACGTGTGTCGTACCGAGACAGTGCGAACCGCAATCGCCGTTCGGCAAAACGCCGCAAATCACCTGCCAGCAGTCCAGTCGTATCGCTCACCCGAATCGTCACGGCAAACCTCCCGCCTGGCCGATTGAAAAGTCCACAAAAAACTCCCTGGATACTCTACGACTGTTGCCTATACTTTGACAAATAGAAAACGTTGCAATAAAGCATTGAAAAAACAAAAGTGAGGTAAGCGTGATTGAATGGCTCAATTACCACCATTTGCTCTATTTTTGGACAGTGGCCAAGGAAGGCGGGATCACCCCGGCGGCCGAGAAACTGCACCTGTCGCAGCCGACCTTGAGTACCCAAATTGGCAAACTTGAGAAGTCGATGGGCGTGAAATTGTTCGACCGCAAGGGACGATCCTTGGTGCTGACCGAAAGCGGACAAATCGCCTACCGATACGCCGACGAGATTTTTTCTCTCGGTCGGGAACTGGTCGATGCGATTCGCGGCCGCCCCGGTGAGGACTGCATTCGCCTCCTGGTGGGAGTCCCGGACGTGCTGCCCAAGCTGATCGTTTACCGCTTGCTAAAACCAGCGCTGGCCTTGGAAGAGAAAGTGAAATTGGTTTGTCACGAGGGCAAGCTGAATGACTTGCTCAGCGATTTGGCAATGCACCGTCTTGATATCGTGCTTGCCGATTCGCCTTTAACGCCACAAGTCAATGTTCGCGCTTTCAACCACCTGCTGGGTGAGTGTTGCGTGACCGTATTTGGAACGGCTCAGCTGGCGAAAAAATACAGCAGAGGTTTTCCTGATTCACTGACGGGTGCACCAATGTTGCTGCCGACACAGACAACGGCATTACGACGCTCGCTTGAGCAGTGGTTTGACGATCACGACATTCGTCCCGATGTCGTCCACGAATTTGAAGACAGCGCAGTCTTAAAAGTTTTTGGCCAGGAAGGTGAAGGGCTGGTGGTTGTGCCGATGGCGATGGAGCAAGAAGTAACCCGTCAGTATTCACTGAGACCAGTCGGCCGGATTGAAGAAATCACAGAACGCTTCTACGCGATTTCCGTTGAACGCAGGTTGAAACATCCAGCTGTCGTAGCGATCTCGGACGCAGCCAAGGCAGACCTGTTCCAAGACCGTTGAGTTACACGATCAAAACGGTGAGCTCCGCAGAAGATTGCTTTGCCGGGAACCAGGCCGCTATTTGGATTGGAATTCGCCCGCACGACGCAGATGATATTGCGTGAACATTGGCCCCGCCACTTCGAACACGACCGTGGTGGCAATGATCATGGGTAACAAGCGATTGCCGATATCGGGCAGCTTTTCCGAAACGATCAGGGTCAGTCCCAATGCGACGCCCGCTTGAGGCAGCAGGCACCAGCCGATGTGTTCTTGCACGACCGCCGGCGATTTCGCGATTTTTGATCCCAGCCGACCACCAACAATCAGGCCGATGGATCGTGCCAAGATATAGACCGCGCCCAGCAATCCCACGCTTTGCAAAGCGTCCAGTTCGAGCCGAAAACCTGCCAACAAAAAGAAGACGGCCAGGAACGGATCGGTGGCTCCCTCGATGGCGTGAAAGGGACGCGTGTGATGCTTGGCCCGATTGGCTACCACCGTTCCTAACACCATGCAAGCCAGCAGATACGACACGTCCAACAGCGTTGCCAAACCCGCGCACAGGAACACGAATCCGGCGGCTTCCAAGATTGCCGGTTCGCCTTTCCGCAAACGTCCGGTCAGCCATGCCATCGGCAGGCCCAAGAGTGCGCCCAGCAGAACGGCACCGATCACCTCCCAGGCACCGGCCGCAACTTCGCTCATAGCCTCGCGCTTGCCGACGATTCCCTCGGCTGCTGCAAACATCAGGCTGAACAGAATGATTCCCAGGGCGTCGTCAATGGCGACAACTCTCAGAATTGTTTTGGCGAGCGGTCCGTGCGCATGGCTTTCGCGAATCACGTCGACCGTGGCAGCAGGTGCCGAAGATGGCGCGATCCCGGCCAACAGCAGGGCTGTCACAACCGACCACTCCCAGGCGAGTGTTGCCAGAAACACGGCTAATGCGGCAACCAGCACCTTGGTCATAGGCAGGATAATGACAGCCGGCCCCGAGCCTCTCAACTCCTTGCCGACAAACTTCTCGCCCAGAAGAAAGCCCGCCATCGCTAGCGCGAAATGGGCAACGTAGGGAAACCAATCAGACAAGGTCGCCGGCACGATGTTCAACCCGTACGGACCGCAGCCAATACCAAGTAGTATCAGTAAAGTCACGCGTGGAACATGTAAACGACCGCCCAAAAGATGAGCCGCATAGCCGGCCAACAGCAGCGCACCGACCAGCACCAGCATCCACCCTTCGGAAAGCTCAAACTGTGCCATCTTTTGTCCGCCAGTCGCTGTAACATTGGCCGGTTTCAAATGTCCGCGATTGATCGCCCGCGCCTGCCACCGCAGGGCCCACGCAATCGCGCGTCGACAATCTGCCAGATTAAACTATGTGTGGCGTCCGTTTACGGCAATGCTGATGCCGTATAATCTTGGCGTCTACACGTTCCTCCTGGTCACGGGTTGACGTCCGAAATTTTATTGACGCTTCCGGTTGGTAGAAATGCCAAACGAGGCGATCCATGACTTCGACGCTCACGCCTCAACTCTAGAATTACCGTTTCCTTGGTTACCGCAGGAAGAAGACGCATGAAGATTCATCTTCGTTATTGCGCTGCATGAAATTACGAACCAAAGGCCGTCAGTTTGGCGTCCAAAGTTCTGACAGCGTACAAACAGAAGATCCAAGGACTGGAGTTGGAGCCGTCCAGCGGCGGTTGCTTCGAGCTAAGCATCGATGGGCAGATCGTCTACTCCAAACTGAAAACCGGTGACTTCCCGGACGAAGACAAGTTGGTGACGGAAATCGGCAAACGATTGTGAATTTTGGCGAGGCGCGTTGGGGACGAAAAATGAACGGCTGGCAAGCTCTTACCCTGATTTTGTTCGCTTACTATGCCCTGCAAGTATCAGGCTCCGCCATGAGTCAGGAAAATGTTGTCTCGGATTTGAAATCGGACGAGCGAGTCGTGTTTTTCACAACCGACGCCAGGCTTTCTGAAGATCAAAAGACATGGCTGGTCCCGATTCACGCTTGGGTGCACGAGCTTGAATCGGCGACCGCCCGCAAGGCTACGATCGCAGCAGCGCTGAGCCTGAAATACGGGCTGACAACCTCGGACGATACAGCCGCCAACTTCGATCGTCGGGTTCGCCTGATCATGGCCGACAACGAACGTGGAAAAATGATCGTCATCACCATTGCCGGCCAGACGCTTTCGCTGCCAAGGACTCAGCCCAACGGACACGCCAGCGGCGAATTCCAACTCGATGCCGAATCCGTGTCACAGCTTGCGAGCAATGGTCGACTCGTCTACTCGGCGGTTTTACGGAAAGACGATGACCGCAAGTTCACCGGTAGCGTCAATCTGATACCACCCACGGGTTTGTCGGTCATCAGCGACTTTGATGACACTGTCAAGCTAACTCATGTGACCAATCGCACCAAGATGTTTGAACGCTCGCTGTTTCTTGATTATCAGGAAATCCCGGGGATGTCGCAGCTTTACTCATCCTGGGCAAACCAATGAGTCGCGATCCACTTTGTTTCCTCCAGCCCGTGGCATTTGTATGAACCGATCGACGAGTTTTTGGATGCAAACAAATTTCCCGCCCGCAGCATGTCTTTGAAACATTTCCGCTTCCGCGATTCGACGCTGTTGAATTTGTTCAAAAAAGGTGCCGAAACCAAACCGGCTCAGATCGTGCCGATCATCAACGCGTACCCGGGGCGTCGGTTCATCCTGATTGGCGACTCCGGCGAGCAAGATCCTGAGGTTTACGCTCAGATGCTGAAACAGTTTCCAAAGCAAATCGAGCGGATTTGTATTCGCAACGTGACGGCTGCCAAGAGTTCGGATGCGCGGTTCAGCAAAGTCTTTGCCGGCATCGAACCGGAGAAGTGGATCTTGTTTGATGACCCGAAAACGCTGGAACTGCCATAGCGGAACGTCGCCACTCTTATCAGCCGCCGTGCCTTAGAGCGCGTCCGGCTTGCGAGCCGCTGGGGATCAACGAACACAGGAAGAACCACGGAGTGGTGGCAGCGTATAGCCTGGCCCAGATGATTCACGTAGGCCGGACCGAGGTCGCAATGTGTTGTCGGAACGGCGTAAATGTTGTTTGAAGTCATGTGCAAAGTGCGCGCTTAACCCAAAGCCGCGGAGTACGACTGAGCGGTCCATCAGTGAGACGTGACCCGTGTTGGCGGCCGGGCACCTCACGCCGCTGCCCGGTGCCTGCCGGCCCGCGGCACAGATTTGCACGCTTAGAATTCGCTTACGTGTC
>JBFJVZ010000408.1:0-6823 GCA_041623895.1 Pirellulaceae bacterium | reverse complement strand
GATGACGCTACGATCTTTGTTGCGATCCAGGAAAAGAAAAACTGCTATCCCTTGGCGCAGATCCGGCGACACACTTGATCGGCATCTAAAAAAGCGTGTGCGATTGTGCGCGACCCACAAAAAGCACGCACCAACATCCATTACCATCCCTCCAGCCATCCTTAGAAACGAATAGTCCAGTCACCCGACGACCCTACGCGCACTCGGTCAGCAGGACCAACGTCCTCTGGGAGAGTGATCCAAGTCGCAATCGCGCACGCTTTTGTAGTTTCTTGGGGACGAGGTGCAAAATAGTCGCGGAACTGTACGAACCCGACTGCTGAAGAGTAAAATCAACTCACATTTGAGATTAGGTGCTGCGACCCCGGATCTCAAAATCCCGCCAGCAAACTCCCCTCCCTTGAGTGTTCGAGATGTCCCAAGTTTCGCGTCGAGATTTCCTGTCAGCCGCAGCTTCCGCCGGCGTCATCAGTTCGCTTCCTGCACGATCGCTTTGGGCTGCCAACGCCAATGAAGAAATCGGCATCGGCTATGTCAGTTGCGGTGGACGCGCCAATCAATTGATGAGCCAGTTTGGCAACGTCGCCGGCGTCAACGTCACCGGTCTTTGCGATGTCGACAACAAACGTCTTGGCACGACAAAACAGCTTTACCCGAGGGCGCACGGCTACACCGACATGCGCGAGTTACTCGACGCCAAGGACATTGACGTCGTTGTAATCTCGACTTGCAACCACTGGCACTGCCTGGCAGCGATCTGGGCGATGGAAGCCGGCAAAGATGTCTACGTGGAAAAGCCGCTTTCGCATAGTCAATGGGAAGGCAAGCAAACCGTGGCCGCCGCGCGTAAATACGATCGCATTTGCCAAATCGGAACGCAGCAACGCTCCGACCCGATGCAGGCGGAAATCAAGAAGTTTCTTCACCAGGATCAATCGCTCGGCAAAATCAAATCCGCACGCGTCAATCGTTACGGAATCCGCGCTTCGATCGGAAAACGAAAAACGCCGCTGCCGATCGACAAGGATGTCGCCTACGACCTGTGGCTCGGGCCCGCACAGGATCTGCCGATCTATCGCGAGAAGCTGCATTACGATTGGCACTGGGATTGGAACACTGGCTCAGGCGAAATGGGCAACTGGGGCGTGCATGTATTGGATGACCTACGCAATAATGTTTTTCAAGATTCAGTTGCTTTGCCCAGGCGCGTGCTCGCTGGCGGCGGGCGAGTGATTTACAACGACGCCGGTCAAACACCCAATATCCATTTTGCTTACTTTGACACCGGTTCGATTCCCGTTGTGATCGGATTGTCGAACTTGCCCGGTGCACCGGGATCAAAGAAGAGCGCTGCTCATCCAGGCCCCAGCAGCGGCTACATCGCTTACTGCGAAGGCGGCCGATTCGAAGGCCAGCGGGGTCGGGGCAGGGCGCTTGACGAGGGCGGCAAGCTGATCAAAGAATTCAAAGGCAACCGTGGTGATGTCGTTCATCAAAACAACTTCATCAATGCCGTCCGCGAGCACGATCGATCAATCTTGAATGCCGAAGTCGCCGTTGGAAACGACAGCACGGGTTGGTGCAATCTGGCCAATGTTGCTGTCCGCGCCGGAAGCCGGTTTGAGCGCGACCGCGCTGCCCAAGTCGATGCTCGGCAGTGGCAGGAACTCGTTGCCGCGATGGAAGATCACCTGAAAGCACACGACTTGTCGCTAGATCACGAATCCATCAGCCTTAGTCCCGTACTGAATTTGAACCCGGATACAGAACAATTCGCCGGTCCCGGTGCTGACGCCGGCAATCGATTCTTGAAGCGAGAGTATCGCAAGGGCTATGAGGTTCCCGAATTGGTTTAGGATTCTTTCGTTCCCGTTAAACGCAACGCCGGAGGCGAGCTCGCTTGCCCTGCATCCTTGCCTGCGGCGCCGTTAAACATATTTCGCTGACCGTTCTCCTTGGGCATTTGAATACAGCCATGATAGACGTCATAAGGTTTTGTTTGGCTACCGCGCTGATCCTGTTGCTGTCCGCGCCGCTTTCGGCTGCGGATAATGAAATCGATTTCGCTCAGCAGATTCGGCCGATCCTTTCGGATAAGTGTTTTGCCTGTCACGGTCCCGACGAAAAGACACGCGAAGCCGACTTGCGATTAGATGTTCGTGAAAACGCGATCGAATTGAATGCGTTTGTTCCGGGCAAGCCGGATGAGTCGGAGCTGGTTCGACGCATTTTATCCACCGATGAAGACGAGCGGATGCCGCCGCCACAGGCGCACAAGCAGTTGAGCAAACAGGAAATTGATCTGTTGCGACGCTGGGTCGCCGAAGGTGCCACCTATCAACAGCACTGGTCTTATCGGCCGCTCGTCCGGCCGGCAGTTGAGAAAGTTGAACATCCAGACAGCAAGGGGGCGATCGATTCGCTGATCCTGGCAAAACTGAATCGCCGCGGATTGACACTTGCTGCTCCAGCCGATCGGGCGACTTTATGCAGGCGGCTGTACCTGGACTTACTGGGCGTGCCGCCCACGCAATTGGAATTGGATCAGTTTCTCGCAGACGAGTCCGCTGACGCCTGGGACAAGCTGGTCACGAAACTGCTTGATGATCACCGCTTTGGCGAACGGATGGCCGTCTATTGGTTGGACCTGGTTCGCTATGCGGACACGATTGGCTATCACAGCGATAACTTCATGGAAGTCTCGGCGTATCGTGACTATGTGATCGGAGCCTTTAACGACAACAAACCATTCGACCAATTCACCATCGAGCAGCTTGCCGGCGACCTGTTACCAGAGCCGACTAAAGAACAACTTGTTGCCTCCGGCTACAACCGCCTGCTGCAAACGACGGAGGAAGGCGGCGCACAGGCAAAAGAATACATTACGATCTACGCTGCTGATCGGGTTCGCAATGTGTCCGGTGTTTGGCTGGGGCAGACGCTTGGTTGCGCTCAATGCCACGACCATAAATATGATCCTTTGACGACTCGCGATTTTTATTCGATGGCTGCTTTCTTTGCGGACATCAATGAAAAACCAGTGGGCAAGCGATCTCCGAATCTGAAACTCCCCACGGACGAAGAGCAAGCGCGGATCGAGTCGTTAAAAGCAAAGATAGAGGCTTTGAAACTCCCCGATTTGTTGGAGCACGATCAGCAACTCGCCGAGCGCGTTCGCAACGGCCAGCAGAAATGGGAACAACAAGCGATTGCCAATTTCGACAAGTCGATTTGGCAAACTCCCAAGCCGTCCGACGTGTCCGCCACCGGCGGCGTCGTTTTGAAAGCTCAGGATGATGGCTCGTTCCTGTCAACAGCAGGAAATCCGGACCGCGGTGATTACCAATACGAACTGAAAGCCGCCGGAACCATCCGCGCCATTCGTTTAGAAATCTTTCCGGACGACAGTTTTCCACGCAAAACAGCCTTCTCGCGCGGAAACGGAAATATCGTACTGACTAGCTTTCGCGTTACGTCAAACGATCAGCCGGCAAATATTGCAGCAGCCTCTGCCAGTTATCAGCAAAACGGTTGGCCCGTCGCGCACGCGATCGACAACTCTGATACGACTGGCTGGGCCGTTGACGGCCACCAAAAAGATGCCGGCAGCCACACGGCAGTCTTCAAGCTCCAGACGCCTATTGAATTTGGTGATCAACAGGGAACGCTGGTCATCCAAATGAAGCATCAGTCGATTTACCCGCGTCATTTGATTGGTCGCTTTCGGATCAGCGTGACCGATCAGGCCGACGCCGGTTTTGGTGATGGTCCACCGCTGCCGGAGCAGATTGTAACCGTACTGCGTATCCCGCCAGCGGATCGCACGCCGGGGCAAGCGAAACAAATCGCGGATCACTATCTGACATTCGCTCCGGAGCTGAATGAATCAAAGCAGGAACGATCTGAGATGGAGAAGGAACTTGCCAATCTGGAAAAGAACGTGCAGACGATGCTCGTTACCCAGACGTTGGCCGAGCCGCGGACGACTCGAATCCTGCCCCGCGGTAATTGGCTCGATGATTCCGGCGATGTCGTGTCGCCGGCAGTGCCGGGGTACCTTCCCCAGCAGCCAATCGAAGGCCGTCGTGCTAATCGACTGGACTTGGCCAAATGGATCATGTCGCCCGAAAACCCGCTCACCGCCCGGACGTTTACCAATCGGCTGTGGAAAATGTTTTTTGGTCGCGGGCTCTCGCAGAATTTGGACGACCTGGGCGGCCAAGGTGAACCACCTTCGCACCCGGAATTACTCGATTGGCTATCGGTAGAATTCCGCGACAGCGGCTGGGACGTCAAACACATGGTGAAGCTGCTGGTCACTTCGCGAGCGTATCAGCAGTCATCGGTGACGACCCCGGAGCTCCGCCTAAAGGATCCGGACAACCGTTGGTATGCGCGACAGGGCCGTTGGCGAATCGAAGCTGAGTTTATTCGCGACACGGCACTGCAGCTCGCTGGCTTGTTGGTCACCGAGAAGGTTGGCGGGCGGAGTGTCAAACCGTATCAACCGGCCGGCTACTGGCAGCACCTGAATTTTCCCGTGCGAAAATGGCAAGCGGGCAGTGGCGATGAACTTTATCGCCGAGGCCTTTATACATTTTGGTGCCGTACCTTTTTGCATCCTTCCATGCTGGCTTTCGATGCAACCAGCCGTGAAGAATGTACAGCCCAACGGGCGCGGTCCAATATTCCTCAACAGGCACTGGTGCTGTTGAATGATCCAATGTTTGTCGAAGCCGCTCGAGTTTTTGCGGAACGCATCATGGCGGCCGCTGAGACGCCGGACGAAAAGATTCGCTGGGCGTTTCGTGAAGCCGTCTCGCGTTATCCGACGCAGCAAGAACACGCGTTGCTAGCGAAGCTTTTCCAGTCGCAACGAGAACGCTACCAGCCAGCGAGCGAAGATGCCCAGGCTTTGTTGGGCGTGGGACAAGCCCCCAAGCCCGAAACAGTTGACATCGCCGAATTGGCGGCCTGGACACAAGTGGCACGCGGAATCATCAATGCCTACGAAACAACTTCGCGAAACTAGGTGCAACACCTGCTATGAATAACTTCATCAATCGCCGAACCTTCTTGAATCAAGGCACTGTTGGCATCGGCGCGCTGGCTTTAGCCGACCAATTGCTGAGCCAGCACGGCTCTGCCGCCAGAAACATCATGTTGCCTTCGCCACCCAAGGCGAAGCGCGTCATTTTTCTGTGCATGGCTGGGGGGCCGTCGCACTTGGAAACACTCGACCACAAACCGACATTGGCCGAGATGAACGGCAAGCCGATGCCGGCGTCGATCACCGAGGGCCAGCCGATCGCACAACTTCAGGGCAAAGAACTCAAATGTCTCGGCCCGCAATTGAAGTTCATCAAGTCGGGCGAATCGGGACAAGAAATCTCCGAGGCGTTCCCGAACATCGCCAAGATTGCTGATGACATTTCGATCGTTCGTTCGATGACCACCAGGCAGATCAATCACGATCCAGCTCATACGTTCATGAATTGCGGCACACAGATCTCCGGGCGTCCCTGCATGGGTTCCTGGATTCTGTATGGTCTCGGTAGCGAAGCAAAAGACTTGCCAGGTTTCGTTGTGCTGACATCCGTTGGCGGTGGGCAGTCGCAACCAATCGCCAGCCGACAGTGGCACAGCGGATTTTTGCCCAGCCGTTATCAGGGCGTGCATTTTCATTCCAAAGGCGACCCGGTTTTGTTTGTGGGAAACCCTCCTGGTGTGGCACGTGGCGATCAAAAAAGTGTGATTGATACCGTCAACGGTTTGAATTCGTTGCGAGGACAGCTGGTCGATGATCCCGAGATTGCCACCAGCATCTCGCAGTACGAGCTGGCCTTTAAGATGCAGGCGAGCGTTCCGGAGTTGGTCGATCTAAGCGGAGAATCACAGCACACGCTGGACATGTACGGCGCCAAACCGGGCGACGGATCGTTCGCCAGCAATTGTTTGTTGGCGAGACGATTGGCCGAACGCGGTGTGCGATTCATTCACCTTTATCATCGCGGTTGGGATCATCACGGCGGCGTCAAGAATGGGGTCAGCAATACCGCCAAGCTTGTTGATCGAGGCAGCTGGGCATTGATCGAAGACCTGAAGAACCGCGGCATGCTTGACGAAACGCTTGTCATCTGGGGCGGCGAATTTGGCCGCACGCCGATGTCGCAGGGTGGTGGAAATAACCCCGGCCGCGACCATCATATCAAAGGATTCTCGCTGTGGATGGCTGGCGGCGGGATCAAAGGGGGTGTGACTCACGGCGCGACCGACGATTTTGGTTACAACGCGGTGGAAGATGTTGTCAGTGTCCACGACATGCACGCCACGATGTTGCACTTGTTGGGAATCGATCACGAGCGATTCACTTACAAGTTTCAAGGCTTGGACATGCGATTAACGGGAGTCGAACCGGCTAAACCGATCGAGTCGCTCTTAGCGTAGAGCCCAAGTGGCTGCAACGCTGGGCAGACCGGATCAACCGACTAGCCGGCGGCAAATTGAACTACCCGTGGTCAATGCACACGCCGTGCATTCGGTACCATGAGGCTTCTACGTTTTTTGTTACCCGTGGGGGACAAGAAGACAAGTTTCCCAACCTCCGGGAGGGCGACGCTCCCGCGGAGCCGCAAAGCGTTTTCGGGCGCTTCGGCTCGGCGGGAGCCTCGCCCTCCCATGAAACTCATGTTGCCTTGGCACGAAGCCGCGTGTGGCGATATAGCCCATGTGGAAAAGTAGCTGGCAAGATCTGGCCGTTGGAGAAATTACGCTACCCGGTATCGAAGGCCTCGCAGATTAGTAGCGGAAGCCGGAAGAATTC
>JBFJVZ010000407.1:0-6873 GCA_041623895.1 Pirellulaceae bacterium | reverse complement strand
GTCCAGCGTCTTGCAAGTGCACTGAAAATGACACAGCAACATCTCGTCCGTTGAATCGTCGCCCCAGCGAACTGTCTTGGGAGGCGAGTTTGGGTTCAACGGGTTATTCGCCGAATTATCGTACCAGGCGTCGACGATAATCCGCGTCCCCTTACGCAGCCGAACCGGTTTCGCGAATGAGTATTGACCCTGCCAATTGAAGTCCCAATCTTTGATCCACAGCAATGGCTTGGCACTGCCATCTGGCGATTTTGTCCAAACCTTGATCTCGCGTCCCAGCACGTGCATGTGGGGAACCATGTCCAGCAGCGTTGTGTTCACCGGCACGGTGTAGGTGGCTCGTTCCTGGTGACGCGGCTGTCCACCAGGAATGTTGATCTGTTTGTTTCCCACTTGCATCTCCACCACGACTTGCCGCGCGGACCGTTCCGCAAAGTACAGCCCGATTGTGGAACGGTCACGCTCTGCTTTGCCGGTCGTGACGTAGTGAATCTCGGCCACAATGTCACTGCCTCGCGGGACCAGCCGCCCCATCCCGCTGGGTAGGCGACGAGGCGTCATTCCGGGAAACCAACTACTAAGCGTTCCTTGCGACTGAAACTTTGGTCCGCCAAAACCAGCGTACCCCGGTGCGGGATCGGCTTCATCAAGCCGTCGACCAGCACGCTTTGTGTCCAGATAGAAGCTGGCGTGATGAATTGCTTGCGGCGTTCCCGGACGGAATTCGATGGCACTGATCAAACGGTCCTCGTTCAGCTTCGTTGGAATGACAAAGTACTGTCGAATATCGGAACCTTTTGCCGGAATCGAAAAAACTTCTTGCATGCTCAAGATCAAGTCGGGCTGGCCAAGACGCCAGCCTTCGACGTGCTCCAAAGTGGCTGGCAGGTCTGCCGGGTCGCCCTCGGGCTTGCCAGCTTTTACCCACACGTCAAGCAGTGCTAGCTGATGCTCGCTAAGTCGTGACTCATCCAAAAACCGTGTGAACCCGGGTTCGGGTTTCCACGGCGGCATGAATCGAGACCGTGTGACTTCCAGGATCTGATTTGCGTGACCGCTGACATCGTCATACGACAACAGCGAGAAAGGCGCTGACTGATTGGGGCGATGGCAAGAGCTGCAATTGGCCTGAATGATGGGAGCGA
This sequence comes from Pirellulaceae bacterium, assembly GCA_041623895.1. Taxonomy (GTDB): domain Bacteria; phylum Planctomycetota; class Planctomycetia; order Pirellulales; family Pirellulaceae; genus JBFJVZ01. Next base: position 5,728 of record JBFJVZ010000407.1, on the reverse strand, counting down.
TATCTCTTGTGTAGGTGACGCTGCCGGACTTGGTCTTGTTGGGTGGATCTTCCAGCAGGCAGCCGACCGGCTTGGTTTCAGCGATGGCAATCGGTTTGCCGGCGATAGCCGCTCTGACGGCGTCTGCCAAGAACAGCCGAGTAGCAGCGTCTTTCTTCTGACCCAGTTTGACGTGACGGTCATCAATCGCACCGCGATAGAGAACCCTGCCGAATTCATCAAGCACAAAGGCTTGCGGGGTATGCGTCGGTGCCAGAGACAGACGCAACTCGCCGGAACCATCAAACAAAACCGGAAATCGCACGCGATAAGTCTTACGGTGCTCAACCGCCTCGGCGCGCGTCACTGACAAATCCGAGACCACTCCATAGACCTCAACGCCCTGCCGGCGATAGGTTGAGAACAGTTCATTCAGCGTTGGCAAATAACTATTGCTGATCGGACACTGTGTGGACAAGAATAGCACGACCACCGCCTTTGTGTCGCTGTGCGCGCCCAGTCGGCGGAGCTTTCCATCCAGATCGAGTGCCTTCAATGACTGTTTGTCTTGAGCATTCAAGACCTGGACAGCGCTCGCAGAGATCCAACCGCATAACAATATTGCGGCGAGCCATTGTCCGGCACCGCACGTCAGCCTTTCTAACCAGCCACTCGGATTAATAATGATTCCGCACCGTTTCTTGTTTGCCCCCGTGAGCTGATTTGGACGTGCCAAAGCATCATGGCGAAAGCTCAGTATACCGGGTCAGCAATACGCCGGCGGCAAGATTACTTAAGTATCACGAAAACTTACGCCTGCGGTGGCAAATCATATGGGACTCGGCGGGTCAAGCGCCGCGCTGTTATCATTGAAATCAGTCACTGACGGACGCATTCCTGCAACCAGCATGATCGACCGTACCTGGCGGTTGCTGAAAAAGGATCGCGCATCGTGTCTCCCTCGAATCTCGAAATTCTCGCTTACGAGATCACGCCATTGGGGCCGCTGTGCCTGCGTCGGCGTGAATTGTTGTCGCAACCTGGCGTCGTTGTGACGGAAGTAACGCTCAATCACGAATTCTTGATGAGCAGTTACAACACCGATTCGGAACGCATCATTGCCGAGAGATCTGCCAAGATTCACGGTGGTGAATCGCTGAAGACGCTCGTTGGCGGTCTGGGCCTTGGTTACACCGCCTATGAACTCGCATGTAACCCGAGAATCGACAGTGTTGAAGTCGTCGAATATTTGCCCCAAGTCGTGCAATGGCTTCGCGACGGACTCGTGCCCCTGTCAGCACAGTTCCAAGCCAGCAATAGTGTTGAAGCCGCGAAATTGCAGATCTTTCAAGGTGACATCTACGAGCGATTGATGGAGCCGCCGACTCGTTTGCATGATCTGATCGTGATCGATGTCGATCATTCCCCTGGGGATCAATTGGGCGAAGAAGATCACCAGTTCTATACGATGCATGGGCTTTCACAAGCAAAAAAACATCTTCGTGACGGAGGCGTTCTGGCGGTCTGGTCCTATGCCGAAAGCAGCGAGTTTTCAAACGCATTAGAGTCAGTCTTTCGGCATGTAAAGGTGGAATCGGTCACCACCTTCAACGATCTGGTCGGCCATGAGCAGACCGATTGGCTGTTCTTTGGGTCCGGGTAAACGCACGACGCACATATTCACCTGTCGGTGAAGGGCCCCGCGCCGCTTGATGCTAGCGCTTCACGGACTTTGACGCCGGTTAATTCTTGCGGCGATTTTCCGGCTTCGATTGCCATGGCTGCCGCGATGCCAGCAGCTTCGCCCATCGCCATCGCAGTCGCCGTCACTCGTGTCGAAGCATGAGCGCCGCGTGTTGCCGAGTGGCAGCGGCCTGCCACAAGCAGGTTTTCGATCTCGCGCGGCAGCAAAGCGCGATAGGGAATGTCGTAAGGATCCGGTTGCACCTTCTGCGGAGAAAAATCGTTGGCGCTGCCCACGGTGGTCTTGTTGGGGTGCAGGTCCAGATACCAGCAACCGGTAGCGATCGCGTCGTCAAACCGCCGGCCCTGCATCAGGTCTTCTTCGCTCAGCACGTACTGGCCGATCAGACGGCGAGATTCGCGCACGCCAATCCATGGATAAGCTTCGATAAAGTATGCCTGCTCGAACCCGGGAACGTCTCGCTTCCATGCCTCGAACATGGCCCAGGCGTCGGCTCGGCCCTGCATTTCGGCTCGAGTCAAATCTGCGGCATCGGTAGGACTGGCGGGAACGCGGACCCCGTGGATGTAAACCTCGCTTTCGTGATAGAGAAACATCACCCCCGGACCGTAGTAGAAAGGTAACTGGCCTGCATTCTGGGCTTTGGCCAGAGCGGCACGGCAATTCTGTGACAAATTGGGCGTCTTGCGGACGTTGCCGATCCGAAAATGCAGTGTCAGTGGCTGGACTTCTGAGTTCTGCTCAAATCCGGCGCCGGCCCACGCCGCTACATCTGCGTCTCCAGTGCAATCGACGACCACCCGCGGATGCACGTCAACCAAACCATCCTTGTTAGCGATCTGAACGCTGTGAATCCGACCGCCGCCAGCGGTAACACCGCAAGCAAAGGAATTGAACAGCACCGTCAATCGTTCGTGTTGCTCATGCAGTAACTTGTCGAGCAGTAATTTGAAGGCGAAGGAATTGCCGATCGTCGGATTGTGCTTGGCCGTGTGCGTGGCGTCCGGCTCGCACACGCCAGATTTCGAGAGTAGTTCCAGCGGGATCCCACGTGTAACGATTCGGTTGTCCTTGATATTTGCAATGCCATCAAAGTAAGGCAGTCCGACGCAGGTGATGATGCCACCCGCGAAGGGAGCCTTTTCCACCAGCAGCACCTTCGCCCCGGCTCGTGCCGCCGAGAGCGCCGCCGCGGTGCCCGCGCAACCGCCACCGCAGACCAGCACGCCGGTCCGAATCGTTGTACGGCCAGCAGAGTTTTCAGCTTGTTCTGCGGCAAACAGCGACGCACCGGTCGCCGAAGCCAACACGGCGCCGGAGGCAGCCGTACGAACAAAATCGCGGCGATTGGAATCAGTCGAGTCAGCGGAGTTGGATGCCATCGGATCAATCATTTCTTGGTTTCCAACAAAATCGTCAATTCAGCCTTGGAATGGCCGCTCGCGACGAAAGTTCAGCATGCGATTTAGCCTGAGATCGCTTTCCAAATCTTGACATCGTCAAAGCCAGCGCTAACCGGGCCTTTTTTATGAATACCGCGACGTGCCTGCGAATGAAACAAGGTGCATTCACGGCATTCTCACATTGTTGTTGATAAATCGCTTATCGTGAATCACGGTGTGGCTCCGCCTGATCGTACTGCAGCGGCTTCAGCTTACTGTTCGTAGTCGATTAAGCGACCGGATGATTGTGGCGGATCGGTGCCACCGCAAAGTTCATTGAAGATGTCAGCGACGGACAGCACATCGTCGATCGTTTCCACGCTTTTGCCCGCTTGGAAAAAGTCCCTGTAACTGGCCCCTTTTAGATTGGCCTGCTTGAGTTTGATTGCTGAGGTAAGCGCGTAGAAGGTTCGCATCCAGTGTTTCGTCCTGCGTCCGCTCAACATTTTTCTTGCTAGCCAGCCTGCTTTGAGTCCCAGATGCTGAATGTAGGGCGTGTTAATGACCGACACTGGCACGCCCGAAATCTTGTCCGTTAGCACGATGTCGGCTGCTTTGGCTGCGATGATCGCGTTCTTGTAATCGTCGTGCGCAGCGGCCTCTTGACTAGCGATAAATCGTGTCCCCATCTGCACGCCGAGATAACCAATTTGAAGTGCCTCCTGAAAGGCATCGCGACCGCCAACGCCTCCGGCACAAATCATCGGCTTACCCAATGGCGCGAGCTCGTCGTAAAGACTCTGCGGGCTTAACTCGCCGGCATGACCGCCCGCGCGGTTGTTGACACAAATGAACCCGTCGACACCATTGTCGAGTGCTTTCGTCGCGTGTTTGGCGTTGGTGGCATCATGAAAGACGATGCCTCGAACCTGGTCGGCTTTGTCCACGACCCAGCGCGGATTTCCTAACGCCGTGACGAAGAACCGAACACCTTGCTCCAGCGAGATATCCATCCACCGCTCAAGACGCCTGCGGTAGGTGGCGTTGCTGCCCTCAATCAGCATGTTGACACCAATCGGCTTCTGCGTCAGTGAGCGGATGCGTTTGAGTCCCTCGCTGTAGTCGTAGCCATACACATAGGTCAGGCTGATCGGTTGCACGATACCGATGCCGCCGGCCTCAGATGCCGCAGCCACTAACTCCGCATTGGAGCATGGGTACATGGCGCCGCAGATGATCGGAAATTCAATGCCGAGCAGACGAGTGAATTCATTTTGGTAGGGATTGTCTACGGAGTTCATCTCGCTCACTTTTCCGGGCCTATGACCCACAACGTGGTTATCCGCGCAACAATGTCGCCATCCTGATCGCGAATTTCGGCCTCAAAGGAATACTCGGTGTTCGTGTCAGGTGCCACAACTTCACTCGTGCAGGTGCTGGTGAGGCGACCTCGTGCTTTCTTTTCGTAACACACCTCGAGACCTCGCAGAATACCTCGCGTGTTTGCTGGCATGCCGGCCATGGCGGCGAGTCCCGTCGTCAGTTCGCCGAGATTTGCCAGCGCGATCGCGTGAACGCTGCCCAGATGATTACGCACTTTTCTACGGTCTCTGAGCGTCAAGCAGGCGTAGCCCGGGCGAAGTTCTTCGACGAATGCTCCAACGCTGCCCGAGTACGGCACAACGCGACCTACCAGGAAGCTAAACAGAAGCTTACCACCCGGTTTTGTCCGCAGCATTTCCCAACTGCCGATGACTCTCTGGCTAATCGATGTCTTGCTCATTCGGAGTCCTGTGGTAGCCGACTGCCCTCTTTCCTGACGCGCAATTTTGAGCGTTTTTACCTTCGCTGTAGCGGGTAGTTTGTAGCGGAAGTCACCAGACTTTCGGCAAGAACGATCGAAACTCTTGGCGAATTCCGGTACACCGATACTGAAAACGCCTACAACTACCGTGATTCAAAAGAAAAGTCAGCCTCAAATCCCTTCCTAAGCCGGATGCTGTCTAACGCACGGCGGCTGATAAGAGTGGATCTGTACCGCTAGTGGTACTTCAAGTCAGTTTTTGTGTGCCGCGAAAAGGGGTCAGACCCGGGTCAGACCCCAATATTGATCTACACCCAGTGCAAGCCTTCTTGTTCCGGTTCTTCGTCCGCGTCCAAGAACGCCAGGTGATCCTTGTCAAAAAAACGATCCAGCAGACTTCGCACGGGTACCAACAAGGCGATAAAAACCGGAAATAGAATCCGGATCGGCCGTGATGGAGACAGATTGATCACACACAAAACCACCAAACAAATGAATTGAACTAGCGTGAATAGATGGATCGTCCGAATCGGAACGCGGCGCGTGTAGTGATTGATTGGGTATAGCGACGAATCCATTAACCACAGCGCCAGGCGTTCGATGAACTGAACGCCGCGAAGCGAGACGAATCCCATGAACAGGAAGATTCCGTACAGCGCAGCCATCGGTACATACGCCAGCAGCGGCAGCACAAGCAACGTACCTGCGATCAAAACATGGATTGCGATTCCGGTGACACGGTTTTCGATGACATGAATGATCTGCTCATGAGCTTGACCTGTGGCGGTGACCCGTTCTTCGACATCTGATAAGGCACGAATATGGGCGAGTGAGCGGACCGTCGCGGCAACCATCCAT
>JBFJVZ010000406.1:0-6880 GCA_041623895.1 Pirellulaceae bacterium | reverse complement strand
GCCCGGCCGTTTCAATCCGCATCGGCAAACGGCCGGACCGTTGGGCCTTCATGTCGATACGGGTCGGATATAACCCAGCCCGATCGGCTGGGCTAAGCAAACGAACGGACCTTCGGCCCGAAAGAACGGAAAACGAATACCCATAAAACAGACTCGTTCAGAATCGCGCGCGCTTATTTACACCAATTCCCGAATCACCTGTCCGTGATCCATTAGCACGTGGGGACGGCCAGTATGGTCATGAATGACCGTTTGCGGATCGATGCCAATCTGGTGATACAGCGTGGCAATAACGTCGGCGTAGCGGATCGGTCGATCGGTCACATCGGAAGCAATGCGATCCGTCGTGCCTAGAACGAGGCCGCCGGTCATGCCACCGCCGGCCATCATGCCCATCGACAATCTTGGCCAATGGTCGCGGCCACCCTTCTTGTTGACCTTTGGTGTGCGCCCGAATTCACCCCAAGCCAGCACGGTCACGTCATCCAACATGCCGCGCGATTCCAGATCGGTAACCAGGGCGTGAAATCCAAAATCAAACAACGGTCCCAAATGTTCCATCCGCGCGTTGTTGTCGGAGTGCGTGTCAAAATCACTGAGCGACAAACTAACCACGCGTACGCCGGCTTCCACCAGGCGGCGCGCCAGCAAGAACTTGAATGCCGCATCCGGGCCTTCGGCGGTGTAAAACTTCTTGCCGCCCCAATTTGTGTTCGGCGTGTAGTGCTCGATCACGTCGGCGTCTTCCCGGTCAATATCCATCGCACTGGCGAACGTGCCGGACGTCAGGATCTTGTAAGCTTGTCGCGTGAAGTGATCCATCGCTTCCATGCTGCCCGATTGATCCAGCGTGCGATTGAACCCGTCAATGTTCTTGAGCAGTTCCAGGCGGTCATCAAGTCGCGAAATAGGAAGATCCTGGATTAGCTTCATTTCCGTTTTGTGTTCACTGCCAAGCCGGGCGAGTTCTCCTTTCATGCCTGCTTCCAGCTCGCGTTTCCAACGATCGGAAATATCGGGCCGGAATGGCTTGACGCTGGGACCCAGAAAGCCCGGCCGCGCGCTGTTGCGAACCAGAGGACGACCCTGCATCAGGTCGACGAAATTTGGGACACTATCTTCGGGAGTGCTGAGCAAGTGATTGACCACGCAACCCAGCGCCGGCCGGCCACCAACGGATCGCAACACGTTCTCTTTGTATCCGGACTGGCATTGAAAGGCGTGGTGCTTGCCGTCGGAATCCACCAGCGAGCGGAGCAGCACCAGTTTGTCCGCAATCTTTGCGCATTGCGGCATCAACTCAGTCAGCTGAAGCCCGGCAACATTCGTGCTGATCGGCGCAAAGGGACTGCGCAATTCCATCGGCGCCTCGGGCTTGGGATCGATCAAGTCCATTTGCGGCGGGCCGCCATCCAGGTGAATCACGATGATCGATTTCCGCGACGGCCCCTTTCCCGCCAACGCTTCGGCCGCCAGCAATTCTGGTAGCGTCAAGCCGGCTATCCCCAGCGAACCAGCGGACAGGAAACCGCGGCGGGAAATCCCGGAGCAATTGCTGAAGGTTCGACCTGATGTGAAACGAAGCATGGAACCAGTTTACCCGCTCGCGGTTTTCAGCGACACATGAGTTGGATATCTCACCGTCAGTAGGGGGGAATTGCTTTGCCCCGCGGTCAGGTAGCCGGTAGAATGCCAAGTCCCTCGCACACTTACGGAAGAAGCCATGTGGGATCATCCGCTTTGCGGCGGTCACAATGACCACGCGTTTGCCTCCTTTGGTGGGACTCAGCGTGACGGTCTTTGTTTGGTCAGTCGCCGGAATATGATGAAGGCAGGACTGGCTGGGATCGCAGGACTGACGCTGCCCGGTTTGATGCGTTACCGCGCCGAAGCTGCCTCGGCCGGCGAACGCGTTTCCTCTCATCGGTCGGTGATCTTATTGTGGATGACCGGCGGGCCCAGTCACATCGATACCTGGGATATGAAACCTGATCGGCCGCTGATCAACCGCGGTCCCTTTAAACCGATTCACACCGCAATCCCGGGCGAGTTCATCTGCGAGCACCTGCCCAAACAGGCAGCGATGCTGGATCAATTTACGATCATCCGTTCGGTTGATTGCCGCAAGAGTAATCATGAACCGAATCAGGTGATGCAGACCGGTCACCGCGATGCGGCTCCGCGCGTGAATCCCAATGGAGACCGTTATCCGGCAATCGCGTCCGTGGTGTCAAAATTTCGCGGCGCAAATCATCCGAGCGTGCCGCCGTATGTCGCCTTTCAAAAGTCACGTTCACATATCGCCTATGCCGGATACTTAGGTCAACAGTACAACCCGTTCATGGGCAACCAGGCGGCGGCCAAGCTTCCCGTCTATGACCTGGTTGGGAAAGACACCGGCAAAGTTTCCCAATCGAAGATGTTCAAACTGCCGCGTGATCTGAGTTTCGATCGGATCGGGCAGCGGCTTGGCTTGCTGAAACAGCTTGATCAGATGCGACGAGAGTTGGACACGTCCGGAAACATGGAAGCGATCGACGCTTACCAGCAGCAGGCCATCGACATGCTGACCGGCGGTCGTGTGCAGAAGGCCTTTGACTTAAGTCAGGAGCCCGCTGCGATTCGTGAGCAATACGGCGAACATTTATGGTGCCAACAAGCGCTGTTGGCGCGACGGCTGGTGGAATCGGGCGTGTCGTTTGTCACGATTGACTTGAGCTATCACACCGCTTCGGGAACCTGGGACAACCACGGCGATAACATTCCGCCGTACGGTGGCATCAGCAAGGGACTGAAACCGCTGTTGCCATTGTTCGACCACCTCATCACGACGCTTGTCTCGGACCTGCAGCAGCGTGGACTGCTGGACGACGTTTTGGTGATCGCGATGGGCGAATTTGGTCGGACTCCGACGATGGGGACGCAAGGGAGTACCGATGGCCGCAACCACTGGCCCCAAGTGATGTCGATGTGTCTGGCGGGCGGCGGTATGCGACACGGCCAAATCATTGGCGCAACTGAAGAAGATGGCGGGCACATCAAAACTCGCCCCGTCACACCTGGTGATCTTGCGGCAACGATTTACCACCACATGGAAGTGCCGCTTGGTGAAACCTATTTGGATGACCGCGGCCGCCCCAGGTTCATCGTGCAGGAAAACGGGCAGCCGATCAAAGAATTGATTTGAGCGCCCTGACACGAGTTCGTTATCGCACCTGGTAGATGTACAGTCGCGCTTCTTCGTCACTGACAATGTACAGTCGATCGGTATCGGGATCGATCGTGATTCCCTCGGCCTTCTTAATCTCCTGGTACTCGCCGCGTTGGCCGTATCCCAACGCAAAACTCTGTGTCACTTGATTGATCGCACGGTCGAATAGATAAACTCGTTTTGCCTTGTCGCTGACGATCCAGAGCAGGTTTCGTTTGTTGTCGTAGCAAATACCGGAGAAGTCAATCGCTTCCGGTTCGGTGTCGTCATCAAAGAAACCACGGTCGCGATCGAGCCGTACGACCGAGCGAATCTCGGCCAAGTCCGCGGAGACTTCAACCAGCAGGCCCGGCCCGCCTTCCTTGATCACCAGCAAATCTCCGCTGGGCATCAGCGTGATCCCTTCGAGGCCCTTGTTGTTTTGATCGGCTTCAAAATCGTCTTCAACCAGGCTGAAGCCCTGCATCTCGCTCAGGCGATGGGTCTCGCTTTCGGTTTCGCTGGTGACGTTGATCTTGATGATCGCATTCTTACTCTCCTGCACGGCATACAGGTGGTCGCCATCACTATCCAGGGCGATGCCTTCCAGCCCCTTCGAGTCGATTTTGAAATAGTCACTCCTGTTGCGCACCCCATCGATGCCCAATTTGTAGATAATTTTGGCATCGTCGCTGATGGTCCACAGTGACTTGCCGCCATGCGACAGCGCCAATCCCGATGGCTCTTTCAAGCCCTCCGACTTGTCTGCGATTTTGGATCGCTTTAGGTAGGTAATGCTTAGCCCAGGTTCGTGGGCAACGGCCAGGGAAGCAACGGAAAAGGTCAGCAAAATCGCGGTCGTAAATCTCCAGATCTCCATCGCCATCAACCTTTCGTGACAGGCAAGACATTGCCAAAGACTATCAGTCATCCTCTCCGGCCAAGTGTTTGATTTGATCGTACTTGGTCGCTTCGACCCACACGGATGTGCTGCGATCGGGACAGGAAAATTTAGCCCACCCGTCGCCATTGGTGGTGACCGTGTGTTGATGTCCGTCCAGCAGATCGCGATAGCTTAGACCAGGTTTGCCGGTGGGCAGCCATTTGGTGCCCACAATACCGTTGGTCATGACCACCGCCATGCTGTTGTCATAGCCGTGGCCGCCGGAAAATGACCAGCCAATGGTATTGGCGTGATCCAGGCGGTCGTGACGCCAGCCGTAAGTGCAATGCGCTCGCGCCAACGTCAAACGTTTGACCAGATCGGAATGGTGCAGCAGGTCGACATCCGAGACCATCGGATAGCCTTGGTCACGGAGCAGAATGAACGCGTAGGCTTGCGAGAGAAACCAGTCACCCACGTATTCGCCTCGATGTCCTTTGCCATGAGCGGGCGGTTGATCGTCGTGGCTATGCACGAATGTCACCGACAAGACGGGCAATTCCGCAGTAAACGTACCGTAGCCAAGCGACCTCATGTCAAAATGGGAATGGTCCCGCGAGGCCCGCACAAATTTTCGTTGCAGCGCGAAATCAAACAGCGAAATCTGCCCATGAGTCTGATGCACGTACCACTTTAGCTCGTCCAGATTCTCGGAGAGATACTCGCCCACGGCAAAAAGATTTCGGGAATCCGATCGCCGCATGTCCGTCAAAAAGTTAAGCGTGCCCTTGGGACGAATGTGCTTGACCGCGTCGAAGCGATATCCGTCAACAGGAATTCGATGCTTGAAATCGAAGCCGAAGTCACGGAGCTTCATCACCAAATCGACGTTATCGAAGTCCAGGTCGCAACCCATCAGCGGATCCACGTTGGCCTCACGATCGAAGCTCTTGTTACTGAGCGCCCAGCAGTCGTGGTCATTGGGGTGGTAGGCGTCGAAGTGATGGCGATTCAAACCCAGCCACGGGTAGCCGGTCGGAATGTCGGCTTGAAACCACTGTTTGCTCGGGTCCAAGCGTTCGTTCTTATTGTTCTTCTTCACGTGCAAGCACCACACGCCGTTTTCGATTTCACCCCCCATCAAATGGTTATGCACCTGGTCGTGGTAAACCTGGATTCCGCTGGAATTCAGCGCGCGGCAAGCCTGCTCAAGCTGATCGCCATTTCCGTACTTCGTACCGTCCAGATCGTGCCAGTTCTTGATACCGTAACCCACATCATGCTCGCCGCCAGACCCTTCGCTGGCCGGCGGCAACCAGAGTGCGGTGAATCTCAAGTCGGCATAGCGGCGGGCATCTCGCTCCAAACGTTGCCAAAGGTTATTGCCCGAACCGTCCAGACGTGGCGTGTGATAGTTCCACGGCTGCAAAAGAGTGCCCCTTAGCATGATGTTTCTCCCCCCCAATAACTTAGTCCGCCAACAGCTGCCGCGATCGGCAGATCAAGACGGATGAAGACGAATGTCGCAGAACATAGTTGGGCACACTGCCCAAAACAAGCTTGCTTAACTCCGAACGTCCGGTATCACCTACGATGATCAAATCGCTCTGATGTCGATCGGCAATTTCACACAAGGCACTGCCGACGTGATCTGATTGAATGATGGTTTGATTGGCGGTCATGCCCGCATCGGCGAACGTCGCGGCGACTTCCTCAAGATTATGTTGGGCTTCCTCCATGCGTTGCTCCATGCCACCCCTGCTATTGGGGAAAAGTTCTCGAGCAAGCGTGCGTACCGGCCGGATCACAGTCACCACTTGAGCCTTTGCCAAAGCGCCACAATCAAAAGCCAGAAACTGTTCGATGGCGCAGCGAGAACCCGCGGATCCGTCAAATCCGATCGTGATTCGCAACGTATCACCACAATCGCCGTCCAAATCAGTGGGCCGCACCACCAGCACAGAACAATCCGCTTGGGTTGCCACAAAGTCACTCGTACTGCCCAGCAAGATCCGGTCCAACTGCGAGTGCCCTTTGGCACCGATCACAATCAATTCAGCACCGATTGATGTGGCAAGTTCGGTCGTCGCGTGCCCGACATGTCCGTGCTCAATCACTTGTTGTAACGTCACGTCCGCGTCCTCAAGTATCGTTTCGACTTGGGCGAACGCTTCGTCGGCGTAAGCTTTTTCCTTATTCACATAGCTCTGCACCCACTCGTCGCCTTCCTCATGTTCGGCATGCGCGGGCTGGTAAGTCACCGTCAGTACCGTTAACTCAATCGGCTCACAGCACGATAGCCGACGCAGCAGTTTCGTTGCGTTCTGAGCATGTGGTGATCCGTCTGTCGCCAGCAAAATCTTCATGTTTTTTTCTTAAGCAGGAGCTTCCTATAACAACCCAACGCATCCACCAGGGACGGCGCCACCACCGCCGGGCCCGGCAATTCGCGTCGATTCGCCGGAAATCGACAATCAAAATACCATGCAACCAGCGTGAAGGAGAATCCGACGACTGGGATCAATTGTCGCAACATCCGCGCCATCGGCCTGTACATCGAGCCGCTCGAAGATATCCAGCATGATCAAAAGTTTGTAGGCCAGGACGGGGAGAGCGTCCGGCTTAGGAATGGCTTTTCTCTTGAGTCACGGTAGTTGCAGGCATGAACGTTTTGATTGGTCACAACAATACGACAACTGCGTAGCAGTGGCAGAATATAACCTGGGATCAGGATTGCTCGTCTCAGCGAGCATTCCGCAGCCCCAGGAATCGTCATCTCCAACCCGATTTTCCCCGCGGCGATTTGG
>JBFJVZ010000405.1:0-6916 GCA_041623895.1 Pirellulaceae bacterium | reverse complement strand
GCATCACGGACGCCGCCAAGGATAAGCGGCCGATGCTGAGCTGCGGTCGCCGTCGATCGTCCAGCCAGAGCTGACGTGAGCTTTGCACACTCTCGCTGGCGATGCCCGCCCAGACCGACGGCGGTGCTTCCGGTTGCGGAAGCTTCTTGAATGCTTCGCTGTAGCTCTCAAATTCGGAGAGCTGCTTCGCACAGTCGTCGCACGATGCGACGTGTGCGGCAACGCGGCTGCGGACCTGCGGCTTCAATTCACCATCGTGGTATGCGGACAGCTGCTCTTGGACTTCTGGGCAATTCATTGCATCAACATGTGGCTGGGACCCATAACGGTGCTCCCTGACGCCCGCGTAAAGGCTATTTCCAGGGCACCATTGGTTGGATGCTTCGCAGCTTGATTTCTTCAGAAAATATCGGAAAACGGCTGTGCAGTATCCGCCACCCACGCTCCATCATCCGGCCGATTCTGGAAATTCCCGAGAATTCCGTGAAGATTCGGCCAGCTCCGTCATCTACTCACTGACACGGACAATCCAACCACCATTCGTACCACTGGGCGGACCAATGACAAAAAGACCGCTTTTTTCAATCGCGTTCACGCTTTCTCTGCTGGTCGGCATCGACGGCTGCAACTCGCCCAAATCGACTCCTGCGGCAGCGACTTCCCAACCTGCACAAGAGACGCATGCTGAACATGATTTTGACCCCGGTCACACCGAGCACACGGACTCAGGTCACGATCACGCCGCCCACGAAGGCGAAGGGCATGAAGAAGATGCTGGTATCAAGCAGACAGACATGGAAAAAATGATCGAGACGTTAGCCAGCTTGCCAGCCGAGGATCGAGCGTCAGCCATGAAGCAGGAATTCTGCCCCGTCGGTGGCGAGACGCTCGGTACGATGGGAGCACCGAAGAAGATCGATGTCAATGGTCAAGCAGTGTGGATTTGCTGTGATGGCTGCAAAGACAAGCTTCTGGCCGACCCCGAGAAGTACTTGGCCAAGATTGCCAAGTAGCAGGTCAAAGTGTCGTCGTCTTTGCCCGGGAGTCTTTCCGGTGTTCGGAGTGCTTCTCGTTGGTCAGATCACGACATTGCCCAATGACTCGATCGCGTCCTGGATAATTCCCGCACTCTTTTTCAGCTGTGCGTTCTCCAGCTCGCTTAGACTCAGCGGGATGGATGCAAGCACGCCTGACCCGCTGACTAAGTGCGGCATCGAAATGGTCACGTCGCGGATGCCTGCGATGTTCTCGATCCGTGCGCACGTCGTCAAGATCGCACGCTGGTCGTGAAGGACCGCATCGACAATGCGGGCCAGCGCGGCGCCGATTCCGTAGTACGTCGCTGCCTTGCCCTCGATGATGCGATAGGCGGCACGCCGGACCTGATCGTCAATCTCACCTCGCGCAACTTTATCAAGCGTCGTCCCGCGCACCTCACCGAATTCATCGACAGACAATCCCGCGATCGTGACGTGAGACCAAGTCAGCACCTCCGAATCGCCATGCTCTCCGATCACATAGCCGTGCACATGTTGCGAATCAACGCCGAAATGGCGTCCCAGCAGTGTGCGAAATCGAGCGGTGTCCAACATCGTCCCCGAACCGATAACGCGATGTAACGGAACACCGCAAGCCACCGCGAACTGGCCGGCAAGATGAGTGGTGATATCGACAGGATTCGTCGCGATCAACAAGACGGCATCGCCGGCGTGCTGGATAATCTTGGGAATCACGTCCCGAAACACATCCGCATTTCGCTTCAGCAACTCCATCCGTGTCTCACCCGGCCGCTGATTGGCTCCCGCCGCCACAATCACGACGCGACTTCCGGCAATCTCCGCATAGTCGCCGGAACGGATGTTCAACGGATGAGCGAAGGGGACCGCGTGAAAGATGTCATCTGCTTCCGCGGCGGCGCGCTTCTGGTTGATATCCACCATGACGATCTCACGCCCAATTCCCTTCATCACCATCGCGTAAGCCGCCGTCGAACCGACGAATCCACTGCCGACAATTCCAACTTTCATGATGCCATCCTTATTTCGCCAGGCACTTATTCCAGATCCACAGAACTCTCATAATTGGGGATGGACACCGGCCATCCCCATCTTTGTTTGATCAACCCAGCGAGGCACTTGGAGGCGGCTTCCTCGCCGTGGGCCAAAAACAGATGCCGGGGCGGCGTTTCGAGATGGCTTAACCAGTCGAGTAAACCCGCTTGGTCGGCATGACCCGAAAGCCCGTTGACGTGCGCCACACGCGCATTGACTCGCCGCAACTGTCCGTGAATCCGCACCTCTTGATTCCCTTCCAGGATCTGACGCCCGAGCGTACCGCGGGCCTGAAAACCGACAAACAAGATCGTGCTTTCAGGGCGGCCGATGTTGTTTCGCAGATGATGTTTGATTCGGCCGGCAGTACACATGCCCGACGGTGACATGATGATGCTAGGTTTGGTCAAACGGTTGATCGATTTGGATTGTTCCACATCTTGGACCATATGCAGGCCGGCGTAGTGCAGGGGTGGCTCCTTCGACATAATCAATTTCTGGGTTTCACTGTCTAGAAAACTGCAGTGCTGACGAAATATCTCGGTGACATCCACGGCCATCGGGCTGTCAAGGAAAATCGGAACGGCTGGAATGCGCTGTGCATAGACCAGCCGCCCGATAAAGTACATCAACTCTTGCGCACGCTCGATAGCAAACGTGGGGATCACCACATTTCCACCGCGGCCGATCGTGTCGCTGATGATTTCGCACAGCTGAGTTTCGACGTCACCGGATTTATCGTGCAAGCGATCGCCATAGGTCGACTCCATGATGACGTAATCGGCTTGCTTAAATTCGGACGGATCATTGATCAGCGGCTTTCCTCGTTGACCGATGTCGCCAGAGAAGACAATTCGCCGCTGAATCCCCTTTTCTTTTACCAGCACTTCGAGCATGGCCGAGCCCAAGATGTGGCCTGCATCGCGAAAGATGACGTCGATTCCTTCGGCTACCCGAATCGTCCGGTCATAGTCCAAGCCCTGAAAAAGCGGCAAGGACCGCTCGACATCAACCGTCGTATAAAGGGGTTGCTCCGGATACTTCCCGCGGCGGCCTTCGCGTCGATGTCGCTTCTTTTTATAGGCCGCATCTTCCGCTTGGATATTTGCCGAGTCTCGCAGGACAATGTCTGCAAGGTCAACGGTGGGACGCGTTGCAACGATGCTGCCTTGAAATCCATCTCGGACGAACTTGGGAATCAAGCCGCTGTGATCGATGTGAATGTGTGTCAGCAAGAGGGAATGAACCGTCGAGGGACGAATCGGACACGTTTCCCAGTTGCGATTGGCGTGTTGTCGTTCCTGCACCAACCCGCAGTCGATCATGACGCGTGTGCCATTTGCCTCCAGACAGTACCGCGACCCGGTAACGCAGCGATTGGCACCCAAAAATGTCAGCTTCATGCGTGAGTCTCGTTCAAGAATTGTGCCACGACTTGCGCCCAGCAAATTGTCGGACGTCAGGAAAGGCAATGCCCGTGCCCAATAGCGAAACAAATGCTTGCTTCGAAACGGCTGCGCGAGGCAATCGTCTCGCCGGTCGGGGTTTCGACTTTCGCAGCAAGGTGGTCGGGATCGTCAAATTACGAAAGGTGTCGGAGTGAATCCAATCAACACGAACAGTAACGCCAGATAACCCAGGACGGTACGGCCAGCGCCCAGCTCCATGTTGTCGTTTGCGGTAGGCGGGTGAGTCGGCCCGAACAGCATCAACAAAACGATCAGCAGCGTCCAACCCCAAAACTCCCAAACGATCACGGCCAAAATAGCCGCCGCCAAAAGTGCCAGGGAAACAACACGCGCCTTGCGGAGCAACAAAGCGTAAAGCACATGGCCGCCATCCAACTGGCCGATCGGGATCAAGTTCAACGCCGTGATAAAGATCCCCACCCAGCCGGCATAGGCGATCGGATGGAGAAAAACATCCATTCCTGAGGGCAGTGGGCCGAACATGCAATAGGACAAAACCTTGAAAATCAGCGGTTCGCCAAGAGTCAACGTCGCCGCGTCTTGGGGAACAGGCCGGACTTCTGAAAGCCACAAGCCAATCACGGAAAACGCCAGCGTCGGAACCAGGCCAGCCAGCGGCCCTGTGATCCCGATGTCGAACAGCGACTTGCGATCGCCCATCCGGCCCTGCATCGCGATCACTGCGCCCATGGTTCCGATCGGGCTCAACGGCATCGGAATGAAGTACGGCAAACTGGCCGGCACGCGATATCGCCAAGCCTGGATGAAGTGACCCAACTCGTGCGCCGTCAACGTGATCATCAGCGCCAGGCAAAAGGCCAGCCCACCCGTAAGATAGGTACTCGCGCAGGTCGCCACGAACAACAGCAGCGGCAGCATCAGCCGCCGCCGTTGCGGCCGTGTGAGTCTCGGCTCGAAGCGTTGCTGCCGCGGAGGTTCGTCGTTGTCTTGACGGTCGAGCGTCACATCGAACGGTCGATGGAATTGTCGGTCAGACATTCAAATACCTTCATCCACGCGAATCTGGGAAATTCTATAACCCGGCAGGCGAGTTCGGCTACAAAGAGCGAAGCATGTCGACGTCATTAGACGAAGCCCGGCTGGTATCAAGAGCGGTTCATCGAGGCGGCCTATGACTTTCGCCGGATTGGCCAAGGCACGCACGATGATGGCCCTCAACGTATTCGTGACCGAACCTCGGTGATCAGTCTCCAGGTAAGGCGTTTTCGTGTTTTTGAACGCCCCGGGTGACGTTCTCGTCCGATCCTGTTCGCTTGCTCGAAAACACCCATGGACCAGCGAGATCATGATGGCTTGGCCAACACGCCGGGCGGCACGGCCGATGTCGTCATCACGCCGAGCGAAAAATAGATCTGCATCAATTCCTCGACGCCCATCTCGACGACTTGGACTCGTTCGACCGGGATGAACATATTGAAACCGGTCATCGGCATCGGGGCGGACGGCAAATAGATGATGTGGCAGTCCTGGTTTTTGAAGCGATAAACATCCTTACTGGGAAGCAATCCCAGAAATCCGGCCGCTTCATCGTCGCCGAGATAACAATGGACGACTTGCATCGACGAGACGGCTGACTCGTCTCGCTTGGAAAACATCTCGACCACCTGCTTCACCGGGGCGTAAACGCTTTTGACCAAGGGGATTTTTTTGAACGTTCCGTCAAACCACTCCTGCCACCGGTACCTTGCCGAGCCGGAAACCAAGAGTCCCACCAGCCAGATGCAACCGACCACAAAGATCCATCCAATGGCAGTGGCAATGTACTGATTGGCGGCAAAGTGCAATCCGATCGAACGCAAGCCTTGGCCAAGAAGACTGTCAGGTCCGACAAAGCCGCGGAGGATGCCCGCCACCCAATTCATGATCCACAGCGTCACGACCAGCGGCAGCAAGGCAAACAATCCCGTCAAAAACGTGCCGATGAAGCCACGATTCCAGAGTCTTAAAAGGAACAGTCGCATTTTCGATGCCTTGGCCTTGCTCATTCGTTATCGCTCGAGTCATCTGGATCCACATAAAACCGGTGCAGCGAGGGATGCACGGTCGGTGCATCCAACAATCCCGCGATGAACAAGAATACCAGCCCGAAGTACAGAGCATAGCAACCGGAACAATTTTGCCCGAATCCGTCGTTGGTTCCGTCACCGGCCCCATCGCTGAGGGCAACCTCGCCGCGTTGACGAATGCTTCCGGCCAGCTTTGGTCATCCCGCACTCGGTACCCGGGCACTCCGACGAACAGAGCGAAGGTCGCGAGTCGTCATTGCGAGACAGTCCGATGCCCGCCACGTGCGGAACTACTTGTAAATTCGATAGGTTATGTCAAAATCAGGAAGTGCTCTGCGGTGATGGCTCCACCTCCTCTCCGGTCGGCGATTTTGCATGCTCAAGTTCCGATTCGTTCCAGTTTTGCTGGCGGCGTGCCTCTTTACTCAACCGACCATTTTGCGATCGCAAGATCCCACGGTTGATAACACGAGCAAGACGGTTGATTACTGGCTCGGGGTTGCCGAGGAAATGGCCCAGCGTCAGAGCATTGCCACCCTCGATGCACCGGCTGAGAAATTCAAGCTGCATGAGAAGCCGATTTTCTTGCATACTCAATCCGTTCGTGGTGGTGACGATATTGGCGCCCTCTACCTTTGGACAACAGCATCGGGTCGCCCTGCCGCCATCGGTGTGTTCTTTGCTTGGTCCCAAGGACGCCATCGCTGGGTGATGGAAGAGTTTCACTCGCTGTGCGACCGACCTATCCGCAAGGAGGTGACGGGCCGGGAAACTTGGAATTGTCCCGTCGCGGGCCTGCGATGGCGCGTTGCCGACAACCTTCCCGAGCCCGGCGAAGACACTCGCCGACTGAAGCTGCAAGCGAGACAGTTCCCACGAACGCTCGTCGTCGAAACCAAGACGCCAGACAATCAACGCTGGGAGTTACGATCGGTTCCGAAACCGTTTTACGAATACGAGGACAAAGACACCGGGATCGAATATGGGGCAATCTTTGGCTTTTGCCAGGGAACGGACACAGAATTGCTCGCATTGATCGAAGCCCGCCAAAGTGACGGCCAGCGTGCGTGGCATTACTCGCTGGCGCCTTTCAGCGATTACCGCATCAGCGTAAATCTGCCCGACGGCAACACGTGGCAGTCGCCGGATGGGCATTTGGGTGAGAATGGAAAGCCGCATTTTTGGAATTTTATTGAAAAACGCCCCAAACCTGACTTCGAAAAGTAGATGCGGTCCAACGTGCCATGGTTGATCGTCCGTAGTCGGCTCGGTCGTCTCGTGGGCTGGAATCGTCAGCGCGCATGCTTCAACACCAGGTCAGTGCCCGCGGCGTGGCTGTCATCGTTTGTCTTGATGACAGCGATCCTGG
>JBFJVZ010000404.1:0-6918 GCA_041623895.1 Pirellulaceae bacterium | reverse complement strand
GAGGGCATCGGAAAGCCTGGGTGTTAAGAAAAACCGGAGTTTGGAATGATTGCCGCTCCTAAGCACTCGAAAATCTGCCGACTTCCGCTGCGGAGGAGCGTCACCAGCGGCTGCTATTTTCGCTCTTCTAGCGTTTTGATGGCGGCGTCAATCGCGGCCAGCGGTTGTGTCAGTCCGGGAAGCCCCGCGTGCTCCTCGATCTTATCGGTCTTCAGTCGTTCACGTAGCTGGCGTAGCAGTTGGAGTGCGTCGCTCACCGACTTTGCCCGTTTGGCATACAAGGGAAGTGCTGAACTCCATACAGAATCATCTCGCCCCAGCAGGAAACTAGGTTGCCAGGAGCTGATGCCACCCGACCCGCTAGCCCCGAAGCCGCCAGCCCCGAAGCCGCTCGCCCCGAAGCCGAAGTCCATCGCCTGCCCGCCGCCACTGGAAATATGATCGTCTGCACTTCCGGGAATCAGGAAGGCGCGGAGTTTCGTTTCGATTTCTTGCAGTAGGACGCCGGGTGCGTTTCGATCAAGAATCTCGATGACCGTATCGCAACGGTCCGACTGTCGATAGAAACGCCCGTCCAACAGGACTGCCACCAAATAGGCCCAATTTGCATCTTCCCGACCATCGGCAAGCTCAGCTACGGCGACCAGCAGATCCTCGCCGATGATCCAAGTTGGGCGTCCAGACATCCAATATGCACTCGTGCCGATCTGCCCCGCCGCTGTCTGCCCCGCTTGATCATCCTTGTCTTTGGATTGAGCCCATGCTTGTTCTGCTTTAGCAAGGCGTTGTTCCACTTCCGATTGCAGCCAGCGCTGGCCCTTGATTGGCTCGCCCATCATCAGCCGTAGCTTGAGCGCCGCTCCGATCCCGGTTTCGATGGCAAACATCTGTTGCTGGCCAGTACCGCTTTCTTCCAGAGCATCGACGGCGGCCTGAATCGATGTCAAAAACTCATTCAAGAATCTGGTGCCGCTGGGAGTGGCGCTGGTCTTCGCAATCCACTGGCTCGCCAGAAGTTTTTTGGGGCCTCCCTGGCTGTAAACCGTGTCTCCATAGATATGGTTCAAGTAGTTCTTCGTTAACCACAGAGCTGCCATTCGGCTTCGTGCATTACCCTCATTTAACTCTTCGGCGATCGCCGAGATTCCTGGATCTGGCAGATAGCCGGGATATACCTCCAGCAAGTAATACATGAATTGGAGCGAAGGATCTTCGGAGGAGACTCGGCCCTCGTTGCTTGCCGGCCCGGAAGAACTCATGCCGCCCCAGAGTCTGGCTGTTCGCAAGGTCGCCAAGGCAGCTTCCTCGCGCAAATCATTATCGCGCGTCAAAACTTCGACAGCCTGAATCACCTTGCCCAGTGATCTTGGTTCTTGTTCGCGACTGAGCAGCCGCATCCAATGGGCGAGATCGTTACCTTCGAACAACAGCTCGCTGTCCTTGCTGGTCGGCACCGAGACATCGGTGCCCACATCAGCCGGCAGATTGGCACGACCGTCATCGGCAACAGTCGCAGCACTGGCCTCGTGTTTCTGCTTCGCTTGATAGAAGACCCAACCCAACACGCTACTCAATTGATCGCGGGTATTTCCGTCGAATTGTCTGGCAAGCAGATCGTAGGAAGTTTGATTGCCGCTTTGGCAGTAATTCAACAAGTGTTCATCGATCGACATCTGATCCAGCGACCGAGTTGAAAAGAACTCAGCGACCGGCGGAATCGTCAGCGGGTCAACGCCGCGAACATGAGCCAATCTTAAGGCCAACTGATAAGCCAGCTCGGTCGCCTCGGCTCGCGATGTCTCCGGCAGCTCTTTCCAGGATTCGGCAGCTTTGCTTGCAACCAGGCCCGCCGCGTTCCTCATCAATTGGCTCATCAGTAATCGGCCGGCGGCCTCATTTTGAATTTCAAAAACGGGTACCCAGCCGTAGAGTGAAAAACAGTAGAGTGCGGCGGCACGACTGCGACCATTTCCGCCGGCCAATTCATCATTGATGACTTCGGCAGCATACTCAAATTCCACTTCCGTGATGATTTCATGGAGATACCACATGAAGTGCTCGGAATCTGTGATTTCGGCTCCAACTGAATTGACGGGCGGAGGAGTCTTGGGATGCAAACCACCATACTCACGGGCGCGGTTGAAGATCGCCCTGGTAACTTCGGCTTTGTTTTCGCTCGACGAATTTCTTGCCAACGAAACGGCGCCCACCATCGCCTCGCCGATGGCATCCAAATCAGTAGCGGTTTCAATCGCGGTCAGAAAATGCTCCAGCGGCTGTCCACGAAACGTCGGCCCGCTTAATCGACGCGGCGGCGCTGCTTGCTGCACGGCCTTTTGTTTTTCGACCACGCGCAGCGGGGTGGCAGTCCCGCGGCTGATCGTGACCACTTCGTCACTAAGCCTGAGCGGCTCCCCGCCGCCTTCGATTTCCACCCGATAGGTTCCCTTACGCAGTACCTTGCGGTTCTCTCCCGTCGATTCGATTGACAGCCGATCGACGATTTCTTCGCCCTGCTTGATCAACACCGTCAAACCATCGTGCTCGGAGTGCACAATCAAGTCACCTTTGTCGGTTTGAATCTTGATCACAAACGCGGCGAGAAATAAGAACGCTGCCGACATCCCGCCGGCCAACCACTTGCGGAATCGATTCGACGGCGGCGAAGACCTGCCCGCGGATACCGAAGGCAGCAAGCTCAGATTGTCTTCATCATCACCTCGACGGCGAAGAGCTTCGCGAAGCAAGCCTTTGAGTTGACTCTTTTGGCCAGCCGGGGCCAGTCTCTCGGCAACTTGCTCGGCTGTTTTGGGACGGCCGGCGGGATCCCGCGCAAGCATTTCGCTGACCAGTTGCACGATCTCTCGGTCGACATCTTCGCGGATCGCATCCAGGGGCAGTGGGTCTTCGTTGGTGATCGCCAAGACTTGAGCGGCCAAACCGCCGTGCTTTTGATGCGGCGGTCGACCGGCGATCAATCGGTACAGCGTCGCGCCCAAAGAATAAATGTCAGCGCGGGGATCGACGTCGTGACTATCGGCCAATTGTTCCGGCGCCATGTAAGGCATCGTTCCCATCAAATGACCGACGGTCGTCAGACGATCATCAACCCCAAGCGGATCATCGCCGGCAAGCACCAAGCCAAGATCTAGAATCTTGACCGTCCCGCTGCGGGTGAGCATCAGATTCGATGGTTTGACGTCGCGATGGACGAGTCCGGAATTATGAACGTGAGCCAGTCCGAGTGCAGCCTGACGAACGATCTCACAGGCATCGACGAATTCCAGTTGTCCCATTCGCGAAGCAATCCGACCAACGTCCAAGCCGTCCAGATATTCCATCACCAGATAGTGCCAGCCGTGTTGATGACCGGCATCGGTAGCGCGAACAACGTTGGGATGCTCCAAGGCGGCAATGGTTGTCATTTCGCGATCGAATCGTTCCAGCCATCCGGGTTGATCCACACGTTCCCGGGGCAGCAATTTGATCGCGCATTGCCGCTTGAGCCTTTCGTGCTCGGCCAGATAAACGGTCCCCATCCCGCCGGTACCCAAAGCTTGGGTCAGTTGATACGGTCCGAGTTTCTGGCAAGGGACTGCAGTGCCGATGCTGGCCGGGCCGGCAATCGGGGTTTCCAACATCCGCCACAAGGCGACTTGGCAGGCGGTTTCCGCATGCAGAGGATCGGGCTGGTCGTTGCCGAGAGATTCGACGATCCAGCGGCCTTCCTGCTGCAATGCATCGGCCGCCGATCGGCAGACGTCGCAATTATCCAAATGCGAAATCGCCGAATCGAACTCGTCTTTCGCCATCTGCCCAGCCAGAACTTGCTGCAATTCCGCGGGTTTCAGGCAGTCGCGTTTGATCGCAATCATCAGCAAATCCTCAATGTCGGTGTTGGGGGAACCCATTGGCTCTCTACCCTGACAACGCGAGGATTGGACAGCGGACAAGTTCTTGATCGCATCTCGTTTAACAGCAGTGGTTTACATTCAATGATTCGCCGCTGGGCGTTAGCCCCCAAGTCGCGGTGTCGTCAGTCTGCGACCTACCATCACAAGCCGGCCATTTCTTGTTTCAATCGCTGCAGCACACGTGCTCTCGCTTTGTAGACGGCCCATTTGGAAACGGCCAGATCCTTGGCAACGTCGTTCGCCGAGCGGCCTTCGATGGTGGTCTCCCAAAACATTCGCCACGTGCGTGGATCAAAGTTTTCTCGCAGTAGTTCCAGAGTCCGTCGCTTGGCGACAGCGCTGTCGGACTCGAATTTGCTGGGCGGATCGTCGCAGTGAAAATCCGTCGGCGACGCAATTTGTTGCATTTGAATCTGTGCTGCCGTACCGCCAACCGCGTTTGGGTCTTTATCGGCGCGTGCCCGATCGCGAAGTTTGTTACGGACGATCGTCCACAACCAACCACGGAAGGTCGCACCATCACAATCATGATCGAAGCGACCGATGGCGCCGGCGACCGCGGCAAAGGTCTCTTGCATGACATCGGCAGCGTCCGCTGATTGGCAGCCGCAGCGGCGCGCCCATCCGTAGACGATCGGACCGTAGACCTGGGCCAGCCGCCGCCAGCCTTCCACCTCACCATCCCGGGCGCGCTGCAGCATGGAAACCGAAGTCGATGGTTCGTTATGGCTTCCCAGACTGGTCATCGATTGAGCTGTCACGGTGTGTTGTTGACTTCGATCACTCAGCCCCGCTCAACAACTGCGACAACGGGTTTCGCTGCCGATTGCTAATCCTTTTTTTCTTCGGGGATCTCGCCGCATTTGGCGATTTTGATTGGCAAACGCGGCTCGCCTCTATCAGTACCTAAGGACTCGATCCGCTTGACGATATCCATCCCGTCCAAAACACGGCCGAAGACCACGTGCTTGCCATTCAGCCAGGGCGTTTCGACGGTGGTGATAAAGAATTGAGAGCCGTTGGTATTTGGTCCCGCGTTGGCCATGCTCAACAGGCCCACGGAATCGTGTTTGAAGTTAAAGTTCTCATCGTCAAACTTCTCGCCATAGATACTCTCGCCTCCCATGCCATTGCCGCGTGTAAAGTCGCCGCCCTGCAACATGAACTTGGGAATCACGCGGTGAAAGAAGCTGCCTTCGTACGTCAATTGCTTGCCCGATTTCCCTTTGCCTTTCTCGCCGGTGCACAGGGCGCGAAAATTCTCCGCGGTCTTGGGAACGTCATCGCCGAACAAGCCCATCGTGATTCTGCCGATGGGGTTGTCGTTGATTTCAATGTCAAAGAAAACCTTATGCGTCACCTTGGCCTCGGCCGCCGGTTCGGCATGCAAGGCCGGAGCACAACCAGCGAACGCCAAGTACCCAAGTGTTGCAGTAAATACAGAACGCAAGCGAAGCATTTGAAATCCCGTTTTGAAGTTACCGTTACGGCCGCTTGCCCCAAACATATGGAGCGCAAAACGTGTCTTCGGCGGCCGAGTTCACTGGCCTAAATATGACGACTTTCCGGCGGTCGCCCAACCCGTCTGCTGGCCAAATTGTCGCAGCAGCACGCCACGAATGTTGATTTGCGGTCGCCCAACGTCAGCCGTATAAGGTAGAACATCGAGAATAAATTCTCCGCTTTCCTGCCGAGATGACCATCTCCAGACCCAGACCTGCGAAAGTCACACCCGTGAGCACTCGAGTTTCAGAAACGGCTAGCAAATCGGCGCCGCCGATGGACTTGGAGGTGAAAGACGCGCAATTGATTTTCACATCCATCTGGAAAAGGCTCGAGGCGGATTTGGGATACGAGCATCTGCGCTTTCCCAAAGAATTGATTCTGCTGGGCGGTGCACCGGGCGCCGGCAAGGGTACTAACACCGATTTTATTCGCGAGGTCCGCGACATCACCGGCGAACCGGTCGTGGTCAGCTCCTTGCTGAATTCGCCGGAAGCTCAAGCGATCAAGGCCCACGGCGGCATGGTTGGGGACCGGGAAGTCGTCGATTTGGTGTTTCGTAAATTACTGGAACCACAGTTTCAAACCGGTGCGATCCTGGATGGCTTTCCACGCACAAAAGTCCAGGTGGAATGCCTGAAGATGCTGTTCGACAAAATGATCGCCTTGCGGCGCGAGTTTTCCAAGCATCCCGACGCCGTACATTTTCGGCAGCCGACCTTTCACATCATGGTCCTGTTCGTCGACGAGTCCGAGAGTGTCGCACGTCAACTGAAACGCGGCCGCGAAGTTATCGCGCATAACGAAGAGGTCAAACGATCGGGGATCGGCCAACTTTGGGAAGAACGCCCCACGGACTTCAACGAATCGCTGGCCCGCAATCGCTATCAGACTTTCAAGGAAAAGACTTACGACGCCCTCGTTTCTCTGAAACAGATTTTTCACTTTCACTTTATCAACGCACAGGCGCCGCTGGAGATCGTACAGCAAAACATTCTGCAGGAACTGGAATATCAAAGCTCGCTGGAATTGGATCCGCGGACGTTTCATGCCTTACATAGCATTCCCGTAGCCAGCAACATTGTCTTGCACGCCCGTCGCGATTTGGTTAGCCGGCTGGACAAATACGAGATCGAGAGCCCGGAGTTGTTTCACCAGGTCATCAATCTGATCGAAACGAAGTTGATGCCAATCGTTGTCAGTCACGCAATCTCGGGTCGTGCGACCATTAACTCCGAAGACCCTTTGCTGGACGATCCGCTCGCCTTGACGATGCTGATCGATATTTTTTCCGAACGTGGTTACCACGCCGTGATCGACCTGCGGCGCCGCGAAGTTCCTAAAAGTGTCGATTTGCAAACCGGAAAAGTTCACTGCCGCGAGAAAAAAGTCTTTCGCATCTCGATTCGATTCAAAGGATCAGAGATTCGCAGAGGATAATAGAAGACGAGTGTCACGACCGCTGGGAGGGCGACGCTCCCGCGGAGCCGCGAAGCGATTT
>JBFJVZ010000403.1:0-6919 GCA_041623895.1 Pirellulaceae bacterium | reverse complement strand
GCTCGTTGTCCGTATGAAATTGCTGAATTGGACGTCGCATCCTTACGACAAATCCCCTTCGTATTCGCTCATCGACGGCTTGTTCGCCATCGGGTGACTGTTTCCGACCCCGCGATCCAACCAATTCTACGGGTCATATTCAGAATGGATACAACCACGCAAATGGGCATGACTCATCGTCGCAGAACAAGTGATTCGGCCCGATCAATCGTCACACGTGTTACGCAAATTTCGATACCACCAGCACAATCCTAACAATCGGACCTGATCGGCCGAAGTCCGGATCAACGATCGGCAATGATTCGGCTGAATGATTTCTACGAACAAAGGTCCGAAAGGTGAAAACAAGAGCCAATGACGGCCTCAACGGGCAGAATCTCAGACGTGCATCAACAAAGGTGGAGAGAAGCCATTGAACTTTGGCCCTCACATCCCAACCTTTCGAAGCCAAATAGGTTGTTTTGGTAAACTAGAAGGTTAAGATACGACTTCACACCCCCCCTGTCTACGCTAGCTTTCCAAAATTCCCACCTGGGCATGTCTACTTCTACCAACTGGCCTGCGAGACGCCCCCCTGAAAACGGGAACAACCAAGTCGGCTTTATCCAAAGCTACCATTCGAATTCAGAGTGTGTGGAAATTGTCAGACGAAAGCATCCCTGTTGGAAGCGCGCCTTGGACACGTGTGGTGTGCTGCTGATAATCCCATTGCTTGCCCCCCTGATGCTTGCGGTTGCCCTGTACATCAAGCTGGTATCTCAGGGGCCGATTTTTTTTGTGCAAAGGCGTGTGGGGTACGGGGGTGAACAGTTCCAGATCCATAAGTTCCGCACGATGCGAGTGTCGGACGTCAATCGAGATGACAATCATCGTAAACTCGTGGCCAGCTACACAAACGGTAACGGCGCGATGAGAAAGCCGAAACATCAAGACGAATTCATTCCCGGCGGTAACTTGATTCGCAGTTTATCGATCGACGAGCTGCCACAACTTTACGACGTGCTGACTGGCAATATGAGCTTGGTCGGTCCTCGGCCCGACGTGTTGCAGCTAGAAGATTATGAACCGGAACAACTGCGTCGCTTCGAAGTCCTGCCCGGGATGACGGGGTTATGGCAAGTCAGCGGGAAGAACCGACTGAGTTTTGAAAAAATGGTGGAATTGGATATTGAATATATCGAGACACGGTCTTTGCTTGGAGACTTGATGATCATGGCAAGGACCATCGTGGTTCTGCTATTTGAACGTAATGAGTAAGTCGCCTTCAGTTGCATTCTTCATAGGATAACATCATGATTCGCGTTGGCATCGTGGGCTTAGGATACTGGGGCCCGAATTTGGTTCGCTGTTTTTCGGAATTGGAAGACTGCAAAGTCACAGCAATCTGTGATCAGAACTGTGATCAATTGTTGCGCATCAAGGAACGTTTCCCGGGAGTCGTTCCTTTTGAAGACTTTCAACAGTTATTGGACCGCAATATTGTGGACGCGTTGGTGATCGCAACACCAACGGCGGCGCATTACGAGATGACCATGCGAGCGCTGGAGCATGATTTGCATGTCTTCGTAGAAAAGCCACTTGCCAAAACGGCGGATGAATGCCGCAACTTAGTTGAAGTCGCCGGGCAGCGAAATCGCTCACTGTTTGTCGGCCACGTCTTTTTGCACTCTTCTCCAGTGATTAAATTGCGCGAGTTGATCGAATCAGATGAGCTTGGCAATATCAATTACATCAGCTCTCGTCGTTTGAATTTGGGCCCCGTGCGTAAAGACGTCAGCGCGTTGTACGATTTAGCGCCACACGACATTTCGATGATGCTGTACTTGCTGGATAGCCTGCCGACTACAGTCAGCTGTTCAGGATTCGATCGCTTGCACCCCGGAATTCATGATGTTTGCAATTTAACGATGCTGTTTGAGGGCAACCGCATGGGAATGGTCCACGTCAGCTGGTTGGATCCACGCAAGGAGCGTGTTTTGACCGTGGTCGGTGACAAGAAGATGGCCGTCTACGACGATCTCGAACAGGAAAAGATCAAGATCTTTGACAAGGGCGTTGACAAGCCGTCGGGCGGTAGCGGCGATTACGCTGATTTTCAGCTCGCCTATCGCTACGGTGGAAGCTACAGCCCCTACATCCAAGAGCGGGAGCCTCTCAAGGCAGAGTGTGCCGAGTTCATCCGCTGTATCACCGATGGCGACGTCCCCGTCACCGATGGCGTGAATGGTCTGAATGTCGTTAAAGTGCTGGAAGCCGCCCATCTTTCATTGCAGCGCGGCGGTCAGCCGATCGCGATGGGCACCACCGACCCGGTTGCGTTGAGGGCGTCATGATTCATGCGTGTGCTTTGGTCGATGATCCTGATGCGATCGCAGCTGATACCAGCGTTTGGGCTTTTGCCCATGTGATGGCCGGGGCGCGAATCGGTAATCGCTGCAATATTGGCGACCACGCCTTTATCGAAGCGGGTGCCGTGATCGGCCACAACGTCACGCTCAAGAATTGCGTCATGGTTTGGGAAGGCGTCACCATCGAAGACGATGTGTTCGTAGGCCCCGCGGTCGTCTTTACGAACGATCGGTTTCCTCGGTCACCGCGAGCTCCCCAGGCACGACAGCGATACAATGACAAGTCCAATTG
Source organism: Pirellulaceae bacterium (assembly GCA_041623895.1). Classification (GTDB taxonomy): domain Bacteria; phylum Planctomycetota; class Planctomycetia; order Pirellulales; family Pirellulaceae; genus JBFJVZ01. Next base: position 4,279 of record JBFJVZ010000403.1, on the reverse strand, counting down.
GCTGGAGACGACCGTGGTCCAGAAAGGCTGCTCCATCGGTGCCGCTTCAACCATCGGTCCCGGCCTCAAGCTGGGACGGTATTCGATGATCGGAGCGGGCTCCGTCGTTACCAAGGATGTTGAACCCTATTGCCTGGTGATCGGATCACCTGCCAGACCAGTCGATTATGTGTGCAGTTGTGGCCAGAGGCTTTCTGGCCACTACCTGCAAACGGATTGCTTAACGTGCGGGGAAACGGCAGCGGCGCGTGGTGCGCCCGCAACGGCAAAGAGAGTCAATGCCGACGCCTTTTAATCCCTTTTGCTTCTTGAGAAACTACTGATGAATTCGGATCCTATTCACCTCGTCGATTTGAAAACGCAGTCCCGTGCCATCAAAGCAGATGTGCTGCGGCGGATTGGAGATGTGATTGACGGTGCGCGATATATTCTGGGCCAGGAAGTTGACGAGTTCGAGCAGCAATTCGCCGCTTATACTCAAACCCAATACTGTGTCGCCATGGCCAATGGCACCGAAGCGATCCACATGGCCCTGCGAGCCCTTGAGATTGGCCCGGGTGATGAAGTTATCACGGCGGGAAACTCCTTTGCGGCAACGGCGTTCGCGATCGCCTATACCGGCGCCAAAGCTGTCTTTGTTGATATCGATGCGAATGACTTCAATATCGACGCGGGCTTGATCGAGCAGGCAATCACCGAACGTACCAAGGCGATTATTCCCGTGCACCTGTTTGGCCAACCGGCCAGAATGCACGAGATTCGCGAGATTGCCGACCGCCACAATCTGCGGATCGTCGAAGATGCCGCCCAGGCACACGGTGCCGAATTGGACGGCCAACGTTGTGGGTCATTCGGAGACATCGGCTGTTTTAGTTTCTATCCTGGTAAGAACCTCGGCGCCTTTGGCGACGCGGGTGCCATCGTCACCAACGATCCTGTGCTGGCCGAAAAAGCACAGCTGTTACGAAACTACGGGCAGAAGCAGAAAAACCGACACGATTTGCTGGGCTTCAATTGCCGCCTCGACACGGTGCAAGCCTGCGTGCTGCTGTCCAAGATGCAGCACATCGAAAAATGGACCGAGCAACGTCGCCGGGTTGCAGATTGGTATCGAGAGGACCTGGCCGGCACCGGTTTACCGCTCCCACACGAACATGCAGACTCACGACACGTGTACCATTTGTTTGTGATTCGATGTCCGCAGCGGGACGAGCTCATTGCGGATTTGGCTCGGCAGGATATCTTTTGCGGCGTTCACTATCCCAATCCCCTCTGCACGGCACAGCCATTCCGAGATTCAGTGACGGTACCGCTGGAGTTGCCCGTGTGCACCACCGTGGCCAGTCAAATCGTTTCGTTACCCATGTATCCCGAAATGACGCGTGACATGGTTTCGCGTGTTGCGGCAGCGGTTGGTAACTTCGTATCGCGACAGGAGGTAACGCATGAACTCGTTTGACCATGGCATGACAACGACGGAAAAGAACATCGGTGGCGAACTTTCTGTGCCGACTTTGATTTCACCAACTCCGCCCCATTGGTTCGCGGGCGGCCCACGTCGGGGCAGCAGTCTGGCGTCATATTTGGAAATTCCATTTAAGAACAAGCGGCTGATCATTTGCTGCTCGTTGCTTGGCATTTTGCTTGGTTGGTTGGCCATCTTGGTATGGCCACGAAGCTATCAATCAGTTGCCAAGCTAACCGTCAAAGTGGGACGGGAGAACGTCTCGATGGACCCCACAGCCACCACGGGTTCGCCCCTGGTAGCCTTGCAGAAGTCGCAAGAAGGAGAAATCGCTTCCGTGCTGGAAGTCTTGAACAGTCGCCGAGTGGCTGAAAAGGTTGTCGACGACCTGGGCAGTGATGTCATTCTCAGTGGGAAATTACCACGCTCCGAAGAGAATTCCTTCGATCCCGCTGCCGGTCAAACCGAGATCCGAAAACGTATGTTGTTCCTGAAAACCAGCTGTTTTCAATGGCTAAACCATTGGCTGCTGCAGGCAGGAATCAAAGACAACCTGAGCACGCGAGAAACAGCGGTTCGCCTGATCCGCGGTTCGCTCTGGATCGAATCGCCGAAAAAATCTTCCGTCGTGAACATTCAGGCCAAGGCGATGAGTCCTGATATGGCTCAGGCAATCGCCAAATCGGTCACGGACTGCTTCCTGGAGGAGCACTTGAAGGGATCACACACCGAGGGCTCATATCGGTTCTTTCAAAAGCAATCGGCAGAAGTCGAACAGCAGTTGAATGAGTTGGCCGCTACGCGAGCGGAATTCATGCAGGATCATCAAGTGGTATCGATTGAAGCCAATCAAGGATTGCTGGGAAGCCAACTTGCCGGAATCGATCGTGACTTGGCAGTCGCCTTCGGACAGCTCGAACAAGCGACTGCGGAGATTGTGGACTTAAAGACAAAACTGCTGGCCACCGCCGATGAAATCGTGGCCGCGAAGCTCCAGGGTAGCGATGACACCTGGAGCGGCATGCGACAGAAGTTCTATGAGCTTGAATTAGAAGAACAGAAACTTGCCGCCAATTTCTCTGATAAACATCCAAGACTGAAACGCATTCGTATTCAATTGGACGGCGCACGCGATATTTTAAAGGAACTGGATAGCGAGCGTGTCGACGAAAGCACGACGCCCAACCCCATCAAGATTGGTCTCCAAGAGGAGCTTCAGCGAAAGGAAACCCTGGTCGTCGGTTTGCAATCGATGATCAAGGAAAAGCAGCAGCAGCGAAGCGTACTGGATCAGCAGGTCAAAGAATTGTCGGAGCAAGAACGCCGGCTGACACAAATCGACCGCGACATCGAAATAACGACAGCCAGTCTCAAAGTTCTACGGGAAAAGCTGGAAGAAGCTCGCGTCATTGAAGAATTGTTCAACGAGAAATTCTCCAACATTCATGTTTTTCAACCGGCCACTTACGTGGAGCGAGCGGCTAGCCCGCGGAAGGGAGTCCTGGGTTTCGGTTTTCTATTCCTGGGTTTGATGACGGGACTTGCATTATCTTATTTGCGTGAGGGATCTTCTCCCACACTCCGCACCGCCGATGATGTCGAACAACGGCTCGGCACCCACGTCGTTGCCAGCATTCCGCGGCTCAAGCGGATGAGGGCTCCTCGGCTGAGAGAAAAAAACAAGTATCGAAAGAAATGCCAAGAGTTGATGGCGGAGATCCTGCTGTCCCAACATCGCCCTGGTCAAAAGCGTGGTCGATCATTGGGGATCATCGGCATCGATGTTGGCGTGGGTGCCAGCACGCTGGCGGTTAATTTGGCGGTCGCCAGTGATATTGACTGCCATCTGAAAACCGTCCTCGTTGACGCTGATTCGCGGAAACGTTCCGTCTCCAAGATGTTTGGACTCAACGGGTCCCCGGGACTGGTTGAACTGCTCAGCGGAACAGCGTCTCATGACGAATGTCTTCAAAAGGTGAAGGAAGCCGAGATCGATCTGATTGCTTCCTCCGCTGATTCCAGTGATGAAATACTCTGCAGTAGCGCCGCTGAAATCGTGCAGGCTTTAGAAGCTTATCTACACGGCTGCGACTTACTGATCGTGGATTTGCCGGCCGCTAGCCAGCCTGATCAGGCTGTTTCCCTGGCCCAACATCTCGATTGCATTCTGGTCGTTGCTGAATCAGAGCGGACAAAAACCGCGGCAACGGAACGGTTGCTCAATCGCTTGTATGGCAGCAACACCAAGGTGATTGGTGTCGTCCTGACGAAAACTCGCAGCTACCTGCCTTGGTTTGTCCGCAGCTTTGTTGCTCCGCAAGTTTAGGGGCAGCATCGACAGTTTAATAAAACCAGTATTTCTCAGCATCCATTCGGCCATCAGCAGCAGAATCGATGGGTGCCTTGTTTACTAATCCTGTTCAACACGCAATTCGTTTGGCGACCGGTTAACGAAAAATCAACGGTCTTGTGCTCAACGAAAGAAACAGATGTCGCAGATTTCTCTACTCCAGCAGCAGCCGACAGAATTCAACGTCGCCTACCCGACCCGAACGCTTTTGCTTCGCTTCGCGACGGTGTTTTTGGGCATCTCTTTTTTCTTGGCCGAGCACAGTCTGAAAAAAGAGTTTCCGGCAGAAGAAGTTGATGCCAAGCAAACTCTCAGTATTTCGCGGCAAATCGGCATTGCTTCCGTGGGCGTGCTTGGGTGCATCTTGCTGGTCGCCCGCGGTGGACGACCCTTGGTTTTCAATAACGCGTTGGCAAAAATGATTCTGGCTTTGGGAGCCGTGTGCTTGCTTAGCATTCTCTGGT
>JBFJVZ010000402.1:0-7003 GCA_041623895.1 Pirellulaceae bacterium | reverse complement strand
GTGCTGAGCCGCACCCATCAACACGCGGCTCCGCGGGGAACGTCGCCCTCCCATTGACGCCGAACTTCTATTATCTAACCGCCCGCGCTCGGTATCCCTCCGGCGATCACCAAGGCAAAAATGAATGCAAACACTGCAAAGCCTTCGACAATCGCGGCCGGCGCTGCCGAAAGCCCAAATACTTCCGGCTTCGTCTTCGTTGCCACAATTGCCGATGCACAACACCGGCCTTGGTAAATCGCGCTGGCCATCAACGCTAAACCACACGGGATGCCCACGCCAAACAAGCCCGGTGCGGACTCGATCGTGACTTCGCGGTTGAGCGCAAACATCACGACAATTCCATAAATGATCTGCGACGACGGAAGCGCGGACAGCCCGATGAATCGCCCGTAGCCGGATTCCACATCCAGCATCGCACCACAAGCTGCCTGGCCGGCCCGCGCGCAGCCGATGATGCTGCCGATCGCACCTAAAGCCGTCGGTCCGTAAATCCCGGCCCAGCCAAGCATCAACGCAAACGTATCCATTAACGATTCGCCTTCTTTCTAAATGGTTGGAATGCGTAACCTTCTTGGTTTAGCCCCCAATTGAAAAACTCGATGCAGTTTAGGCGAAGTCCGTGCACCACGCCCCCCATCAAAGCCAAAAGAAAATTGATTCCGTGCCCGGCCACCAGGATCACCATCGCCAACAGCACCCCGATGCCGCCTTTCTCCAGCGCACCGCTGGCCAGACCATTGAACGTGAGCGCCAGCTGGGCACTGGCCAAACCAAGTGCGAACAAGCGAAGATAGCTAAGCACATCGCCAAATGCTTTCGACAAGTTCGTAAGCTGCATCAAACCATCAACCAGCCGCATCCCGTGGACTTTCCAGTCCGCTGACAACAACGGCCGATCGCTGCTGAAGAAAAGGATGCCGATCCCAGCCAAGCTCGCCAAACCCACGCCAATCACCCTCAACGACTCCAGCTCCATCAACACGGCCCAACCAATCAGAAACGCTCCAATCATCAACATCGCCCAGCCCAGATGACCGACCCACCGCAACTGTTTTCGATCCCGACAGGCCGCCAGCACATTTGCCAAGGATAAGTGGGCAACCCCGATGGCAACTGCAATCGCCATCATGGCATTTTGATTCTCCATCATCGGCTGGCCATCGATGCGAATTCGCAGCAAATCGGGCAGCGAACCGGTCGCCGGCTGAACGCCAAAATAGCTACCGATAAGAACGCCGTAGATGATCGTTGCGCTGACGATTCCAAGTAGCAGATTTCGGATCCGCCTGCCTGATTTGTGCATCCCGATCTGTCGCCAAAACAGCGTCAAGATCACAGCCATGAAGAACCCGTAGCCAGCATCGGAGATGATCATCGCAAAAAACAGGCTGAATGAGAAGAAGACGATAGTGGTCGGATCCCAAGCGTGATAAGCCGGTGTGATGTAGAAAGTCACGCAGCTCTCCGCACCGGCTACCCGCTCAGGATTTTCCAGCAGTGTCGGCGGTACGTCATCTTCGCCCGGCGGCTCAATCGTAACTGCCAACTGGTTGCGCTCTGCCAAAGCACGTACATCCGCAGCCGCAACCGTCGGCATCCATCCCCGCAGCGCGAAAACCGCTTCATCGGCTTGAATCCCCTTCGCGGCAACCAATTTGGCAGCTTGGTCGTCGGCCGCGTCCAGGTCATCACGCAGCATTTGCTGCCAGCGCGTGAGCGTGACCCGCTGCCAATGAAGATCATCAAGTTCTTCCTCCACTTCCTCCAGCCGCCGCTGCAGTTGTGACCAGGGTCGCGGGTCAGGCTCCACTCGCTCGGCCGCCAGATCAACCGGCTCTTCACCGGCAATCACGACCAGATAAGCAAACCGATTGTCCCGGGCGACGACTTGGCTGATCAGATCCTTGGGCAAATGCGATTGCTCGCGCAAGCGGACTTTGTAGAAGAAAAACTTTTGTCCGGAGAGTTCATCTTCGGCGGGCAGTTGGAAATCGCCCCACGGCGAGACCAATTCGATCGCATGTAGCAACTCGTCTCGCTCGGCCCGCAGCTCCGCGCGACGATCCTTGATCGTCAGCAGTTCCCGAACCAGCGCTTCACGGTCGAACTTTGACGAATCCGTGGCCGGCCGCCGTTTGATTGGCGATCGTAATAAGTAGCGATACGCCTGGATCGCCTCGCCAGACCCAAGACCGCTGGTGGACTCGCCAGCTTCCCTCAACGGCACCAAATGGACACAGCCCAACTGCTGCAGTTGATCAAGCACCAACTGCTGCTGGTCAGTGGTCCCAAAAATGGTCAGTTTGCTAAGTGGAACAATCGCCATAAAACGCCTGCTCTATCAGAGCCTGATTTGTCCTCGTGGTGAAGCTTGCCTGCGGCGTCGCGTCAAACAACGGTCGCGGCTGCCCGTCGGGCCTGTGCTGGTCATGACTGGTGCTTTCGTTTGGCAAGTTTTGAACGCACCACCGAAGCTCGTTCCTGATCCGACAATGCAATCCCGATTCGTTTGATATTCAATTCGGCCTTGGGTATCAGAACTTTCTCGAACAAGTTCACTCGTTGCGTGATCTTGCGGGCCGCTGTGCCAAGCTTCTCGGCGCGGGCCCGGTTGACCTGCAGCTGGATTCGCAGCCGCGCGACCTGCTCCAGGCTGTCGGCTACCTGGTCAACCCAAAACGGCAAACTGAGCCTCGAATAATCGGCCCGCAGAATCTTAATCTCTCGAACTGCCGGCACGTGAGTCCCCACCACGTTCTCTTCATCCAGCAACACCTGGCGGACTCGAACAAGCTGACTCAGCTTTTCCGGATTGATCGTCGAACTGCCCAGCTGCGGGAAGATCGTTTCCAGGCTTTGTTCGTAGTTTTCCAGTTCCGCTTCCAGCGCCGCCAACTCGCGCTGTGCCGCTTTGTGCGCGGTTAGCAGTTGCTGTCGCTTCAGATCAAGCGACGGCAAGAAACGCCGATACATCGTCAGATGATCGCGCTGCTGTTTCAGAGAGTTCTTGTTCAGTGAAAGCCGCATGCCCGGCGATGCTCATTCTTTGCCGTAATACTTCTTGATCAGCTCTTCTTTCATCAGCAACTCCTCAGGCTCGAAGCACTTAGCCAAAGTCTTCCAACCCAAGTCGAGCGCCTCGGCGAAAGGCACCGATACGTTGACATCCATGAAGCGCCCACGAAACAGCTTACCGAACCTGAGCAATTTGTGATCGAATTCCGACAGGTCGAATGCCATGGCCTGTTTCTGCTCGGCGTCCCTGGCACCGGAATACAGCCGGATCATCGTGTTCATCAACTGCCCATGATCCTCGCGAGTCGTTTTGCCGATCACTTGCTGCTTCAACCGCGACAAGGAACCAAAGGGATCAAGCATGCCGTCGTGCAAGTAGAACTGACCTTCGGTGATGTAGCCCGTATTATCGGGTACCGGATGAGTCACATCATCGCCCGGCATCGTTGTCACCGTCAGCACGGTGACGCTACCGGCGCCGTCGTAATCACAAGCTCGCTCGTAACGGACCGCCAACTGGCTGTACAAATCACCCATGTATCCGCGTGTTGCCGGCACGCGCTCCATCGACACGCCGACCTCTTTCAAGGCGTCGGCGTACGCGGTCATGTCGGTCATCAACACCAACACCCGTTTGTTTTCCTCCACCGCAAACCGCTCGGCAATCTTCAGCGCCATGTCGGGCACCAGCAATCGTTCCACGATCGGGTCGGAAGCTTGATTGACGAACATCACCGTCCGCGGGAAGACACCTTCGTCTTCAAACGTGGTGCGAAAGAAGTGATAGTCGTCAAAGACAAGCCCCATACCACCGAAGACAACAATCTCCGCATCGGCCTGAATTCCAATCCGCGCCAACAGCGGGTTGTACAGTTCGCCGGCCACAGAAAAGATCGGAATCTTCTGACTTTCGACCAGGCTATTGAACACGTCGATCATCGGGATGCCGGTTTCAATCATCCGCTTGGGAACGACTCGCTTGACCGGATTGACCGAAGGCCCGCCGATTTCCACGACCGGATCCTGCTTCAGCGCCGGCCCGCCGTCGATCGGTGTGCCCGAACCGTCAAAGACACGACCGAGAATATTCTCCGAACAAATGACTTGAGTACCGTGCCCCAGAAATTGCACACGCGCGTCGGTCGAGATCCCTTTGCCGCCGGCAAAGACCTGCAAGGAAACCTCGTCGCGGCGGATCTCTACCACCTGCGACAATGACTGCTCACCATCATGATTCTCAACGATTGCCAGATCGCCCAGGCCAACGTCCGTGGCCTGCACACAGACCACATCGCCAACGATCGAAAGCACACGCGTAAAGTACGTCAGTTCTTGAATCATGTATTGGCGTCCAACGAGACGCACGCATTATAGCCCCCGCCCATGATTAGGCCGACCCACGGATGCATGTTGATCTAGCAGACGTGTTCAAGACGGTGCTCACGACGCATCTGGTTCAGTGCCGAAATCGATTCGTTGCTGGACAACGTTACCCGGCACCGATGATCGTGATGCGGTTGTCGGCGGGGTAATGCACCATGGCTTCCGCTGCGAATTGGGACGGCAGCTGCCGGCAACGGTTGGCTCGGCAGCCGTCGTGGTCGGCGGGCTTGCCCCACACCACGGTTGCTCTGCTGGTTCGGCCCACTTCAGCTTGGTTTATTGACCGTTTCGGGAGGAGAATGCTTGCTTTCCCGCAATCGCCGCTTCACGATAGAGCGGAGGGGTACGTCGCGTTTGGACGCGATTGGAGCACCGGCATTCTCTTCAGATTTGGTACCTTTGAACGTGTTTGGCAGAAGTTCCCCCGCAAGCAGCAAGAAGTCAAAAACTGCCAGCCCAAGCCCGCCGCCACCACACCGCCGCAGAACAACTCGGCTGGCCAAACGCCGGGCACTGATCGAACAATTGGAGGCTCGTCAATTACTGGCTCGTGATGTGGCAGGTGTGATCGATACGGATGATTCCTGGGGCGGTACCATTCGTGTCACCGGCGATCTGACGCTGGCTGCCGGCGCCGAATTAACGATCCAACCCGGCACCGTGGTAAAGTTCGATGCCGGCCGATTCCTGAACGTCGACGGAGTGCTCAATGCATCCGGCAACGCGGCGGCGCCGATCATCTTCACCTCCAGCCAAGACGATTCGGTTGGAGAAGACTTAACCAGCGATGTTGATGGAACGCCGATCGCTGGCTTGTGGGAATCGATTTATCTGAATGACGGTGATGCAGGCAGCACTCTCTCTCACGTGCAACTTCGCTACGGCGGAGACACCGATGGCAATGGCGCTGGTGGCGGCCGCATCGCATCGCTCCAGCTCGGTAAGGATTCCGTGACGTTGACCGATGTGTCGGTGGCCGATTCCTACGGGCCAGGCATCGCGGTCAGCGGGTCACCCCAGTTGACTCGCGTCGATGTGCAGCGGGCAACGTCGGCGTTCACGCAAGATTTATTGGCCAACCCGAGTTACGCAAGTCTGTCGGCAACCGGCAACACGACCAACGGTGTTGTGTTGGCCGGTGGCACATTGACGGAAGATCGCACCTGGAACTTTGCCGGGCTGCCGGTCCATCTGAGCGGAGATCTGACAATTGGTGAAACGGTCGATAGCCAGCCCGTGACGCTTTCGGTGACGCCTGGGACGGTGGTGAAAATGCCCCAGTCGCGGTTTCTGCATGCACAGCAAGGAACGCTTTCTGCGATCGGAACAGCGGCCCGGCCAATCGTGTTCACGGCGGCAACGGACGATTCCATCGCGGGCGATTCCAACGGTGATGCCGAGGCAACCGCACCCTTCCAAGGTTTTTGGGAGTCGATCTATCTTGACGGCAACGCAAACATTCTGCAGCACGTCGAGATTCGCTACGCCGGAGACACGGATGGAAATGGAATTGGCGGTGGCCAGGTTGCCGCGGTTCAAATCGGCGCAGCCGGCAGCCAGCAGACTGAATTGTCCAATGTCAGAATCTCTGAAAGTTTCGGCACCGGCGTCACTGTCCAGTCAGGTTCACCGCTGCTGGAGAACGTGCACGTCGAAGACGGATTAGGTACACCATTCTTCTTCGAGATCGATACGTCGCCCGCAACCAGCGGCTTAACGGCTCGTGGCAACGCCGCCGGTGACAAGATCGTGTTGCAAGGCGGAACGCTTGCCGAGCACCGAACGTGGGATTACGGAACGCTGCCACTTCAGTTGACAGGTCAACTGGAGATCGTCAGTGACGGCGACGGGAACCCGTCCACGCTCACGATCGCGCCGGGAACGATCGTCAAGGTCCCGCAGGCTCACTATTTGTGGGCTTCGACCGGAACGATTTCGGCGATCGGGACGGCGGCCGAACCGATCGTGTTCACGGCAGCAACCGATGACACCGCGGGTGCTGATTCCAACGGCGACGGAGACGCGACGACTCCATTTCGGGGTTATTGGGAATCGCTGTATCTGCAAGGGCCGGGCAATGTCCTGGAAAATGTCGAAGTGCGTTACGCCGGTGACAGCGACGGCAACGGGATCGGTGGCGGCCGGGTGGCCGCGATTCAGGTCTATCATGCTGGTGACGCGGCGGCAGCACAAACGCGTTTGACCAACGTTCGCATCAGCGATAGTTACTCGACCGGTGTCTCCGTTCTGGATGCGTCGCCGACGTTACAAAACCTGCACGTCGAAGACGGCTTGGGAGTGCCTTATTACTTCGAGCTTGACACAGCGCCGAACGCTAGTGGGTTGACGGCAAGAGGCAATGCGGGCGGCGATCATATCCTGCTGCAAGCCGGCACATTAACCGAAGACCGCAGCTGGGATTATGGCACGCTGCCGATTCATCTGACGACTGACTTGACCGTTTCCGACTCTGGCGGGCAAGCAGCAACCCTTTCGATCGCCCCGGGGACGATCGTCAAAGTTGCGAAATCGCGGTTTCTATCTGCATCCACGGGAACCATTTCGGCGATCGGCAGCTTGGCCGAGCCGATCATCTTCACCG
>JBFJVZ010000401.1:0-7056 GCA_041623895.1 Pirellulaceae bacterium | reverse complement strand
GGCGGCTTGCCCTGTGCCGGCTTTCTCAGACGCGAACAACTCGTCAACTTCCGCCAGAAACCTGCGCGCCACGGAATCCAATTTGTCGGCACGGAAGGAGTTGTTGCGAACGCCTTCACTGAGTTCTTTGTGAAAATCACTGGCCGCATCTTTCTGATCCAGTTGGTACAGGCACATCGCAAAGAACGCCAAATCACCCGGATGAGGTCCGGCAAGATCGAATTCGGTTGGCATCATCAGTAAGGAATTGGTCAGCGAATCGAGTGCCGCTTGGTAGTCACCGGCGCGATACAGGGCGATACCCAACGTGTGAAAGAAACGGCCTTTGGGATACGTCTCGCAGATGTTTTTCATTTCCTGCAGCGATACAGCCGTGATCGGTTCACTGCCGGCAACAGCAACGCGGCTCAAGATGACCACGTTTAGCTTTTCTGCATACGATTCATTCAGCGGCGGGGCGGGTGTCGACAACGCCTGTCTTACCGAAGGCGGCAAGTCAGCCAGCAGATCAGGATTTGATTGGCGGAGTTTGCTGTCCACCAACCGCATCCGCAAATGAGCTTCATTAGATGTTGGTTGATTCTTGACGACCCAGGCACGATGAAATAGCGCCTCGAACCAGCGTTCGGCCGTCTCAGCGCCGGCAGCGAGTTCCTCGTGCCAGTATGGATCAAAGTCAGCCTTGGATTGGCGATACGCATGTTCCAACGGCGTGTTCTTGAATTCCAGATCGATCAACTGAATCTGATTACCCAAGGCGAGCGCCAACCAACGTCCGTCAGGCGAGTGCGAACCCGGCTCGTCAGGCTGGTCTGGCCAAGGACCCGGTTCGGCGATCTGCTGGCCGGTCGTCATGTTCCAGGCCATTTGCGCGCCCCCTTCGCCGCGGGATAAGATCCGCGATCCTTCAGCATCAAAAGCGATGCTACTGATCTTGGCGGTATGGCCTTTGCAGGTATGAATCAAGCCACCGTCGGCCAGATTCCAAAGTTTGATTTTGTTGTCGTTGGCAGCGGACGCCAACAGCGAACTATCAGGGCTGAACGCAAACAGAGTGACCGTGTCGGTGTGTCCCAGCAGAGTTGTTTGCTCACTGGTGACGGTGGCTCGCCAGAGTTTGATCGTCTTATCCCAACTTGCCGAGGCGAGGAATTGACCATTGGGGCTGAAGGAAACACTGGTGACGTAATTGGAATGTCCCTTGATGGTTCGCAGTTCATCACCCGTGACGGTGTCCCAGAGGCGAATCGTGTTGTCGTAGCTGGCCGAAGCCAACCGCGTTCCATCGGGGCTGAAGGCAACGTCGTCAACGCGGTTGGTGTGCCGCTTCAAAGTATGAAGTAACTCGCCGGAGTTAACATCCCAGAGCTTGATCGCCGCATCGGCACTGACGGAAGCCAACTGTGACGCATCGGCGTTGAAGCTGACCGCAGTCACATAATTCGAATGACCCTGGAATGATTGAATGACCTGCCCGGATTTGACGTCCCAGATGTTGATCGAATCTTTGCGAAAGTCGCCGGCAGACGCCAGTAAGTTGCCAGTGGAGCTGAAAGCGACCGTTAACACGCCCGAAGAATGACCTTTCAACGTTTTGTGCAATTGACCTGTTTTTGAATTCCACAGCGTAATGGAGTGATCCCAACTGCCCGCGGCGACCAATTGATCGTCGTGACTGAAAGAAACGCTGGACACCGAGGCTTTCGGACCGTCCAGGGTCATCAACAAATCACCGCTTTCGGCATCCCAAAGTCTGACAACTCGGTCTTCACCCCCTGATGCGATCAGCGATCCGTCATGGCTGAAGGTGACGTCGGTCACCGTTGCACGATGCCCAGCAAGGATGCGGATTCGTTTGGCCAAGCGAGCGTCCCATATCTGAACAGAGGTGTCGTTACTGCCTGATACAATCCGTTGACCATCGGGGCTGAACGCGACGCTGGTGACGCGGTCGAGATGTCCGTTGAAAGTACTGTTATCATCGCCGCTGCGGGCATCCCAGACTTTGATGGTGTTGTCCCCGTAACCGCCTGCGGAGGCAATTCGCGACCCGTCCGGGTTCAGCGCGACACTGGTGACACCGCGCTGGTGTCCTTTCAGCGTTAATTTTAAAGCACCGGTTTTCGCATCCCAGACGCGAATGGTACCTGGTTGGCGATCGTCGTCGGTTGCTGACACGATTCGCGCGCCGTCGGGACTGAATGTGACACTGGTGACATTACCTGAGTGTCGTTTCAAGGTTCTTACCTGCGCGCCTGTCGGCAGAGTCCACAAACGTACGGTTTGGTCGAAACTAGCCGAAGCCAGCAGATCACCGCGGGGATGAAAAGCAACGCTGGTGACACGATCGGTGTGACCTTTGATCGTTTGCGTGACTTCACCATTGACTGGGTCCCAAAGACGGATCGCGTTATCGCGGCCGCAGGACGCGACCAGTGCACCGCCGGGGGCAAATGTCACGTCCAAGACTTCGCCGGCGTGGCCCTTCAGCGTCGGCCCTGGTTGGCCGGTCGTTGCATCCCAAATCTTGACGAGATTGTCCCAGCTGGCGGAAGCAATCAGCGATCCATCGGGGCTGAAACGGACGCGGTTGACCGGTCCCGTGTGACCTCGCAGTGTCAGCGAATCGCCGGAATCCGTGTTCCAGATTCGAATCGTATTGTCCGTGCTTCCGGAGGCAATTCGAGTGCCGTCGGGGCTGTATGCCACGCTGGTGACATTGGATGTGTGTCCGCTGAATGTCTTCAGTCGCTTGCCCGTGATCGCATCCCAAACCTTGATCGTCTTGTCAAAGCTGCCCGATGCGATTTGCTGGCCATCATGCCGGTATGCGACGTCGGAAACGGTGCTGGTGTGTCCATAGATGGTGAAGTCACCACCATTGAATTTGCGTTGGGCAAGATACCATTCAAAGTTGCGGTAGTCCGGCGGCACTTGTCGGAGCAAGTCCAGCGCTTCGCCGACGCGGCCGGCGTCCCAACGAGCGAAGGCAAACAGATAGTTGGAGCGGGCGAGTGTGGCTTCGACTTGTTGCTTGGCCGCCAATGCTTTGCTTTTTTCGATTGTCGCTTCGGCTTCCGCTTCGCGAGCATTCGCGGCTTCGACCTCCGCGTAGCGTTTGGCCAAACTGGCTTTGTTGGCGGCTGATCTGGCCTGAAGCCACATTGTCCCGGTGCCGACCAGACCGGCGACCAGCAGACAGGCAATGCCGACCGCAGTGATGAATTCCGCTTTGTGTTTTCGATAAGCCTTGTGAAGACGATAGCTCATCGTCGGCGGCCGCGCGTCGACCGGTTCGTCATCCAAGTGCCGTTGCACATCATCGGCTAGCGAGCCGGCTCCTTCGTAGCGGCGCGAGCGATCTTTTTCCAACGCCCTCATCACGATCCACTGCAAATCGCCTCGCAGCAACGACGATAGTTGTCTGGAGTCGATGTTGCGCTGTTCGGAGATACTCGCGACGCTGAATTGCGCTGTTGAGATCCGGGAAATCATCCGCGGCGCATCTTCTTCGCGGATCAAACGCAAAACCTGGTCATAGGCTTGTGACCTGATGCGCTCCCGGCCCAGCGGTGTCGAACCGGTTAGCAGTTCGTACAAGATCACGCCCAGTGAATAAACATCGGTTCGGGTGTCGATATCCAGGGTGTTCAGTTCTGCCTGCTCGGGGCTCATGTACTCGAGCGTGCCCACGATTTGACCGCATTGCGTGAACAGCGTTTGGTCGGTCAATACGATTTGATCCTGCAACGCTTTGGCCAGTCCAAAATCGATCACCTTGGCGATCGGACGACCCTCGTATTCGGTGACCAACACGTTGGACGGTTTGATATCGCGATGAATGATTCCCTTTTGATGAGCGTGTTGGATGGCGCGGCAGGTTTGCACGAAAATGTCCAGCCGCTCTCGGGGCGTCAGCTTGTGCCGGTCGCAAAAGTTTGTGATCGGAACGCCCTTGACCAACTCCATCGCAAAATAGGGTCGGCCGTCGTCGGTAATTCCGGCGTCCAGCACCTTGGCGATGTTCTGATGATCCATCATCGCCAGCGCCTGACGCTCGGCACCAAAGCGGGCAAGGATTTCGCGCGACGGCGCGTCGGTCTTGATGATCTTGAGGGCGACGCGGCGTTTGATCGGCTCGTGCTGTTCGGCGATGAACACCTGGCCCATCCCGCCTTGGCCAATCGGCTGCACGATACTGTAAGGACCGATCGTCGTGGGGACTTCGTTCTCCAACCGAACCGGCATCGTTTCATTCGGTGGCAGTATCGTGGTTGCCCCGGTGCCCGGGCCGCCGGATATCTGCATGTCGACGGTGGCGGCTTCGCCGGCCAAATCGCGTTCCAGCTGCGTTCGCTGGTCTTCCGGCAGCGCAGCGATAAACTTATCGCGCTGCTGACCCGACAGCTTCGCGACTTCTCGAAGCAGATCTTTTGCCGTTGACCGTTCGCTCATCAAAGGCTCATTTGCGGTGGATCATTGGACGACCCAGTCAGATCTTGCCGCTGTCCGGGTCGCAACGATCAGAAAGCGATTGTCATCACCGACATGATGACATTCTTTGCGGACGGTGTCACTTCTTCCTGGCCGGACGTCGCCGCCAGACATCGGTATACGGCGATTTTTCAAACACGACCTCGTCGGAAACACGGGGATCACCGGTTTTCTGCAATTCTCCCATCAGCCGCCCATGCAGCTTTGTCCGCACAGCCGCCAGCGAGCTTTCCGACGCCAGGTTTCGCAGGCAATGCGGATCCGCGTTGATGTCATAAAGCTCGAACTCGGGCGGCCGGCCGACCGCGTAGTGAAACGATTCAGGGTCTTCGTCGCGATGCGTGACAACCCAAGCCTTGGTGGGACTGGCATCCAAATCACCAAATGCCACAAACGTGTTCTCTCGCAACAATTCGTAACTCGGCATCGGACCATCCGGCGCACCGTATCCCGGTCCGGTACCCATCGGCCAGCGATCAGGTTTGAAATTGATGATGTACAGATATTGATCGGTGCGAATCGCCCGCTGCGGATACGGCTTGTTGCCTGTCCGAGCGAGAGCCACATGGCGTTCACGCCCCGTGAAGACCGCATCGCGAGCTGGATCGACTTGCCCCGACCCGTCCGACGTTAACACGGGCATCAGCGATCGCGCGATCATCGTTTCGGGGACAGCCACACCGGCGGCTTCCAGGAACGTCGGCGCCAAATCGGGAAGACTGACAAAGTCATCGACCACCCTGCCCTGCTTCTCGATTCCAGCCGGCCAGCGGATCGCCAGCGGAACCTTCGTGCCGAAGTCATACAAGTTGCATTTGCCGCGGCTGATCCCCGGGATGCCGTGGTCACCGCTGACCACCAGGATCGTGTTGTCGTAAACGCCCAACCGTTTCAGCTCGGCGATCACGACACCCAAGCCTTCGTCGAACGCTTTGACTTCACCCAAGTAATCGGCAAAGTCTTCGCGGACGACCGGCACATCGGGCAAGAACGGAGGCAATTTGCCTTTCAGTTGGTCGGGGTCGATACCCCACAGCTCTTTGCCGCTGCCGGCGATCCATTTGCGATGCACGTTGGTCGGTCCGAACCAGTAACAAAACGGCGCGTCGCCATCAACTTTCGCGTCCCCATCGGCATCCAAAAAGGAACGCATGTTCTGGCGGACTTCCTCCAGCAGCGTTTGCTTGGCCGCATCGTGGTCGTCGCTCTTCATTACGAACTGCGAAAACCCGTTGAAACGGCTGCCGTGTTTGTTGAAAGCTCGAGCCGCGCCGCCGTGAGGCGCGTTGGCCGGCGTTCCCGGGCTCCAAACCTTGTAAGTGTGCCCGATGCGATAGCCGCTTGATTCCAACAACAACGGATAGCTTGGTATCGACAGATCCCAAATTGCGCCCTGCAAAATCGCCCCCCGGCCGCAGCGCCAAAAATGCTGACCCGATAGCAGCGAACTTCGGCAGGGCGTGCAAGACGGAGCGCTGACAAAAGCGCGCGTGAACAAAACGCCTTCGCCGGCAACGGCATCAAAGTTGGGTGTGGGGATATGATCGTTGATCCCACCCGGGGCGAGTTTGCCATAAACGCTGGCGTACTGGCCCCAGTCATCGGCAAAGGCCATCACGATATTGGGACGGTCGGCCGCCGAAACAGGCGAGCAAACCAGGCAAACAAACAGAAACAAGCAAAGTCGTGCTGCGAAAATCATGACCAAAACCGAGTGGCGGGAACGAACGGAATGCCGTCATGGTAACCGAAAGTCGTCGAATTCTCCGAATCGCGCTAAATATCGTAACCGGTTTCGCTTCCCGGCTGGGGAGCTTGAGTGTTTGTCGGCTGAACGCGAAGATACTGTGCAGGTGAGCGGCGGATCGGCACACACGAAAACAATTCTTGGAGTCTTGATGAACGACGAATCCAATCACGACCAAACCGACGAAGAAAAAGCGAAACCCGCTCCTCTGTCCGCTACGGCCCGAAGGGTGCTGGGCGTGCTGGTCGAAAAAGCAAAAACGACTCCCGATAATTACCCGCTGTCGCTGGCAGCTCTGGTGACCGGCTGTAACCAGAAATCAAATCGTGCGCCCAAAATGGACGTGGACGAAAATGATGCGCTGCTGGCCTTGGATGAACTTCGTGAACTTGGTGCCGTCCGCGAGATTCAAGGCAGCGGCCGCGTTACCAAGTATCGCCACGCAGCCTACGACTGGCTGGAATTGGATAGCCCGCAGGCGGCCGTGATCACCGAACTGCTGCTGCGCGGTCCGCAAACCGCCGGCGAAATTCGCACCCGGGCGTCAAGGATGAGTCCGCTTGCGGATATGAGCGCGGCTCAGGAAGTGATCAACCAATTGATCGAGAAAGGCCTGGTGGAAGCATTGACGCCGCCCGGCCGCGGCCAAACGTTCGCTCACACCCTGTATCCGCCCGACGAACGACAATACCTGGGCGCAAAAATCGAAAAACAGGCCGCAGCCGCGCCGTCCCCGCAAGTCAAAGAGTCCAAGCAAGTGATCGACAAACTGGTGGACAGACTCGATGCCGTGAACGAACGCATCGACGCGCTGG
>JBFJVZ010000400.1:0-7059 GCA_041623895.1 Pirellulaceae bacterium | reverse complement strand
TTGTGCCATCGTTTCTGACCCTATCATTAAATGGATTGCATCGCTCTAAGAATATCGAGCAGCCCGGCGCCCTGATAATACCTTTCACGACCCAGGTCTGTCGCTGTAGCACAAAGAATTTCTTTGATTCGGTCGGGCTGTCCGATAAATTCGGGATAGCGGGCGATGATTAAGGCCGCAGCCCCACTGACATGTGGCGCCGCCATGCTGGTTCCATCCAACCAGGCATCCATATTTCCCGGTATCGATGACAATATTTTTTCGCCGGGGGCAACCAGATCCGGTTTGGCGCGGCCGTCGCCAGTGGGACCTCGGCTGGAAAAGTAGCTGACACCGTAATTGTGTGGCTCGCCGCGATGCGTGGAGCCGACGGTGATCACGGCGGCAGCGTTGCCGGGATCAGTGATGCTGACAGTCCTGAATCCGTCATCGGCAGTTCCCGTTGGCGTCAGGTACCGTGCGCGGCCGCTATTGCCCGCAGCGGCGACGACGACGACGCCATTGCGAGCGAGCAGCTCGGCCTCTTCACAAACCGGAGTCCGACCACAGGCATAATTGGCAACATCGTGCGGGATCGAAAAACTAAGGTTCACGCCATGCACCGCGACAAAGTCCCTGCGATTGTTCAAGTAGCGGACGAACTGCATCGCCGACATGATCGCAAACTCGTTGCCACCTTCCTTGTCATCCAAAACACGCAGATCATACAGTTCGATCTCGGGACAGACGCCATAAAGGTCACCCGATCCACGCGGCGTAGCTTCCTTATCTGTGGCCCGCCAATCGGCCGCAATGATTCCGGCGACGTGCGTTCCGTGCTCCCCTCCCGGACGATATTTGCTCGATTTTACCCCCCGTGCGTTGGCCGGAATATGCTCCACGCGCAGGAATTCTTCCAAGCTCTCCCAGTTGATCACCGTTGTTTCCATCAACTCCAAGATCGTACGCAGTCTCTTACGCGCCTCTTCGTCCTTGAGCACCGGAAAGTCATCGACGAGCGATTCCACGTCATCGGGATCGCAACCGAGCAAGTCGCGAATTTTGACAAAGTCGTAAGTGGCAATGATGCGTGTACGATTCTCGTACTTGGGCGTGCGACTGCGGGAACGTTTTCGCCCCGTGCTCTTTTTCTTTTCAAAAGGTTCCTTGTATGGGGTGCCGTCCGGCTGGCGTTTACGGAATGCGATGTGCGTCGCGTCAATCCCCGTGTCAATCACCGCCCAGCGAACGTGCTTGCCCTTGACCTCGAAAACGCGGGATGCCGCATCGGCCTTGATGCAAGGCACGGACTGGTACAGCGATTGATGGGTCTTACGGTTCAGGTTGACCGAAAACAGCGGGTACGGATCGTCCTGGTCAATTGGATCGATCGCATCCAGCAGTGTCGCCGCGGAGTTGGCGATGCCTTGGTGGTCCGCTAAGAGTTCGCCAAGGAAAGCGCCCTCATCATCAGCCTTGTCGGCTTGCTCACGCGTTTTGTTTTCGGAGAGTCGACTCAGCAGACCGGCCAGCCGTGCGAGCCAGATGACTTCGTAGTCCAGTTCATCTTCGTTACCGCGCAGATCTTCACCACGCTCCAGGCAATAACAAATCGTCTTTTCGAATTCCTGCTTCGTAAGCGACTGCACCAGTCGTTCTGCAGGTTTGAGATCGACCTGGGCGATGTGCGTCCGCCAAAATTTGCTCAGCGGCAAAACGACCCGAATCAGCTGGTCAAACCAGAGATTGGCGACGACGACATTTTGGTTGAAAGCGATCGAGGGCCGCGTGCCTTTGCCCTTTCTGAATTGGCCCAGCGTCTTTTCGTGTTTCTTGTCAGTCTTCAATCGCTCCTTGATTGCCTTGGCAAGATCAGCTGTGGAGAAATGCCAATTGGGCACCATCAAAAGCTCTTGCTGCTCGCCAGCATCCATGCCGTAACGAATCCAGACGTCCGGCATGATGGGAGACTGTTGTGTGAAACGCCGTTGTCTTTCCCCGCAATAAACAACGTCTTCCAAAAATCCTCGTCGGTCAGTCATGATGCGTGTCTCGTTGTAGGTGTAGAGCTATTTAGTATAGTCTTACCGGTTAAGACTCGTCGTATCATTAAAAGGTGAACATCCTACAAGCTGCGTAAAGACGGCGGTGGTAACGCTAACGGCGAATAGATCACCGCCCGCAGGTGCGCTGGCGAGCGCTGTTTTTAAGGTCACATTGCCTACAGAATCGATCGCCGATGCCGTTGAAGATTTATCTTGATTACTAATTCAATAGAATTTAAGGATTGTGCGGATGCTCAGCGTAACATTCCCGCGGCATGCAAAGGAAAAAAACCAAGAATGAACAGCCGTGGTCTTAAGCCATGAGATTACCGGATGAAGGCGTGTCCTGGGACTTTCCTTGTTCGATACTCTGCGGTTTTTGCGGCGCAACAGAAGAGCCTCTGATATCGAACAAGGAATGTCGAAGGGCGAAGTAGTTGAGAAGCACAGAGAACCGTGATCAATCGCGCCATGACTTTCTGGCAGTTCGCGACTTTCTGGCAGTTTGCACAGCCAACGGGTATAACTTGGGCCGGGAGGACCGAACGCAAACTTTCTGTGCGGACACCGTACTTTAGTACAGTATCTGGCGGCGGCCATGAATGTTGACCTCACCTATCAATTGATCATGGCTGCAGCGCTGACGACGGGCTACCTGATCAGTCGACAAAGCCAAAAAACTCTATCGCTTGCGCCGGGGGAGCGGATCGGTATCTTACTGGGCGCCCTGTGTGGCGCCATGATCGGTGCAAAGCTTCCGTTTTTATTCAGCGACTGGGATAGCTTTCTGTCCGGGCTCGGCTGGTTTCAAGACGGCAAGACGATTCTTTGCGGTTTGGCCGGCGGGTACTTGGGTGTTGAGGCGGCCAAGTGGAGTCTCGATATCAAGCAGCGCACGGGCGACACATTCGCCGTTCCGGTGGCAGCCGCGGTGGCCGTCGGCCGGCTGGGATGTTTTCACGCCCAATGTTGTTACGGCACACCAACTTCGCTGCCGTGGGGAGTCGTGTTTTCCAGAATCGACAGCACGGCACGCCACCCGACTCAGATTTACGAGTCACTATTCCACTTCACTATGGCGATGATCATGGCCTGCATGATTCGGCAAGGCATGTTCACTGGTCACTTGATCAAGCTGTACATCATTTGCTACGCCTGCTACCGCCTGGTTACCGAGTTGATTCGCCCAGAGGCGAGGCTGTTGGCTGGATTGACCGGCTATCAATGGGCATCAATCGTGCTGATCGGAACGTTCGCATGGCTTTGGTATCGTGATTGGCGGCGTTTCGATGTCGTCACCGATCCAACGGGATGAGAACCAGCACCGCAACTGCGACGACCGCGGGGTCGCGTTACAATGGACTGATTGACCATTCCTACTGTTTGTGGAGACCGGTTGTCATGTCGAAACATGTCACGACAGTTCTGTGCCTGTTAGCGTTTTGCACGACCGCCAGTGCACGCCAAGAAAAGATTCCGGTAGACGGCGGCACCGCTATCGAGATCGATAGGATGGGATCCTCGGGCGGAGGTTTGCAGGTCAACGCAAGCGATGGCTGGGAGTTCGAGGTGCTGAAATCTTGCACGATCACGGCGCTGGGAGTCTGGGATCACCAAGATGATGGGCTCAATACCGAGATCCCCGTTGGGTTGTGGGACTCAAAAGGAAATTTGCTTGCCAAAGTAACGGTGCCGGCCGGGGACTCCGCACGCAAGATCAAGGAGTTTCGATATGTGTCGATCGATCCGCTGCGTTTACAATCCGGAGCGAACTATGTGATTGCAGCGAGCTACACGCCGGAGACCAAAGAGAATGTTGGGGGCGGAGGTTCGGGCACCACGTTTTTCACCGACGGCGCTCTGCGCTGGGTTCAACGTCGACGGATTATCAAGCAAGCAAACCTCACGTTTCCCCCGGAACAAAAAGGCAGCACCGCCAGATTGCCTGGAGGTTTCGGCCCTAATTTCTTGTTGCAACAACAAACCAAACCGCGGCGGTATCATCGCTGTTACAAGTTTGCGGAGCCACACGCTTATCGGGTCATTGATGATCCCGAGCGCGAAGACGGTTCTCATCTCATCAGTCCGGATATTTTTTTGACGGTGTTCGCCAATAAAGGTGGCTCGTTGACAAAACTTCTCGTCAATGGGGAAGCGTTCGCCGTCAATGATGATGCGCTCGCGCTGGCCGGCAAGAGAGTTAGGGAACTCGCCACCGACATGAAAGCCAAAAAGGATGTTTTTCCGCTGGTGCGACTTAACGCGCCCTCGTGGTCCAGTGACGAGCAGTTAGCAAAAGCGGTTGACAAATGCATCGGCAAACGGCTGATCAACCCGCTGGAAAGCGGTGCTCAACGCGAACTGCGGTTTTCCACCAGTGATCCTCACACCTCGCATCAGTTTGCGGAGTTCCCGGATCGCTTTCTCGATCGCGGCGCGCATGTCGAAGACACTTGGACTGGAATGCTGTGGCAGAAAGACGGATCGATCGCGGGCAAGCACAATTACTACCAGGCACAAGCTTATGCGGACGGCCTTGAAATCGATGGGATTGGCGACTGGCGTGTTCCCAATCGTGAAGAGATCGCGACGATCTTTCCGGCAATCAGTGCACCCTTTACCGGAAGCCGCTATACGTCAAAACGCTGCTGTTCGCCGCCGGACGAATACGCTTCCTATTGGACTTCGGAATTGGACCACGGCGCGAAGAACTACGCGTATGTGTTTCATTGGTACGCCAGCGGAGGCGCCAACAATTGCTTTGCCGACCGCAACTGGGCCTACGTCCGCGTCGTCCGTAACGCGGAAGATAAGCCTGAATCAGAAGGGCAATGACGTTCGATCCGAACAATCATCACATCATCTATGCGAGTCCGCTGTGCCCCATTCACGGTGTGGTTCGGCGGTGGGAAAGCAGGCTTTCTTAACTTTGCACTTCGACTTTCTCGTTCGATGTTCTGCGGTTTTCATTGCCTAACAGAAGAACATCCAATATCGAACAACGAATGTCGAAGGACGAAGTAGTTGGGACCCGCAGACAGAGAATCATGATGGACCAACCACAAGGCCCAGCTCACGGCAGCTCATCCAGTAGCGGCAGTTCATCATCCGTGCGCTGTGACATGCCTGCTTTGAAATGCAATCGGCAGACGGAGATGTATCTTTCATTGCCGCCGATCTGGATTTGCCGCCCGTCTTTGATGGCTTTACCGTCGGCACCGATTCTCAGCACCATCGTTGCTTTCCGTCCGCAGTGACAAATCGTTTTGATCTCCGACAAGATGTCTGCCCAGGCCAACAGTTGCTGGCTTCCCTCGAACAGGTTGCCTTGAAAATCCGTTCGCAGTCCGTAAGTCATCACGGGAACATTCAGGCGGTCGCAAACGTCACTCAGTTGGCGGACCTGGCGTTTGGTCAGGAACTGGGCTTCGTCAACCAGAATGCAGTGCAGCGGCTCGTCTGCATGATGTTTTTCGGCCAGCCGGTACAGGTTGTCGGCGGTGTTGAAAATCATCGCGTCGGCTTCCAAGCCAATCCGGGACGTGACTTTGCCTTTTTCAAAACGCGTGTCGATTTCGGGCAGCAGGATCAGGGTGTTCATGCCGCGTTCGCGATAGTTGTAGCTGGATTGCAGCAGAATCGTCGACTTTCCGGCGTTCATTGCGGAATAGTAGAAGTAGAGCTTTGCCATGGTTGTCGCAGATTTTTTCGCCGCCAATGATGGATTTATCGTGCTTGTGGCAGTAATGTACCCATTCGTGAACGTGGGCCGAATAACGAACCCCAAACACCTTTCGTAGCCGGATTATCGCCGATGTTTCAGTACTCCAATCCTATTCATGCGTTGTCGTTTTCCGTGATCAGTCTGCTGGCAGCGATATCGCAGGCCGACGAGACCTGGAAGAAGCATGTGCTTTACGAAGGATCCAATGTGACGACGGCTGTCGCCGGCGATTTTACCGGTGACGGTGCGGCCGACGTGATTACCGACGCAGGCAATCAGACGCGATTATATGTCGGTCCCGATTGGAAACAGATCGTTCTGGATGAGCATGACGGGAAGCAGCGCTATATCCATAGCGAATCTTTCGACGTCGACAGCGACGGTGACTTGGACTACATCGGCACGCAGTACAATCCTGGGCATATCATTTGGCTGGAGTGTCCGCAGTCGCCGCTGACGGAGCGATGGAAAAAGCGTTTGGTCGATGACCAGATTCACGGCATCCACGGCTTGATCAAAGCCGATGTTGACGGGGACGGCAAACCAGATTTGCTGGGCACCAGTGCTCAGCCCAAACCGCCTTTCCCTGAATCGCTGGCCTGGTATCGGGTTCCCAAGAATCCCCACAGTGCCCAGCGCTGGGAACGACATATCTTTGCTAACGCTGACGCACCCGGGCTGACGCATTATCTGGGAGTCGGTGATGTTAACGGCGACGGGCGAATTGACGCCGCGACCGGAGCCAAGGGCGGCCCCCAAGCAACGTCGCAAGGTGAGTGGTTTGCCTGGTGGCAAGCGCCCAACGACCCCACCAAAGCTTGGAGCAAACACATGATCAGTGACAACGAGCCCGGTGCCACCAACATTCATCCCGCCGATGTGGATGGCGATGGCAAAATGGATTTCATCGCTTCGCGAGGCCACGGCCGCGGTGTGATTTGGTACCAGGCGCCGAATTGGAAAAGACACGATATTGATCCGCAGATCAAGGAGCCGCACGCCCTGGTTGCGATCGACATGGACGAAGACGGCGATATCGACGCAGCCACCTGTGCTTATGGGGATGCGGTTGCCGTCTGGTACGAGAACGACGGGAAAGGTCAGTTCAAGCGGCACCTTGTGGGCACGAACCAGGAGTCGTACGACATTCGCGCCTTCGATTTGGACAACGACGGCGATTTGGATTTGCTGATTGCCGGTCGAGGCAGCAACAATGTCGTGTGGTACGAAAACCCGATGTAATCGTTTGCTGCGGATGATCGAACGGCTTACAGCACGCTGGCAGGTTCGACCGCTTGTTCTTGGATCAAC
>JBFJVZ010000399.1:0-7153 GCA_041623895.1 Pirellulaceae bacterium | reverse complement strand
CTGGAATGCGCGAAGTGCCATCACCATCCATTTGAGAGATGGAGCCAAAAAGACTTTTATCAATTCGCAGCTTACTTCGCGCGCGTCGGTCACAAAGGCACGGGACTGTCGCCGCCGATCTCCGGTAGCGAAGAAGTGATTTACGTATCCACGAAAGGCGATGTCAAGCATCCGATTTCCGGAGAGACTTTGTCGCCGCAGCCCTTGTTCGGTAGCGCGCCGGATATCGCTGAAGGTGAGGATCCCCGCCGGTCACTCGCCGATTGGATGACGTCCACGGAGAATGAATACTTCGCCAAAGTACAAGCCAATCGTGTTTGGGCTGTGATGATGGGCCGCGGTTTGGTGGAACCGGTCGATGATCTTCGCAGTACGAATCCACCCACGAATCCCGAGCTCTTGGCTGCGTTGGCCGCCGAGTTTCAAAACTCTGGTTACGACTTGAAACACTTAATCAAGACAATCGCTATGTCGCGGGTTTACGCAGTTGATTCCAGCCCCAACGAAACCAACTCGGCTGATCGGCTGAATTACTCGCGCCACTACCGGCATCGAATGCGGGCCGAAGTCCTGCTGGACGCGGTGGCTGATGTCACCGAAACGCCGACGAAGTTTTCGGCCATGCCGCCCGGTTCGCGTGCCAATCAAGTGTGGACGCATCGAATCGACTCGACGTTCTTGGACACTTATGGCCGCCCCAACGAAAATCAAGATCCACCCTGCGAGCGAACCACGGATGCGACGGTCACACAGTCATTGCATTTGATGAATTCGCCTGAAATCGATGGCAGAATTCGCAGTGACAACTCCCGCGCCGCCCGCTTGGCGGCCAGCGATCTGACTTCGGCCCAGATCGTGGATGAGTTATACTTGGCGATCTATTCACGGCTGCCCAGCGACCGTGAGAAAGTATACGCCACCAAATTGATTGACTCCGCGGACAATCGACGTGTCGTGATCGAAGACATCATGTGGGCTTTCATGAACTCGCCGGAGTTTACAATTCAGAATTAAGTGTAATTGGACATAGAACATATCCCTCTCCCGGCGCTTAGACGCCGACCTTTCCCGGAGGGTCAGGTAACCAGGGAGATACCAGGAGATACCAGGAGCTGGAAGAATGAAGACACGACGAAACCAAACACGAATTTCGCGCAACTGTGAAGGTGTCTCGCGCCGAGATTCTTTGCAGCTTGGGCTCGGCGGTTTGATCGCTGGCGGATTGACCGGCGCGCTGCGGGCCAGCGCTGCTGAACCGGCGGCCAGGTTGGCAAAACAGGCTGATGCATGCATTCTGATCTGGATGGACGGCGGGCCGAGTCACTATGAGACCTTCGATCCGAAACCCGATGCACCGCTCGAGATTCGCGGGCAGTTCGGTACGATTCCAACCAAGACTCCCGGCCTTCACTTCTCGCAACCAATGAAACGGTTAGCGGCGATCTCGGATTCATTGGCGATCGTTCGTTCGATTCGACATGATCAAGGTAACCACGGCGCCGGCAATCACTACATGATGACCGGCGCACCGCCGCGAATACCGGTTGGCTGCGGAGCCTTCGTCAGTTTTCACCCCAGCCTGGGCAGTGTCGTGGCCAAGAATGTTAGCGCACCGCACGGCATCCCGCCCTATTTTTCGATCCCCAGTATGTCGCGTTCAGGGGGCCCGAATTTTCTGGGATCCAAGTATGCGCCGTTCATCGTTCCCGATGATCCCAACCGGGACAGTTTTCGTGTCCGTGACGTCACGATCCCCAGCGGACTGACCGATGGGCGCTTTGCCGACCGCCAAGAGATTCGCCGCAACGTCGATCAGCTGCTCCGCATCAATGACCCGGCAGCTGGCGACCCGACGTTAGCCGCTGACGAGTTTTACCAGCAGGGCATGCAACTGATCACCAGCGCGGAAGCTCAAGCAGCATTTGATATTCATGCCGAACCGGGTGCTGTGCGTAACGCCTATGGACGACATCCATTTGGTCAACGCGCACTTCTGGCGCGGCGGTTGGTCGAAGCCGGTGTGCCGTTCGTGACCCTGTACGACGGCGGCTGGGACCATCACACCGATATCTTCAAGTCGTTCGAATCGAAGGTTCCACCGTTTGAGGCGGCGATCGCGGCTCTGATCGAAGACCTCAAACAACGCGGGCGATTGGAGCGTACCCTGGTAATCGCTTTGGGTGAATTCGGTCGCACACCGAAAGTCAACGATCGCGGCGGACGTGATCACTGGTCCAACGCGATGAGTGTGATGTTTGCCGGCGGCGGCATCCCCGGAGGCCTGGTTGTCGGAGCTACGGATCGGCAAGGGTACGCGGCGGTGGAAAGAGTTTTATCGCCAGAGAATTTCGTATCAACGATCTATCAAAAACTTGGGATCGATCCCGGTCAGGTTCTTTACACGCCCGAAGGACGTCCCACACATTTGGTCAGCGACGCCACACCAATCCGCGAGTTGATGGGCTAGTGAAGACTGTTGCCTTTCTGCTCGCGACTTTGTTTGCTGCTGCCAGCGCGGCGGCACAGGTTAAAGTCGATCGGTTCTATCCGCCGGCGGTCGGGCCGGGAGAATCGACCGTCACGGCTGAGGGAAAGTTTCCGAGTTGGCCATGCAAGATCTTTTGCGATCGCGACGACATTCAGTTCGGGCAAGAAAAAGAATCAGGACGCTTGAAGGTAACCGTTGCTGCCGATTCCAGCCCCGGCGTCGCCTGGGTTCGATTCTTCGATCAAAAGAACGCATCGAATCTGGTCCCGCTGTTGATCGAGTCGATCGCAGTGACTCCCGAATCCAGTGATTCCGGTAAGACGCCCGGGGAAGCGAACGGCGTCACGTTGCCCGCCGCGATCGCCGGCCGCTTGGCCAAGAATGGCGAGGTAGATGTTGTTCACGTCTCATTGAAATCTGGCGACACCCTGATCGGGTCGCTGATCGCTCATCAAATTCTCCAGTCGCCCATGGATGCGGTTCTGCAGCTCGCCGACCGGGACGGAAATGTGTTGGCACAGTCAGAGGACGTCCGGGGCTTGGACCCACAATTGGTGTATCGGAGTGCCGATGATATCGACGTTGTGGTCAGGGTTTTTGCGTTTCCGGCGGCCCCCAACAGCTCCGTTAGTTTTTCCGGATCCAGTAGCCACACTTACGTTTTGCGGCTGACGAGCGGTCCGTTTCTGGATCACGTTTCACCGATCGCAATCGGCTCGGCTGTTGAAACGGTGACGGCGGCGGGTTGGAACCTGCCCGCTGATCCAATCTTACGGCGACGAGAGGCGACCAGCATTTCTCCACCACTGTGGCAGCTTGCTTCTGGAGTTGGATGGCATTGGCAGCGCATTCTTAAGGCCAACGCCGCCAACGTTCATGCACCAAAGGATCCCAACGCCTTCGCCCGGGCCGACCGCTTACCGGTTGTTTTCTGCGGGCGAATCAGCGAAGCGAAGCAGATCGATCGATTACGTTTTAGCGTGCTCAAAGGAAAGAAGTACACAGCGAAATCGTACGCCAAGTCAGCGGGTTTTTTGTTGGACGCGGTGTTGCGTGTGATTGACGTCAAAAGCGGCGGCGAGATCGCACGAAAGGACGACATTTCACGTACCGATTTCGATGCGGCGGTGGATTTCAGATCCAAGGAGGACGCGGAATATGAATTACAAGTTTCCGACGCCGTGGAGGCTTTCGGAACTCGGCACGTGTACGCAGTTGTGCTGGAAGAGTCCCTGCCGAACATCCGTTTGAGCCTCGCAGCCGAGCAATTCGTGTTGCCACCTGGCGGCTCGCTGGAGATTCCCGTGACAGTCGGCAGAACGAACGGTTACGCTGAAAAAGTGAGCGTGACAGCAACCGGGTTGCCCGAGGGTGTGACAGCCACGGAAGTAGTTTCGGAAGCGAAAGGCGACACGGCAAAATCAGTCAAGTTGAAACTGGCTGCCAAAGACAACGTGACGTTTCAGGGCAACGTTCAGATTGTCGGATCGGCGTTAGATGCAGAGGGAAAACGCAGCGATGAAACCTACCCGGCGACCTTCGCTTTGCGACCCCAGATCGACTTAGCTGATGTTTGGTTATCGGTGGCCAAGCAATAATCGTTTGTCAACGATGGCGTAATGGGAGGGCGAAGCTCCTGCTGAGCCGAACGCCGCGATTACCGTCAGATCCAACGGCTCCGCGGCAGCCTCGCCCTCCCGATTCGCATGTCAAGTCAAGATTGACCTGACTTGACTTTAGTACCGGAAGATCAAATCGAGTTGAAGTCGGTCCTTGATAACGTCCTTGAAGTCGGTGAGCGGGAATTCGTAGGCAATACCCGCTTCGGCAATTCGGTTGGTCTTGACCTTCAGACCCTCGTTCTGAGTGACCAGGTCGTTGCCGGCAACATTGGTGGCAAACAGGTTGAACAGGTCTTGACCAGCGACGCCAATCCCAGCACCCGTGTCGGCGGATTCGGTCCAGTGCCACCAAGCCATTTCCGTAAACACGTAAGCACGCTTGGACAGGCGGATGTCAAAGTGATTGGACCAATGAAAGGCACTGGTTTGCACGCTATCGTCCACGGGGAATCGATAGCCAAACGCCGTCAGCAAGTGCCCGTTGCCGTCCCACAATCGACGACCTGCCGTGCCGAACACATGGAATTCCCCGTCGCCGATGTCTTGCAAGGCACGTCGCGAACCAACGGGTAATTCGTAGGTAAATCCAACCGAAGCGATTCGGCCGCGGCAGGTATCGCGAATCAAGTTGTACTTCAGGCCGGCCGTTACAGCTGCCCACCCATCATCCAGCAGATCGTCCAACAGGCCGTCATCCAAGTCTTCGACGATGAAGCCGTCCTTAACGGCAATCAGACTCAAACGCTCCGTCAAGGCAATGCGGAACTGCGCCGCGTACAACTGCACAGCTCCACCCGGCAATCCGAGTGTCCCCACTTGATTGGGCAGATTGTGATGCACGAAGATCGGTCGCAGTTCGGTCAGCGTTCTCGGATCCTCGAAGAAAACAAAGTTGATCATCGGACTGATAAAATCGTCAAAGCAATGATCACTCGGTTTCAGGCAACCTAACAATTTCATCCGTCCAAGGCAGCCGCATCGATGCTCAGATTGGCCGCAAATACCGCAGGCATCGCAGGCCGCAACCGCAGCATCGCAAGCTGATGCTATGTCACAAGCGGATGCTGTATCACAACCGGCTGAGTCACAGCAGCCGCGATCACATCCGTTGGGATGGAAGAGCCCGATCGCAGGTGCGTCTTCCGCGGACGAACTGAACAAACCGATGGCGACGACGGCCGCCAATAAATACGTCTTCACGTTGCCTTCCTTGACATAGAGCTTCCTTCTTTGCTGCGAATTCATTGATCCGCATTCTGAGCTATCGTCGAAGCATTTTGCGAAGCTGGAGAATTGTGGTCAGGACCGTACAACCGTAATATTCCCTCCGCGAAACGGCTCCTGGCGTGCGGATGTGCACACGTCGTTGGTCGCTAACGATGATTCAATTTGCTTTCTCGGCCAGCCACCACTGAAAAAACTGATAAATCTGCTCATTCGATGCTGTGGTCGGCACATGCGTCTGACGGTTTGTCATGGCGACGCGAAAGTCATAGCCCAACAGTTTGTTGACATCGATGGAATGTTGCAGAGGCATCCAGCGTTCGGGCAGGTCGGCGGTGCCCCCGGAGACCAGGAAAGGCCGCGGCGCCATCAACGCGTGCAACTCCATCAGATGGTGACCGTCTTCCAGGAGCGTCTTATACGCACCGGTCCGCGGCTCGCCTTCGCTTGGAAGCTTGCGGAACCGGTGCTCTTTGTTTGCATCGGCAATCGTCCCCAATTCGAATCCCAAATACCATTCGTCCCAGTAATTGACGCTGCCGCCAGGATTCTCTTTTCTCCGATCCCGTTCGTCGAACACAATGCCCGGGTCGGACCACACGGCACACGCGTACTTGTCGTACAAGCAGGATGCAAACATCGCCCACTTGCCGCCGAAGGAATGACCGACGATGCCGATGCGATCCGGATACACTTCGGGGCGAGTCGTCAAAAACGTGTGCGCGTTGGCCGCAGCGTAGGCGAGCGCTGAAAGCGGCTGGACGTTGACCGGTTTGCCTTCGCTGCCAAAATACTGGCCGCGCTGACCAGCCTGACGATAGTTGTCAAAGTTCACACCGGAGTTAGGTTTGCCAATCGATAAAGCGACAAAACCACGCTTGGCCAATTGCCAACCGAAATCGCAATGTTTGGCACCTAAACCGACGCCGGACTGGGCATCATAAAAGGGAACAACCACAGCCGGAAATGGACCATCCCCATCGGGAATCAGCATGAATGCGTCGACCATCTCGCCGCCAATCCCGATTTCAATGCGTAGCTGTCGTTGCGTGATGGCCTCGCGGCGTGAAACCTTCACCGACTCGAACCGCGGCTGCTTGATCAGTTCCGGCCATTTACCCATGACTCCGTGCCAATAATCAAGAATCTCCTGGCGGCGACGTTGCCAATCGTCCAGCGTTTTAACGGGCCTGCCGTCGGCGAATCGCAGCGGTGCATGAAACGTTCGTTCATTGCCGTCGAAAGCCGGCACCATGAAATACGGGGCGATTGATTTTGGAGGCTGATGATTTTCCCGCACCCAGGAAGCTCGCCGCTCGGCATCGGCGGCGATGCGAAACTTTCGCGCCGAAATGCTGCGGAACGCCCAGGGCCATTCTGCATCTTCGGGGAACTTGGCAAGTCGCTGCACAAGCTGTTGATGGTCGGCTTGAGTCTCCACCGGCAACTCACCGCCAAGATTGTTCTGCTCCAGCGGATCAGCGGCCAAGTCGTAGAATTCCCCACTGGAATAAAGCTTGTAACGATCGTTTCGCACGACGCGAGTCCTTGCGTATTGCGTGAACGTCCAGGACCGTTTCCATGACTGGTCCGAGTTGTCCTCTAGCACTTGGGCGAAACTCTGGCCATCGATGACGATGTTTTCAGGCGGTTTCGCACCTGCCAATTCGGCGAGCGTTGGCAGGATGTCAGCTGCATTGGTGAGCGCGTCACTTTCGCATCCGCTGTTGATCCAGCCTGGGCAATTGACGATCAGTGGCATGTTGATACCGCGTTCGGACAGCGAATAGATGCCCTCGGCGGACACACGACCGTTTCT
>JBFJVZ010000398.1:0-7155 GCA_041623895.1 Pirellulaceae bacterium | reverse complement strand
GACACTTCATACACCACGCAACCAAGGCTCTCGGCAGTGACAAAGCGTAAACGAAAACCGTCCACTTTCAAACGCCTTCGCCGGCAAGCTGTCGAAGCGGATTTCGACGGCGGCACGTTGACTTCCGATGGCGGCCTGCTGCTGTTGCGTGAAGTCGATCAGCGGCTGGATCTGATCAGACGTGTCGACCAGGCTATCCCCGATCCACGCGATCCCCTCTACACCGCCCATCCGCAAACCGAACTGCTGACCAGCCGAATCTTCGGAATCGCCGCCGGTTACGAGGATGCCAACGACCACGAGCAACTTCGCCACGACCCTTCCTTTCAGGTGGCCGCCGGGCGGACCCCGGCACAGAACAACTACCAAGATGACCACTACCCGCTGGCGAGTCCCTCAACGCACTCGCGGTTCAAGAATCGGGTCGAAGCAAAGACGATCTTCAAGTTGCACGAGGTGCTCGTTGACACGTTCTTGGAGAGCTTTGACGAGCCGCCCGAAGAGATCATCCTGGACTACGATGCCACCGATGATCCCACTCACGGCAATCAGGATCGACGTTACTTTAACCGTTTCTACGAGGGCTACTGCTTTCTTCCGCTGTACGTCTTTTGCGGCGACCAGATTCTGGTTTCCTATCTTCGTCCCAGTAGCGTCGGCGCGGCTCATCATGCTCGCGGCGTGACCAAACTGCTGGTCCAAAAGATCCGCCAGCGATGGCCCGATGTGAAAATCATCCTTCGCGGGGACAGCGGTTTTGCGGTCGAACGCTTGATGCGTTGGTGCGACAGGAACGACGTCGGCTATGTGTTTGGGCTGCCGAAGAACGACGTTTTGATCCGTAATATCGCCTGCGAAATCACGCGTGCTCGAATCCTGCAGTCTCAGTTGGGAGGCAAGCAAGCTTGCTTCAAGTGGTTTCGTTACCGAACCCAAAAGACCTGGGACCGCTACCGCTGGGTGATTGGCAAGGCGGAGTACAGCGGCAAAGGTTCCAATCCTCGTTTCGTCGTCACGAACTTGCCCAGCGAAGAGGGAATCGTCGATCCGACCTACCATCGCCCGCGGATTGACGGCAAGCAGCTCTGGCAATTGAAAGATCCGGGAACGATTTGCTCGGTCGCCCGCAACCCCGAGGAGTTCTACCGCACGATCTACTGCCTGCGTGGCGAGATGGAAAATCGAATCAAAGAACAGCAGATGTGCTTGTTTGCTGATCGGACCAGTTGCACCGCGTTCATGGCGAACCAGTTTCGGTTGATGCTTTCTTCCTTCGCCTACGCGATTGTCGATGGCTTGCGTCGTCTTGGACTCAGTGGAACCGAGCACGCCCGCCTGCGAGTCGACACGATTCGATTACGACTCTTTAAGATCGCGGCGCGAGTGCGTGTGACGTGTCGACGAGTGGTGTTTCATCTTTCCAGCCATTGCCCATCGAAAGCGTTGTTCGAGCAGGTGATGGCACGACTATGCCGCAGCGATTAACAGCGCCCATCGCTGACAAAAAAACGATGCCGCAAAGCGATTTGATCGTTGGGGGAAAGGGGGCCTTATCCGCCGCGACGCCCAAAACACTCCTACAAGCCAACCAAAACCATCCCGACGGCATATCCATCGCCACCAGCCAAGTCAACAATGGGCAGATGCAATTTCCGGGCTAAGCGGGACGCTCTCCAAGTCCTGGCCTACGAGGTATCTGACCTTTTAAATCGTCGTGGCGACGTGTTTGGGAACGCTGGCTTGGCTGCGAAGCATTGATGCGACCAGTGCCGTCCAGCCGGTTTGGTGGCTTGCACCCAAGCCCTTGCCCGTATCCGCGTGGAAGTATTCATAAAACAAAATGAGTTCTTTCCACGCCGGATCTTCCGCATATCGTGTGTCGTCCCCATGAGCCGGCCGTTGACCGGCACCGCCCTCCTCGAACAGCGAAATCAGTCGCCGCTCCAACTCTTGGGCTACGTCCATCAGCGTCATGCTGTGGCCGCTGCCGGTTGGACATTCGACGCGAAAGTCGTCGCCGTAAAAGGCGTAGTAGCGCTTCAGCGATTGAATCAGCAGATAGTTCATCGGAAACCAGATCGGTCCACGCCAGTTACTGTTGCCGCCAAACATGCCACTTTCACTTTCGCCGGGCACGTACTTGACCTCGTGTCGCTGCCCGCCGAAATCGAAAACAAACGGCTCGTCGCGATGAGCGGCCGACATGCTGCGGATGCCGAACGGCGAGAGAAACTCGCATTCGTCCAGCATCACGGACAACAACCTGCGAAAGCGATCTTCCGAGGGAATCGCCAGCAAGCGGTGGCCGTCCTTTTCGTGGGCAACATCACGTTCCAAGTAGGTCATGTGGCGGCTTAGATCGCCGCGGTTATCCAAAAACCACTTCATTCGCCGCTTGAAACCGTGTAACTGTTCGATGATTCCTTCTTCCAGGATCACGCCGGTCGTCAGTGGTAACAAGCCGACCAAACTGCGAACGCGAATCGGGATCGATTGGCCATCGACAAACAGGTGATCGTAATAGAATCCGTCAATGTCATCCCACAATCCCGTGCCGTCGATCGAGTTCATCGCTTCGGCAATCGCGATATAATGCTCAAAAAATTTGCTGGCCATGTCCCCGTAGGCTTCATTGCCATCGGCCAGTTCAATTGCCATGCGCAGCATCGTGCCGCAATAAAACGCCATCCACGACGTCCCATCGGCTTGTTCCAGATGCCCCCGCGGTAACTGTTTGCTGCGGTCAAAGACGCCGATGTTATCCAATCCCAAAAAACCACCGGAAAAGATATTCTTCCCCCGCGGGTCTTTGCGGTTGACCCACCAGGTGAAATTGATCAACAGCTTTTGAAACGCGCGAGCAAGAAACAACTTGTCGCGCTGCCGCGGCGGACCGGAGGCCTTGTAAACCTGCCAAACACCCCAAGCATGCACCGGTGGATTGACGTCACTGAGTTGCCATTCATACGCCGGGATTTGTCCACTGGGGTGCATGTACCATTCACGCAAGAACAAAATCATTTGCTGCTTGGCAAAATCGTTGTCCAAGTGCGCCATCGGCACCATGTGAAATGCCAGATCCCAAGCGGCATACCATGGATACTCCCACTTGTCGGGCATCGAAATCACGTCACGGTTAAACAAATGCCGCCAGTCGCTGTTTCTGCCATCGCCGCGCTGCGGGCTGGATGGCGGACCGTTGGGGTCGCCATCCAGCCAAGTTTCCACGACGTAGTGATAAAACTGCTTGGTCCATAGCAATCCGGCGTATGCCTGCCGCATGATTTGCCGGCGTTGGGGCGACAGCGAATCGGGGATGCGGTGCTGATAAAATTCGTCAGCCTCTGTCATCCGCTGCCGGAAACAGTCATCAAAGGACGGACCGAAGGCGACGTCATAGAATTTTTCGATTTCCCCATCGCAGTCTTCGCTGATCAGCGGCTGGCCGACATCGGTCAGCCGTAAGCGAAGCACGCGGCTTTCGCCCGCCGGGATCATCACCAATCCGTAGTTCGCGCATTTGGTGCCGCGCTGTTTTGGATTGACCACGCCGGTATCACCGACGATGACGTAATCGTGAAAAGCGTCTTTGTAGTAATCCGACTCACTGGGCAATCCGGGATGACGTTCTGCATTGGTTTCGTTATCGGTAAACAACCAAACCCAATTCTCCGGGGATCCGATCCCATCGCAGACGAACCAGAAATTTTCTAATGATTCGTGGTGGGTCTGCACGACGTTTCCCTTCAGACGCAATGACGGCCGCGTGGTGCAACCTTCGTCGGTGCAATGCCAGGTCCAGGTGTTGCGGAAAAACAGCTGAGGCAACACGTGCAACACGGCCGGTTGCGGACCTTGATTGGTGATCGTGATCCGCATCAGTACGTCGTCGGGCGTTGCCTTGGCGTATTCGGCCTGCACGTCAAAGTAACGTTGCTCATCAAAAACGTGCGTGTCTGTCAGTTCGTATTCCCCCTCGGTGCGATCGCGGCTGCGGCTGACATCGACCAATTCCTCGTAGGGAAATCGCCGCTGCGGATACTTGTACAGGGCCCGCATGTAGCTGTGCGTGGGCGTGCTGTCCAAGTAGTAGTAGCACTCCTTGACGTCCTCGCCGTGGTTTCCTTCCGGCCCGGTGACGCCAAACAAGCGTTCCTTCAGGATTGGATCGCGGCCGTTCCAGATGGCCAAACAGAAACACAAGCGACACTCGCGATCGGAAATTCCCAACAAACCGTCTTCGCCCCAGCGGTACGCACGGCTTCTGGCATGATCGTGGGGAAAGTAACTCCAGGTGACATCACCGCCATCGCTGTAGTCTTCGCGAACGGTCCCCCATTGGCGTTCGGAAAGATAAGGCCCCCAGCGTTGCCAGTTCTGCTCGCGCTGTTTGCTCTGCAGCAGACGTTTGTCTTCGGCAGTCATGATTGATTGACCTCTCCCTAAGGTAGGCAACACCGTAGCGAATAGTAAACCCGCTGTTCATCCTCCCGCTTGCGGGAGGTTCAAACGCGGTAGCGGCCGGGGAGGGCCCTCTCCGGGCCTGAGTGCCCGACTCGCTTCGCATTCATTTGGAATTGCAGTACCAAAATCGACTTCGTTTTCACTCAGCTCAACTGCAACGCTCACGTTGCGGGTCAGCACATCACGCTTCGTCCAGCAGATCGACCGCCGCAAACGCTTTTCCTTCCAGCATCGCCAGACTCGCCCCGCCGCCCGTACTGACGTGACTGACCTTGTCGGCAAACCCAAGTTGGTCGACTGCCGCTGCGCTGTCGCCGCCACCAATGATACTGATGGAATCACTATCGGCGACGGCCTGTGCCACCGCCTTGGTACCTTCATCAAAGGGCGGCATTTCAAAAACACCCATCGGCCCATTCCAGACAACCAATTTCGAGTCGGCGATCACAGCTGCATACTTCTTCGCTGTTTCCGGACCGATATCCAGACCTTCCCAACCGTCGGGGATCTCGCCTGATGCCACCACCTGCTTGTTGCAGTCGCCACTGAAGTCATCACCGCAATGCGTGTCGATGGGAAGATGAAGTTTATCGCCCCCTTTTTCGATCAGTTCTTTGGCCAATTCAACTTTGTCTTTTTCGACCAAACTTCCTCCGACTTTGCCACCTTCGGCCAACGAGAAGGTGTAGGCCATGGCGCCGCCAATCAACACCGCATCACAAATGCCCAGCAGGTTGTTGATCACATTGATCTTATCACTGACTTTCGCACCTCCCAGAATCGCTACGAACGGTCGCTGCGGATTGCCGATCGCATCGCTCAGGTACTGGATTTCTTTGGCGACCAGGTGGCCAACGACGCGCGGCTTGCCTTCCATCGCCACGGGCACGGCGACCATCGAGGCGTCTTCGCGATGACAAGTACCGAAGGCGTCGTTGCAATAGATATCAGCCATGGCGGCAAGCCGGGATGCGAACTCGCTGCTACCTTTTTTCTCACCTTCATTAAAACGCAGATTTTCCAAGACCAACACGTCACCGTCAGCCAGTGCCGCCGCTTTGCTCTTGGCATCATCGCCAACGGTATCGCTGGCGAACGCGACATCTTTGCCCAACAACTCACCCAGCCGCGTTGCTGTCGGTGCTAAACTGAACTTCGAATCGTTCGCATCGCCCTTCGGCCGTCCCAGGTGACTGATCAGAATCAAACGTCCGCCACGGTCGACGACGCTCTTGATGCTGGGCAGGGCCATGCGGATACGGCGATCGTCGGTAATCGATTGCTCGTCATCCAAAGGCACGTTGAAGTCAACACGCATCAAAACAGTCTTGCTAGCAACGTCAATTTGATCGATCGATTTCTTGGCCATGTCAGTCGCGGTGCTGGAGTTATTGGTCAGGGAAAGATGCGAATTATCGGAAATCGGCCGAGAGTGTCGAGTACGGGCGAAAAAGGCCGCTGTCTTGCTTGCGCGGCTTTTCCCTCAACTCATCACCGTTCCAGGGCCGAAGAACCATAGCAAGCGTCCAGGCGGAGCAAATCCGATCACGACGCAACGCGGTAGGTGGACCGCGGGTGACACATTGGGGGACGCTGGTGGCGAGCGGATCGATCAAATCGTTCGTGTGCGGTCTGTTGGCCGCGGCACTGCTGTCAGCCTGTGCGCCCGTCGCCAAGGCGGTCGAACCGCACTCGCGCGGTGGCCTATCTCTTGGCGGCCTCACCACCTTTGCCCAACGACAACAGCTGATTAACGAGCTTCCTCTGGACCGGCTCACCAAGCAAGCCCAGCAACGCATCTTTTCAGTCGCCAAGTCTCCAACGCTGTACCGCCGCTTGCCCACCCAAGCGATCGAGTGTGATCAGGAGATGTTCCTGTTCCTGACCCGCAACCCTGAAGTGCTTGTCGGTATCTGGGACTTGATGGACATCACCAACGTTCAAGCCCGTCGCACCGGGACGTATCAATTGCAAACCGAAGACGGCAGCGGGACCAAGTGCACGGTGGATTTGATTTACGGCGACCAGAATCTGCACATCTATTATGCCGACGGAAGCTACGACGGCCGGCTTGTCACCAAACCGATTCGCGGCAGAGGAGTCTTTGTGCTGCGAAGCCGCTACGCTAAGAACGCTTCCGGCGGCACCACGGTCACCGGGACACTCGACTGCTTCGTGCAATTTGACAGTTTGGGAGCTGACTTGATCGCCCGCACGCTGAGCGGAATCATCGGTCGTTCTGCCGATCATAACTACGTCGAAACAGCTCGTTTCATCGCCCAGATTTCCGCGACAGCAAGAAAGAACCCAGCGGCACTGATCGATGTCGCTGAAAGACTGCCACAAGTCTCCGCGCCCACCAAGAAACAGTTTGTCGACGTGATCGCAACGCTGGCAAGACGGGAAGCCGCTGTGCAAGCCACCAAGCCGCGCCGCACCGTCCAACCGGTCAGCAGGCGAAACTAGCACGTTTTCCCTATCGGCGTAGCGGAACTCGCCGAGAGTTTCGATCGTTCTTGCCGCAAGTCTGGTGACTTCCGCTACATACAACCGGCTGCAGCGAAAGCAAAATGCTTTAGCATGTGTCAGGGAGGAATTGATGGGAGGGCGAGGCTGGGCTGATGAATTAACTTTTTGCTAAAGCATTTTGGTTTTTCTGTCGAGGTACGACCATTTTTCGTCGCTTTGTTT
>JBFJVZ010000397.1:0-7203 GCA_041623895.1 Pirellulaceae bacterium | reverse complement strand
GCAACCTCGCGGTTTCCAGGCTGCCTGATTCCGCCGCTAGATGAAGGGGTGTGCTCCGCGAACGATCAGTCGAATTCACATTCGCTTTGGCGGCCAACAACAACCGCACGACTTCCACATGCCCGCCGCGCGATGCGAAGTGTAATGGAGTGCCGCCGCCCGAATGCACCGCAACAGCCAGCTTGGGATTATCAGCCAATAATGCCTTGACGCGATCAGTTGCACCCACGTTTGCCGCGTTGTGAATCTCATCTGCGGCCAGCTCGCGCAATAATACAGGCCCCAGTAGCACGGCAATGCAGCAAACAAAGATTGATCGGTTCATGTTGTTGCACCTCCAACCACAGGTCTAAGATTGTTGCTGTGCGCGATGGTCATCGCCACACGCATACGCAAACGCACTTTCAGCGTGCGGGAATCACCTCTATCACTTCTATCTCCGAGCCGCCAGCAATTGGCCGGATATTCTTGATCAGTTCGCGTCGCTTGCCATTCGCGTCAATATATCCATTAACTTTTTCATGGGCTGCAGCGAGGTGTTTGAGTTTAAGCCCGTCATCGCTTAATAGGTTTCCGACTGCATGGCTGCCAGGATACTTGCCAATGATACCGATAAGAAACTGTTGCAACGCGATCAGTGACGGCAATTCCCTGTCGTTCACGACGATTCTAAGCAGCGAACCGTCCTTGCCCGCGTGTAACCGCACACGCAAAGGCGGAAGCGCGTTTACGTCCGGCAGCCCTTCCGCCGGAGCGGCAAGCGGTGCATCGAAACGAAAAGTTGCCTTGCCAATGTGTAGCGCAAATTGTTCGAACAAAGAGTCTTGCGCGACTCTAATCACGAGTCTTACATCGCGAAAAGTTGCTTCGCCATCTGCCGTGATCGCAACGACGGTTTTCTGAACTCCCCTGATGCCCGCGCGAATCGCTTTGGCCTTACGGCGTAACAGCGATTTAAAAGTCGATTTTTGCGTTTCAAGTCCATCAACTCGCAACGATCCAGCGGCGCTGATTTCAATGTTTACCGCGGATGCCTTGTCCTTGGCTGGCGATTCCGACTGTGCTACCGCTCTGCCCCCAAAAAGTGACGCTACCGCCAACACAACAATCACTGCGATAGTTTTCATTGTCTTTCTCTGTGAGTGTGAACGGGATCACCGCTTTTCTGGTTGCGCGTCCGCCTGGTCGCCCGAATCGTTGATGCGAACTCTCGTCGCTCCCTGAATTTTGTCTGAGGTCTACCGCGAAGAACCGACAGGCACGTCGGTAAGTAGCCGGCATTCTAACAAATAAGCATCCGCTAATGTCTTGAGCACGGATGTCTGCATCTCGCACGGCATGCCCTCATGTGAATTCTGACGGTTATACTCGGGCTTGGCAGTTGGCGGGCAAGCAATCTGACGTTTGTTCCTGCTAAGAACCGCTGTGACCGGCGGAACGTTTTGACAGACATGACCACTGCGCATCGCTTCGCATGACACAATTCACAAAGCTGATTCGTTGGGGATTGATCTGGACCTGGCGATTGATGATTGTCGCCGTAGTTTTCTTCAACGTGCGACTTTATTCAAGTTCTCCACTGGCACAGCGGAACGATAAACCGCAGGCCATGCTTGTTGCTCAGCTGGCAGCCAATCGTAACGCGCTGGACGCAGGTGCACCGTCACAGATGCAGCAACTGTTTCCCGAAGGCTACTACTTTAGCTATCTGTTTCATGGTTTGACGTGGATCGAATTGGCAATGCGAGATGAATCGCACGTTCAACCAGCGATCAAGGAAGCAATCTGGTGCTTGTCCCGATTGGATTCGCCGCAGGGACGTGAGCCGTTTCCGCCTGATCTGCCGCCCGATCACGGCATGTTTTATTCGGCGTGGAAATGTTCGTTGCGCGCCGGAGTTGTTGCCCTGCAACAGGCAACTGATCCGATTCAAGTCCGCGAGTTACAACTGGAATGCGATTCAATCGCCTTGGCAATACAAAAGTCAAAAACCCCGTTCTTGCCGTCCTACCGCGGCGCAGCGTGGCCGTGCGACACGCTGCCGGCGATTCATGCCATGACGGCGCACGATCGCGTCTTGCAGCAGAAACGCTATCGCCCTGTGGTCGCAGCGTGGCTGCATGACGCGCGCCAGCGGCTTGATCACGAAACCGGCCTGCTGCCACACACAGCCGAACTCCCGGACGGGCGAAACGTCGGCGTCGCGAGAGCCACTTCGCAGGTGATTATGTTGAGATTATTGCCCGACATTGATGCGAATTTTGCCAAGCATCAGTACGAACGATTTCGCGAGCGCTTCTTGACAACCTTGCTGGGGGCTCCCTGCGTACTTGAATACCCATCGGGAATATCCGGCCCCGGAGATGTTGATAGCGGTCCATTGATCTTTGGACGCAGTCTTTCGGCAACGGTTTTGATGATCGGCGTCGCGCAAATCTACGATGACCAGCCCCTGGCCAACGCGATCGCTCAGGCGGGCGAAACAATCGGGATGCCGTGGACTTCAAACGGGCAGAAACGATACGTGGGGGGGATCTTGCCGATCGGTGATATCATTGTCGCTTATGCTCAAGTTGCTCGGCCATGGTTTTCAGAAGGAGAGCATCACCCCCGCACAGAACATTATGTTTCAGCGCATTGGCGGTGGCAGATACATGCCCTGTCGATGCTCGTTTTGCTACCGACTATCGTTGCTCGCTTTCGTCGTCCTTCCGACCGGACGGCAGATCGCCATGTGGGATTATCGGGGTAGGCTAGGACGCTCTCCCTGTCCTGGCCTACGAGATGTCTGAAAATGCGCTCGCCTTTGTCTCAAAACTCAGATTCGTGGTAACTGGGAGGGCGAAGCTCCCGCTGAGCCGTGGTGTTCGCGACAAAGTGCGGATCGGCGGGCGCCTCGCCCTCCCGTTTTTAGGCAAAGCTTAATGCTTTTCTTCACCAACATCCAAGCTGAATGATGTAGTATCCTGTCCAGTTGATTCCAATTGACGTCACTATCCAGGAGTCGTCCGATGAGAAGCTGCAAACCAAATCTCCGGTCGCACAAAATGTTATCCGGGTGCGCGGCGATCGTCGCGGCATGTGTGATTACCACGACAACATGGGGACAGGTGGAATACAGTAGCGCGCGTGAGGCCTATAGCGATGGGGCGAGGCTGCACAACATGCGCAAATACGCGGAATGCCGCGAGCCGTTCGAGGCAGCTTTGAAGCTATCCGACGACATGCAGTTCAAAGTCCGCACCTATCGCGCATTGATGCAATCGTACCGGCAGTTGCCGGAGATCGATAAGATGCTGGAGGCGACGGAATTCATCTTTCAGCATGGCGAAAGCACGGTGGAAAAATCGTTGATCGCGCGAGATCTGACTTCGTTCGCACATCAACGTGGCAAGACGCAGGAAGTTGTGGACCTATACGAAAGCAAGTTGAAGAAGAATCCTGAAGATCGGCCGGCACTATACACGCTGACCCGGATCTACGATCGCGCCCAACCGAATCGCGCGCGGCGTGCTGAGTTACAGGAGGTGCTGAAACAAGTTCAACGAAAGGACGAGAGTGTTCTTGCAGGCAAGTTTGAGAAACTTGCTGCCGAGCAACCGAATGTCGCCACACGGCACTGGAAAGATGCTGCAGCGGCTTGGCTGCGAGCCGAGGAAAAGGAAAAAGCTCTCGCTGCGGTCAATCAGGCGGAGGCCACCGGCCCCGAAACTGCCAACGATCTTTTGGCTCACCAGTGGCACAAGGCAATGGGTGACATCTATCTGGGATTGGATAAACCCGCACAGGCTATCCCGCATTATGAGACGGCGATCAAAAAGACAAACATCGCCGGCTACATCAAGGACTGTCAGGAAAAGCTTGCCAAGGCACGCGCAGTTGAGAAACTCTGAGAAGATCCGTCACACTCGCAAGGCATGCTTCCTTTTTGGTGGCACCGCTGCCACTTGATGTTCGTCTCGATAGACAATCAGTCCTGGTTGGTGGGTTCGCACCTTGGTCACGAAAACGCCTTCGTCTTCCAGCAGGTGGACCAGTTCCCACAGTCGGCTGACCAGGGATTGAGACTTTGATCGAAACCAGAACAAACATCGCCAGTCAAAATCCTCCAAGGCTGGCACCGGCATGTTGTGGTTGAACCACGTCAGCACTTCGCGAAGTTGATCGCGTGTCAGTTGCGGTGTTGTTCCGCGGTCTTCAATGTAACCGGCGGCCGCAAAGATGCCAGCCGGGCGACCGGTGTTGCAACATCGCAACTGGGTCTGGAATCGGATGTAGGTGTCCATCGGTCATCAAAACATCTCAGAAGTGTGAAGTAAGAAGTTTGAAGTGTGAAGGTGGGAAATGGTTCGCGATATTGTTTCAAAGTTCGAGAAAACTCCCCCGTTACGAAACTACGATTCACGATGGTGCATGCATTACAGAATGCGCCAGCCCAGTGCTGGAAAAAAACAGAACATCTAATATTGAACAAGAAATGTCGAAGGACGAGACGGCCTCACGTCGATTCCGAAAAATCGGATGCGATTCGTCAGGGGTTGACGCAAAGATGGGTTGACTCAGA
Organism: Pirellulaceae bacterium; assembly: GCA_041623895.1. Lineage (GTDB taxonomy): Bacteria > Planctomycetota > Planctomycetia > Pirellulales > Pirellulaceae > JBFJVZ01. The sequence goes on along the minus strand of JBFJVZ010000397.1, from coordinate 2,639 downwards.
GTTTCGTTAGGCCGGCAACATAGAATCGTGCCGCGAGACCGCGCGCCGCTGCTGGTTGACGTGACATTCTACCGTTGCATCCAAGAACAACGCTTCTTCTCAGTGCTCACTCAGTGCTTACTTCTGGCACGTTTGGTGAGCGGTGTGCCTTTGTCTCCACCTGCTTCGATCATCAATGGAAAGGTGCGATCCCACCATTGGTCGTATGCGGCAGCTAAACGACCAGCCAACGCGGATCGTTTTTTTGACAAATCTTTGCGACAGGCAGGATCGGCTTTCACATCGTACAGCGACCACTGATTCGGCGGGCTCACCCCCCAGTGAAACTGCGCATTTTCCTTGGTGTAGGTGGTTCTTTTCAATCCATTCATCACCAACCTTAGCGTGGTACATTGACTTTGATAGGACTCGCATTTGGGATCGTCACAAGGATGGCTGCGGAGGAGGAGATAATTGCCTTGCCGAACGGCAGCCATCGCGTATTTGTGAGATGCAGCAAGACCGCTTGGCCATCGCGCTACGTGATGGAACAGAATGCGGTCGTCATGCCAAGCCGTCGGTTGCGATGACTCCAACAAAGGCCTCAGGCTGAAACCTTCCAGCACGGATTGTAATTCACCAGGAATATCTGCCCTGGCGTAGTCAACAAGAGTCGGCAGGAGGTCCAGGTGAGCTGTGAGATTGTCCACCCGATGGGGCTTCCATTTTCCGGCCCAACTCCAAAACGAGATGGCACGGCATCCACCCTCCCAAATCGTGCATTTGCATCCCCGCATGCCAGCGTTGTAGATGTCCAGGCCGGCAGTCTGACCGTTGTCGTTCATGAAGACAACAATGGTCTTGTCGCGGAGTTTCTCTTGCTCCAGAAAAGCCATCAAGCGGCCCACGTTCGCATCGATATTGGCCACCATCGCCAGGAAGGCAGCTTGTTCTCTGCCCACAGATTTCAGGAACGGCTCGATCAGTTCTTGGGGCGCATCCAGTGGTGCGTGAGGCGAGTAAGTGGCAAGGTAGCAAAAAAATGGTTCGTCGCCGCTCTGCCGGATGAAATCCATGGCGTCGTCAAAGAAGATGTCTTCGCGATAGCCCGTGGCCTGTTCCCTTTTTCCATTCCTGATCATGACGGGATCGAAGTGCTCGCGAGGTCCTCCGACGTTTGTCGATGTCCATTGAAAGCCGCGATCTCTTGGCGAGTAGCCTTGTCCACCGCCCAAGTGCCATTTGCCAATGAACCCGGTGTTGTATCCTGCAGCTTTCAGAATTCCGGGCAGTGTGATCGCATCCACGTGCAGGTGCTCCCGTGGTTGCAAAGTGTGGGTGACGCCTGAGCAAAACTCGTGACGGCCGGTTAGCAAAGCAGCACGAGTTGGCGAACAGGAAGGACTGACATAAAAGTTGTCGAAGCGCACACTCTCCTCACCCAAGCGATCGAGGTGAGGCGTTTTCAGCAACGGGTGGCCATGCCTGCCCAGATCGCCATAGCCCTGATCGTCCGTGAGGATAAAAACGATATTGGGGCGATCCTCACAGCGGGCAGCTGTTTCCATTCGGCTCGTACAGATCGCAAATGTAGCAACCAAGCACGCATAGTTCAGAGGCTGCAGAATGAAACACTTCATCTGTCATCGGCTCCCACCAGGAAGTAGCTGGTGAACCGCTGATCCCGATCGCGCGACACCAGAGCAACCGCACCGCACGATTTGTTTGCTTTGACAAAAGTGTAACCACCAAACCAGGCGAGATCGACCAGGTTGTCTTCGAAGTCAGCCAGCAGCTGTTCGTACGAGTCATGCGGAATCAGTTCGCATGACACGTCAATCTGCTGCTGCAGATAATCCACCAGCGGCATAAACTGTTTTGTCAGTGCATCTCTATCTTCGCCCGGTAGCACACCAATCCGAAGGGTTTCAATTTTCGTCTCAGGTACGTTCGACGAACTGCATCCCAAGCTGGCGATGCCACCCAGCAGCGTCAACATATACATAACGCTTTTTCCGGACATTAGTAGACACTTCCTACCGATGCGCATCTGGAATTCGGAAAAGCCGCCGAAACGCCCAATTGGCCAACGTGCTTGCAGTGTTTATTCAATTAGAAATTTTGCGTAAATTAGCACATTATGTCCAGATTCACCACGCCGGGTTGCCGCTTGATTTTCGCCACATATTCACTCATTCCAAGAGGTACTTCGGACTTTCATCAGTTCGGGGTAGCTATTGTCTTCGTCGCCGTATTGCTGCTTTAGTTCCAGCAATCGCGATTTCAGTCGCTTCACTTCCGCTGCGTACTTCGGGTCTTTGTAGACGTTTTTGATTTCATGGGGATCCTCTTCCAGATCGTAGAACTCCCAGCCAGCCTGAGTCGGTCCGAAATCACCTTTTCCGAGGCTCGCGTCCAGGGGTAGACCGTAAAAGAATGCCAGCTTGTACCGGTTGTCTCTAACGCCGTAATGACCGGGAATGTGGTGGTGTGCCAAATGCATCCAATATCGGTAGTAAACGGCGTCACGCCAGTCGGCAGGTTCATCGCCACTGACAATGCCACGCAAACTGTGACCTTGCATTTCGGAAATCTCTGCCGCGTCCGACGCCTCGGCAAAATCGAGAAACGTGGGCGCGAAATCCAGATTCGAGCAGAGG
>JBFJVZ010000396.1:0-7204 GCA_041623895.1 Pirellulaceae bacterium | reverse complement strand
GCTTTCGCTGCTCCGCAGCTTATTGGATGCGAACCTGTTCTTTGGGGCGGTCCAGATTTACGCTTCCACCGCTATCTTATTTCATCATTATTGAGCAGCAGCTACTAAGCCGGACGCTCGCCCAGTCCTGGCCTACGGGACATCTGAAAATGCTCTAGCGACTGATTTTGGCGAGTTTCCAAAATAGGCATGCAACACACATCGATACTTGCGTCTACTTCAGGAAATAGAACGACTTCATGTTAAACAGCGTGTGCGCGAAGTCGGCCCAGGCTTGCTTCTCCGACGCTCCCTGCTTGATTTGTTTCTCAACAAACTTTTGCATTCGCTGGACTTGCTGCGGAGTTGCCTCGACGCCGTGAGCAAGTTTGACGGCTGATATGATCCGCTGCTGCGGTTCAGCGTGGGTCGAAACCAGCTTTTCGGACCATAGTTTTGCCTGCTGGATGACAAAGGGATCGTTCATCAGCGTTAATGCTTGAGCGGGCACATTGGAATTGCTGCGGTCGCCTTTGGCCCCGAACGGGTTGGGCATGTCAAAGGTCAGCAAAAACGGGTTCAAGAAATTGCGGTACACCGAAAGATATATCGTGCGGCGGCCGGCTCCATCCAACGGACCACTGCCCCGAGCGCCGCGACCGGTCATGAACGCCGTTCGATGCGTGGGAACACTGCCACCGAATTGACTTTTGTCCAGTCGGCCTGATGTCGCCAGAATCGCATCACGGATCGATTCAGCGGGCAAGCGGCGCACCCGCATGCGATGCAGTAACTCATTGGTCGGATCGACTCTGGCAATCAGTTCGGGATCGTTGTTTTGCTTAGCGACGCTGGATTGACGGTAAGTTTGCGAGGATACCATCTTGCGAATCGCGGTCTTGATCGACCAACCATCGGCGATGAACTCGCTTGCCAAATGATCCAGCAACTGTGGGTGCGAAGGCGGCTGACCTTGCGGTCCAAAATCGTCCACCGTGGGCACGATGCCGCGGCCGAAAAGGTGATGCCAGAGGCGATTGACAATCACCCGTGCAGTTAACGGATTATCGGCACTGGCGATTCGCCGGGCGAGTTCCAGCCTGTTCCCCTCCTGGCCGCCCAATGCCTCCAACATTCGCGGCGGCACTTTGTCTCCCAGATTCGTATGACTGCCGCGGATGTAAATGGCGGTATCTTCGCGAGTTCCCTCGGCCATGGCCAAGACAAACTTCGGCTGCGGGATCTTGTCGGCGATTTGCCGGGCTTCGTGCTGAAGCGCTGACAGACCGGGAGCGATGTCGTCGTAGGTCAGCAATTCGTTGTCAATCAACCAATCGAAGTAAGCAGAGCGTTTGGATTTGGCAATTTGCCCGAGCGCGTCTTTCCAGGCGTCTTCAAACGAAAAATCTTCGGCGGCAAACTGCTCGGCGAGTCTGTCGGCTGTTGCCGGCGGTGGGCCCGCTTGGGAAAACCAAATCTCATCGATCGCGATCGTGGCCTCGTTTTCGTCGACGAATTCCAGATAGGCGTTGTGGCCAATGTACTTATTCAGGTCACCGGCGAAGCTTTTCCACTGCCAGTTGCCGCCTGTGTCTGAACCTTTGTCTTTGATGAATGTGCCGTTGAACAAAAGACCGTGAAAGCGAATCATCTGATAGTTGTCGATGATCACATTCATCTTCACGTTGGCCGTAGCTTTGACGCGAACGTGGATCTTTGGTGTGCTGATCGTGAAGGTGGGCGAACGCAAAATGCCGGTCGCTTTGGGGCCAAAGTAACCGCTATCGACGGTGCCGCGGCGGGTCGAAGCGCCAATCACGTGCACTTCAGAGTCTTTGCCAATGGGTTGAAACGCGCGGCCGGTTGTCGACCACCCAGCGGCAAGCCCAGGACCGTCAAATGACTCGAATAACTCATTTTCGCTCGCGTACTTTGCCTGTTTCGACTCAAGGGACGCAATCCGATCACGAATCCCCTTCAAGCCCGCTGGGGCTTTGCGGCGCGCGGCCAACACATCGATGGCGGCCGGATTAGCGGAGTCCGAATTGGCTGCCTTGAGCAGCTGAACCCATTTGCCGAGTCTTTGTGCGTCCAGTTTGCTGCTTTCGGCTTCACCACTGATCGCTGCCTCCGTCGAATCGGTATCAATCAATCGCGACGCTGCAGCAAAGTAGTTTTCAGGAGCACTTTCGAGATCCGTCTTCACGGACTTGCGAACCAGCTCGCGACCTCGTGCTTGCAGAGATTCCAGTTGTGCGATCGATTGCTCGATGCGCTGACCGGGGTCGAGCGGATAAAACTGCCGACAACTGCTTTGGATGAATGCGCTCAAGGCGTAGTAGTCGGCCGTTGAAATGGCATCGAATTTATGGTCATGGCATCGAGCACAGGCAACGGTCAGGCCCAGGAACGATTTCCCAAATACGTCCAACTGATTGTCGATGATATCCGCCTCGTTCTTGAGGACATCCGTGGGCGCGTGCGTTGCTTCGTGCAAGAACCAGAACCCCGTGCCGATGACCGACTCGTTGAATTTTTCGGTGGGATGAAGCCTCGGTGACTCGATCAAATCGCCGGCAATGTGCTCGACGATAAACTGGTCGTACGGCAGATCAGCATTCAATCCGCGAATCAAGTAGTCACGATATTCGGTTGAATGAGGAATGGGGTAATCGAATTCATGCCCGTACGTTTCGGCATAGCGGACAAGATCCATCCAGTGACGCGCCCACTTCTCGCCAAATTGCGGTGAATCAAGCAGCTGCTCGACAACTCGCTGGTAAGCATCTTGTGACTGGTCGGCAACAAACGCGTCAATCTGCTCCGGCGTGGGCGGCAAACCGATCAAATCAAAAAAAACTCGCCGCAACAGAAGCTGCTTGTCCGCGGGCCGGGCAGGACTGAGTCCGGCATTTTCAAGTGCGTGCAAAATGAAACGATCGATGTCGCTAGCCGGCCAGGCTTGATCGAGCACTTCGGGCGGTGGCGGATCGTCAATCGGTCGCCAAGACCAATGTTCCTGCACACGCTTGTTGAGATCGAAAGTTTCCACCATCGACGAGGCACCCTTTTTGACCTTGGCCCTCGGATCGGGAGCACCCATTTCGACCCAGCGTTCCAGCAGCTTGATTTCTTCAGCGGGCAACTTTGATTTTGGCGGCATCGCACTGACGATGTTTTCTTCGTAACGAACCGCGTCGATCAGGTTACTTTCAGCAAGATTTCCCGGCACGATCGCGGGACCACTGTCCCCGCCGGTTTGCCAGCCCCATTTGGAGTCCAGGACCAGACCGCCTTCGATCTCTTCCGCATCGGTCGAATGGCACTGGTAACAACGCTGTACCAGAATCGGCCGGATCTTTGCTTCAAAGAACTCGGTTTGCTCCGCTGTCGGTTTTTGTTTGTCGGCAGTGTCGTCAGCGAAAACGAATGGGGCGCAGCAGACCATCCCTACGAAGAGCAGTCCGTATCGCAGAAAACGGTGCCCACAATTGGGAGGGCGAAGCTCCTGCTGCGCCGACCTTCCATTCAAATCGCGGCTCGGCAAGAGCCTCGCCCTCCCGGAAACGCCATTCAAAGCGCAGCTCGGCAGGAGCCTCGCCCTCCCGGAAACGCCATTCAAATCGCGGCTCGGCAGGAGCCTCGCCCTGCCAGTCATCTGCATCATGCCAAGATCTCTTTGATCAGGTGTCCGTGAACGTCAGTCAAACGCATGTCGCGGCCGCTGAATCGAAACGTACTTTTGGTGTGATCGATTCCCAACAGGTGCAACATCGTGGCGTGCAGGTCATGAATCTCGAAACGATTCTCGACTGCCTTGTATCCCCACTCATCCGTCTGGCCGACCGACGTGCCGCCTTTGATACCGCCGCCCGCCATCCAGATCGTGAATCCGAATGGATTGTGGTCGCGGCCGTTTCCGCCTTGCGCGAACGGCGTGCGACCGAACTCACCGCCCCAAACCAGTAAGGTCGAATCGAACAGGCCAACTCGTTTCAAGTCTTTGATCAGTGCTGCGATCGGTTGATCGACGGTCAGACAATTCTTGTTATGCCCATCAACCAGATTGCTGTGCTGATCCCAGCGATCACCGTTGCCGCCCGGACAAGTCAACTCAATGAAACGCACACCACGTTCGACCAACCGGCGGGCCAACAAACACTGTTTGCCAAACGTCTTGGTGTTGTTGAAGTCTGCCTCCAATCCGTACATCCGTTTTGTTTCAGCAGATTCATCGCTCAGGTCGGTCAACTCCGGAACGGCGGTCTGCATTCGATACGCGGTCTCGAAATTCTGGATAGCAGCATCCACCTCGCGGTCACCGGCAAGCTCTGCCAGTGTTTGCTGATCCATCTCCCGAATCAAATCCAGTTTGTTACGTTGCAACTGCAAACTTGGCTCGGAAGGTTTGATGTTGGCGATCGGTTGATCGTTTGGCAAGAAAACGCTGCCCTGATAAGCCGACGGCAGAAAACCTGACCCAAAACAATCCAACCCGCCCGGAGGAATCAGGCCACCGTTGATGACGACAAACCCGGGTAGATCTTGATTCTCGGTTCCCAATCCGTATCCAAACCAGGCACCCATGCTCGGTCGGCCCTGGAATCCGCTGCCGGTGTGCAAAAAATAGTTCGCAGAAGTGTGCTCGGAGAAATTCGACGTCATCGATTTGATGATCGCCAAATCATCAGCTACTTCGGCCAGATAGGGAAACAGTGAGCTGACCCAATGACCGGCCTCGCCGTGCTGCTTGAACTCCCATTGATGCTTGAGCACTTTGCCGACGTTGTCGAATTGCGTGGGAGCCAGTTTGCCGATCACTTTCCGCGGATCCTGTCCGTCAAACTTCGCCAGCATCGGCTTGTAGTCAAAGGTGTCGACCTGCGACGGCCCGCCATCCATGTACAGAAAGATGACGTGCTTTGCTTGGGGGACAAAATGCGGTTGCTTGGCAGACCAGGGGTCGTTGCTTTCAGCAGCTGCTGACGTCCAGTCGGCGGACAGCGCGCCAAGTGCAACAGCTCCAAAGCCGCTTGCACATCGTTGCAGCATCTGACGACGACTCGTCGGCGTGTCCACGAAGCGGCCACAATGATGGGGGCGGTGAGATTTCATGTGAGAATTGCTTGATCAAGGCAGCGAATGCACCAGCAGGCGGGTCACAACATTCTAACCGCTGAAATCGGATAGCGGAAATCGGAACAGTTTGGGCGGCGAGCATGCTTTCATCATTTGCCGGCCGACGGCTGCCTGGTACGGCAGGATGCCGCACCTGTATGAGCCGGTTTCTACCCGTGCCGCCGAAAACAGGCAGGCTGCCGCACCGACGTAGGCGAATGCCATGCGAATCGAGTACCATGGGTCGCGACAATTCCCTCCATCCGCTCTTTCGGAAGACCAGACATGACGAAGCGATCCGATTCGATTTCTAAGAATAAGTGTCACGTAGCACGGAGAACCTTTCTGAAATCCAGTGCCGCAGGTGCAGCGGCGGTGACCGCCGGCGTTTGGAGTGAGCTGCCCGCCCAAGAATCGAACTCGGCCAATCAGAAACTGAAAATCCTCTGCGTGGGAACTGCCAATCGTGCCGCCGCCGACATCTCGGGGGTCGCAGGTGAAGACATCGTCGGATTGTGTGACGTCGACAAGAACTACTTGGATCGCGCCGCGATGACTCACAAGGATGCGAGAACCTATGCCGACTATCGCGAAATGATTGCTCAAGAAGCAGACAAAGCGGACGCGATCGTCGTCGCTACCGCCGACCACAATCATGCACCGGCATCACTTCGTGCCATTCAAGCCGGCCTGCACTGTTACTGTGAAAAACCGCTCACTCATACCGTCGAAGAGGCGCGTATCATCGCCGAAGCCGCCAAAGCAAAAGGCGTGGCGACGCAAATGGGAACTCAGATTCACGCCGGCGACAACTATCGGCGTGTCGTCGAAATCGTCAGGGCGGGTGTGATTGGCGACATCAGCGAAGTCCATGTGTGGGTTGGCAAAGCATGGGGAGGTGGCGATCGTCCCGAAAGCGGCGAGGATCCGCCCGTAAACCTGAGCTGGGATCTTTGGCTTGGGCCGGCTCCCTGGCGCCCGTTTGTTCCCGGACGCTACCATCCCGCACAGTGGCGGCGTTGGTGGGACTTTGGACAGGGAACTCTTGGTGACATGGGTTGCCACTTCATGGACTTGCCGTTCTGGGCGCTCGATCTCCGACACCCGGTTGCCTGTGAAGCCGAAGGACCGCCGCCGCATCCCGAAACGTGTCCGCTTGGCCTGATCGTCAAATATAAGTTCCCGCAACGCGGTGATTTGCCGCCGGTTGATCTGACCTGGTACGACGGCAACATGACGCCCAAAGAAGTCGCCGACGAAAAAGTTCCCGGCAGTGGCGTGATGTTTATCGGTAGCGAAGGGAACATGTTTGCCAACTACGGCAGCTACAAATTGTTCCCGAAAGAGAAGTTCGAGAATTTCCTGCCGCCGGAACAGACGATTCCCAATTCGATCGGGCATCATGCCGAATGGATCAAAGCATGCAAGGACGGCTCGCCGACCACCTGCAATTTTGATTATTCCGGTGCTTTGACGGAAGCCGTTCTGCTGGGCAACGTTGCCTACCGTGCTGAAAAACCGCTGGAATGGGACGCCAAGACACTGACCGTCACAAACTGTCCCGAAGCGTCACAGTACATCAGCAAAACGTATCGCGAAGGTTGGGAAATCACCGGCACCGCGTGACGTTCGTTCAATATCATTGTCATCAATGTTCCTGTCATATCGCACGGAGTGGGTGCCTTGTTTCGGATCATCCCTTTGATGGTCGCCCTGCCAATGTTGTTCATTGGTTGCGACCGGCAATCGCCTAAAACGTCATCTTCGCCTGACAAGTCGCCTGTAGCCTCCGAGGCTGGCAAGATCATTACGCCGGCGGATGATGTGGATGCCGTCGCAGCGGTCGAGAAGTTGACCGACAAGCTCCGCCGCGACGATGGACAGATCATCGAAGTCGACTTTCGCGGTCAAAGCATTGATGACTCGATACTGGAATCCCTGCCCAAGTTGCCCCGTTTGCGGTCCGTCTTATTAAGCGGCACCGCGATCACGGATGATGGCCTACGCGCGATTGGCGAAATCTCCACTTTGGAGAATCTGGATCTCCGTGACTGTGGCATCGGCGATAAAGGCCTGGCACATCTGACTTCGCTGTCACGCCTGAAGC
>JBFJVZ010000395.1:0-7247 GCA_041623895.1 Pirellulaceae bacterium | reverse complement strand
GGTGTTCAATTTCTGATCGGCCAGTACCACACGGCGTGCATCCTGCCAGCTCTGCTGATGACACTGGGGGCGATGGCCGGTTCCATGGGCATTCCTTACTTGAGCAAAGATTGGGAATCAGGAAACCGCGACGCCGTGACTGAGCGGATGAATCTGATGCTGAAAGCAATCGGGTTATTGTGCGTATTCGGCTCGATCGGAATTCTGTTGTGTGCACCGCTATTGTTTGGCGGTATTTGGCATAACAAGTTTGCGATCGGCGAAGCACTGTTGCCGATGACGCTGTCCTATTGCAGCCTGGCTGCGATGACGTTTGTCGCCCAAAAATATTTTTGGTGCATCGAGAAGACTTGGCTGAGCAGTTCGTTGCTGCTGTTCGGGCTGACTGCCAACTTTGTGCTCGGCCTGACCTTGATCGGGCCGTTTGGAATCGAAGGCGTCGTCGCTTCGACGTTGGTTGCCCATGCGATTGTGTTGGTTGGCGTCTTGATTCTTTGTCAACGGCACGGACTGAGAATCGATCGCGGAGTCTTCGTTGTCGGAGCTGTCTTGCTGGCGATCTGTTTGGGGAAATGGATCGCCTGTTTGTGCTTTGTCGTGCTCGCTCTGGTAACCATTTTTACGCCAATCCTGTTTGACGAAACAGCCAAACAGATGGCAATCCTGAGAATTCAATCGCTTTATTCAGCTTTCAAGGCCAGTGTCTTATGAATGCAGAGCAACAAATCTGTCAGCCGCGCGCGGAAAGCAAAAATACCGCCGGTGAATTAACAAACAGAGTACTACTGTTGGGCAACGATGATCGTGTGATCTTGGCGGTTGCCAGAGGACTTGGCCGCGAAGGACTTGCTGTTCACGTCGCCTGGTGCGATCCGGCATCGCCGGCGCTGAAGTCCAAGTATGTCAGCCGGTTTCATTCGATCCCGCCCTACAGCCTTGATTCCTTTGAGTGGCTGACAGCGCTGAACCGTTTGACGCAAGAGCAGCCATTCGATTTGGTCATTCCCTGTAATGATTTTGCCGTAATTCCGCTGCAAACCGCGCGAGAACGATTGAGTTCCGATACGAACTGGTATTTGATCAATGATCAGGCATTCAAGATTGCATTCGACAAAGGCGAAACAGGTCACGCAGCGAAAGCCCTGGGAATCAATACACCCTGTGAGTTTGCACTCGATCACCGGCAAGTTTGTGACGCTTCGCAAGAGCCTGAACTGACGGTAATCGACGGTCATCAGCTGCGATTTCCGGTCTACGTCAAGCCGCGTTCTTCCATCACGCAGGACGACGTGATGAACAAACGATCGGCTGTAAGAATCGAAACACCCGGCCAATTGGCTGATAGATTTCGTGAAGACTGCCCCGCAGATGGGCTTTTGATTCAAGAAAGTTTTTCTGGAGACGGAGTGGGTGTTGAGGTGCTGGCCAGCGAAGGAAAAGTCTTGATGCAGCTTCAGCATCGACGTTTGCGCGAGACGATCGACGGCGGCAGCACCTATCGCGAAACCATCGCAGAAATTCCCGCGCTAAGTGATGCGACGCATAAGCTGGTGGGGGAACTGAACTACAGCGGCGTGGCCATGTTTGAATTTCGATACAACCTGCAAACGCGAGAGTGGGTGTTCTTGGAGATCAATGCGAGATTCTGGGGATCACTGCCGCTGGCGATCGCCTCCGGCGCGAATTTCCCATGGGGACTTTACCAGCTACTTGTTCACGGGCGAACCGACTTTGATTCTAACTATCAGGTCGGTAGACGCTGCAGAAATCTGATCAAGGATCTGCGGGCATATCGAAAACAAAAGAGCTCGAAATTGGGTTTAACGCACCTGCTGCTGGGCAAAGATCACTTGGATTTTTTTGCCAGGGATGATTGGCGGCCTCAACTTGCCGACCTGGGTACGCTGTTCAGATCCTTGATCGGCAAGGTCTTCCGAAGCAAAGATCATGATTGTGCCAATGACCCATCACCGGAGCGCGGGGCAATGGAAGTTTCGGCTTGATGTTGTTTGTGACCGGCTCCCTGTCCAGACAGGAAGCAGCTTGGGTCTATTTTGCAAGATACTCGCGCCAAGGCTGCCAATAGTACTTTTCCCAGCCTTGACTGACTCCGGCAAAGTCCTGGTCGGCGACATTCACATGCGCCAGTTCGATACGTGCACCGTCCGGCTCGGGACAGAATAAAAGCGTCAGCACAGAGTCGATCGATTCGGCAGGCCAGTTGGCGCTTCTCCACGTTTGCACAATCAGCCGCTTTGGTTCGACGTGCAAGATCGTTCCCGACAACATTCCATCAAAGGCGACGAATGGGCTACCGGGCCGACGGTCGATGACAACCGGCGCTCCGGTGAAGGCCGCATGCATCTCCGGATCAAGATACATATCGAAAAGTTGGTCAGCGGTCGCCGGCAACGACGCGGCGAGAATCACATTCTTTGGCATCCGAAAACTCCTGACTGAAAGTTTGCGCGTGACTGGGAAGGCGAGGCTCCGGCGAGCGTCATTTGGAGGCTCAGCAGGAGCTTCGCCCTCCCAGTCATGGTGAGTATCTTAAGGATAGCTCTCAAGCATCGGCGGTTCGATGTATGATCGTTGCTGCTTTCATACACTCCTTTCGAGATTGTTATGCGATCGATCACCCTGCTGCTGCTGTTTGCCGCCGTCTATTTTCTGTCGGCGGGCGCTCATGCTGATGAGCGGCCGAACTTCATTGTCTTTCTGACCGATGACCAGGGCTGGGGAGATCTTGGCTGCTATGGTCACCCCAGCATCAAGAGTCCGAATCTTGATCGCTTTGCTGCAGAAGGTCTGCGGCTGACGCAGTGTTACGCCGGCTGCAGTGTTTGCTCGCCATCGCGATCGGCCATCTTGACTGGACGCACACCTTATCGAAACGGCGTCTGGCGCTGGATTCCGGCCGGCAGCGATTACCACTTGCGAACGAGTGAGATCACGATCGCGGAAATCCTGAAGGAACGCGGTTACGATACTTGTCATGCCGGCAAATGGCATCTGAACGGCAAGTTCAATAGCCCAGAGCAACCTCAACCGGACGATCATGGCTACGATCATTGGCTGGCGACACAAAACAATGCCGCTCCCAATCACATCAATCCGGTGAACTTCGTTCGCAACGGCAACGAAGTCGGACGCATGGAAGGGGCAAGTTCGCTGTTGTGCGCCCAGGAAGCGGAAAGCTGGCTGCGGTCACGCAAAGATTCGGGGAACCCGTTCTTTATAACGCTCTGGACGCATGAACCGCATTTGCCGATTGAGTCGGCCGCAGAGTTCATGCAGCCGTATGCCGATATCGACGATGAGGGAATTCGCCAGCACCACGGCAATATCACTCAGCTGGACGCGGCGTTCGGCAAGTTGATGGCGGCGGTCGATGCCATGGGATACCGCGACAACACGTTTGTTTTCTTTACTTCCGACAACGGTCCCGAAGGTGCCGGAACCAAAGGACGCACGCGGGGATCGACTGGCGGACTGCGAGGCCGCAAGCGGGCTTCGCACGAAGGCGGTATTCGCGTTCCGGGAATCATCCGTTGGCCGGGACACGTCGAAGCGGGTAGCGAAAGCGATACGCCCGTCATCGGCTCGGACATTTTTCCCACCATTTGCCAAATCGTCGGCGCGGCATTACCCACGGACCGCACGATCGATGGTGCCAGCATCATGCCGCTGCTGAAAAGCCAACCGATTGAGCGCAGGCAACCGTTGTATTGGCGAAATCATTTGGCGCCCGAGTCGTCCAAGGTTGCGATGCGAGTGGGCGATTGGAAGATCCTCGGGTCCAACGACTTGAGTTCCTTTGAACTGTACAACATTCGCAACGATTGGCAGGAAACCACCGAGTTGTCGGCCACTTATCCCGATAAGTTTGCCGAGCTTCGTCAGCAGTTGATCGCTCACGATGCCGCGGTGCTGAAGGAAGGTCCGGATTGGTGGAAAAATGAAAAAGGTGGCCAGAGAAAGCCAAAAAAGTCGGCCGAGCCGGCAGCTGGAAAAGATGAAACGGGCAAGTTCGATCACGTCCTGGGGGCGACCGTCACGGCCAGCGAATTTGGCTATCGACTCGCTGCCAGTGGTGAAGGCTTGGCACTGAGAAAACTAACAGAACCAATCACCGGACAGCTTCAATTGAAAGCGAGTTACCGCAGCACGCAGCAAAGCGGAAAGATTCGCAACGCGGCAATCGCATTTGGCACGACAGCGAGCAATAACGGCACCGTCAAGATTGGTACGGCGATCGGCTTAAACAACCACGTCGCCTTTCCCGGTGGCTGGGCCAATGTCGGTGCCCTGGCAAAGCAGCCAGCCAACTTTCAGCCGCACGATATCTTTGAAATTGTCATCGATTTGGATCTGACCCAACATCAGGCGACCGCGACGATCAATGGAAAGCCCATGAGTCTCGAGTTGCCAGAATCACTCAACAAGATCGAGTGGGTTGGGTACTACGTCAAAGGGACGGAGTCCGAATTCAGTGAACTGGAATGGTGATGGGCAGTTTGTTCCGAAACGGAATGTCAATCTGAACTATTCGGGGCACTTGTCCGTATTGGGAACAGCCTGAGTGTCATCAACCGTGCCGAGTCTGCAAGGATGAAAGATGAGCGATCTTTCTTGTCGTGTTCTTTTGGCGGCGGCGACGGTGGTTGTCGTCGTCCCGAGCTCCGCGATCGAGCCCGATTTGCAGGTGCTGCTTCGCGAATTCCGGGACCATTCCGGAGCTCAACTTGTCTTTGATCGCCAGGATTTGCCGCCCGGAAGGTATTACGACATCCTCAAGCCGTTGAATGACCAGCGGAAGGCAAACGCGGCAGCCATTTGCTTGGCGGAAGCCAGAAAGTATCCACGCGGCTACCTTGGCGATGTGGGACTGAAGGCAATGGGCGTTTTCGCCGCTTGCGTATCGAAAACGGGCGACGGGTTCCGCCGTTCCTACGACCAGCAATTGGGAGGCTATCGCTACTTTGGCGTCTACAACCGCTCGGACGCAGTCGCCGCCGCCTACTACTCCGATGGGCAACTGCAGTTGACCTTTCACCACGAGATCTTTCACCACATTGATTCGACCGCCGCAGGTAAGACGGAGTCGTGGCTGTTATCCAGCGACGATGCCGTTTTTCAAGCTGCAATATCGGGTAAGAAACCATACGCCGCGCCCCAGATAACAGCCGAAGATTTGGCGGCGCTGAGGAGTCGCCGTATTGGAATCCCATTGCCCGGTCCGGTCAGTGAGTACGCCGCCAAGAACAGCAGCGAGGATCAGGCCGAGACAGCGCGCCACTTGATGAGCACGCTGCCTGATGCGTTAGTACAAATCGTCGAGCAACCAAGGCTGGCCGGCAGCCAACGGATATTGCACGTGCTTGGGGAGTATGAACAGTCAGTGCCGGACGGTCCCGGCATCAATTGGTTTGTCGATGTGGCTCTGCAGCGTGTACCGCATACGCTGGACCAGATACTTGACCGCTTGCAGACTTATGCGCGGCAGGGTCATACCGGATACGAAGGCGTTATCAACGACCCGCGCGGCGCGCGCGCCACGCTGGACGCACTTGCTCGTTTCGACAGCAGCGAAGTTCCCGCGGAAAAAGCGGCAGGGTTGGTGAGGCTTGCTACTGAGGTCACCCAAGCGCTGCTGAAGGCGCGGATTCAACCCGACCGCAAACAGCAGCGGTTTGTTGTCTGGGGCGGGGAAGACGCAGATGGTGTGAACTGGACGCTACGGGCGGATGTAAAGCAATTCGCCGCCGATGCGGATCGCTTGAGACGAATTGCCGAACTGGACCAGCAGCAATCCGAGTTGCTGACGCGCACGCAAATGAAGAATCTGCGATTGATTGCTCGTTATTACACCTACATCGGCTCGCAGTGGTCGGTGACCGCTGGGACACGGCAAACCTTTGAGGCGGCCCGCCAGACGCTTTGCGGTTCACTGCCGCTGGCCCACGCATCGTTGAGCAAGTCGCTGCGAGAGGCAAAGTTGCGAGAACTCTCGTGGCGGATTTCCGCAGACGGCCAAGCGAAGCTGCAAAACTGAGCAGCCGCTTTGGTTTACCTTTACAATCTTTGAGTCAGTCAGGCTTTGTCTCAAAACTCAGATTCGTGGTAACTGGGAGGGCGAAGCTCCCGCTGAGCCGTTGCGTTCTCGGCAAAGAGCGGCTCGGCGGGAGCCTCGCCCTCCCGTTTTGTCCCGCCGGCAGCGACCCATGTATTGCGACTTTGAATTGAATTGGTGCAGCAGGGCCAACCGCTCAACAGAACCAGGCAAGTTTAATGAGGGCTTAAAAAATGGTCGACACTGCTGACGAAGTGGAGGATGTGTTCCTGAATTTTCTCGGTGACAACCCTAAGACACCAAAGCAGATTCGGACGCAGATGACGAAGAAAATCGTCAAGGACCCGGAATCGGCGAAAGCTTGGACCGCGCGGGCTTGGGCGAACTATGAACTGGATGAGTTTGACGATGCCATCGCTGATGCCACCAGAGCCATTGAACTCTGCCCCGATTCGTACCTGCCCTGGCACATTCGAGGAGCGGCTCATTTTTGCTTGGCTCATGGGGCACAAGCGGAAGCGGATTTAACAGAGGCGATTCGACTGGCTGACAGTGTCAAGCTGTTCTTGGAAGAGTCGTATGTTTTCCGCGGCGGTATCCGCTGCGATGACAAGCGATTGGAGGAAGCGTTAGCAGATTTGAACCAAAGTCTGAAGATTGATCCAGAACACGCCTGGGCGCATCTGTTCCGCGGCAACGCTTACTGCCATCAGCAGAGTTACAGCAAAGCGATCAAAGACTTTGAGCAAGCGATTTCGCTGAGTGATGATGAACCACGAGCGCTTTCCACGCTGGCTTGGTTGTTAGCGACATGTCCCGAGCAAAAAATCCGAGACGGGCAGCGGGCCGTGGAGTTGGCTGAGTTGGCCAACGATCTGTCCGACAACGAATACCTGGACGATTTGGCCGCGGCCTATGCCGAACTTGGAGATTTCAAGCGGGCAGTCAAGACTCAGAAACGGGCGATTAAGAAATGTCACGACCGCGAGACCAAACCCAAACTGGAAAAGCGGCTGAAACTGTACGAATCCGAGCAACCGTACCACGCTCTTTGGGATGAATAACCACTGGCTGGCAGTCAAACCGAATTCTCGACTGCGTTTTAGTTTTCTGTCGCCCCGCATGTCCCTGATGCTTAGAGCAATTTCATCATTGATGTGGGATCATCGGTAGG
>JBFJVZ010000394.1:0-7292 GCA_041623895.1 Pirellulaceae bacterium | reverse complement strand
TCGAAAATCCCCATCAGCTTGGTGATGATGCCCTCGCCAAATGTTCGATCGCAGAAAAAATGAACGATGGCCAGCAGCATGAACGCGGTCACCGTCCCGAACTGAAACACATTGAAACTACGTTGGCCGATGCCCAGTGTGATGGTCACATCGGCTTGCGCGATGGAATCGTTGACCGAAGGATCTTGTGTTGACGACACGACAGTTGGACGATCAAGAGGAAGAAGCAGAAGTGTCTTGCAGACTAATTCGTGTCTCGTGATCCCGGTATATCGATCGTTCGCAACGAGGCAAAATAAGCGGAAAATGGCGGGATTTTGGCGATTGTAGGAAGTTCGGATGCGATGACCGAGCCGGCCGCGCGGTTTCCCTGTGTAAATGCCCGATGCCGTGCTGCGGCGATGGCATCGTTATCGGCTCAACTGCACTTCGCGTTGGATCTGTTGTGCGAGCGGCTCCGCGACGGTGCTCTTTCCCGAAATCGTAAACCCGTTCCGGCGATCGACCTCGATCAGAACGTCAGTATCGTTTAAGCGGTACTCACGATAAACCCCCTCTCCGAATGAATATGGCGAGTTCCACTCACGGATCAGCTTTCCGTCGGCGCGATCAAGCACTGAGATTGCGGCATCCCAAAGTTCCTGTGAAGACGGGCTTGATGTGTCGGCGGGAATAGTGGTCATCGTTTGGTGCCACTCGCGAAGGATACCTGACGGTCGTTCAAGCACGAAGTTTAGCGCGAGTGGTCCGACAATGACAACGAACAACGCCAACAGGGTGATGATAAGGATTCCGAAGAAATAAGCCGTTACCGTCATAAGGAGATCCACGTTTCCAGGTATTGCCGCAGCTGATGAACGATCTCGGCCAAGTGAGTTTTGTCGGTCAACGGGTTCATGATCGTGGAACGCAAATAGACGCGGCCGTCGATACTGGTTTGCGTCAAGTACGCTTTGCCGCTGCGGTTAATCTTGCGACGAAGTTCCAACTGCACGCGATCGATCTGTTCGGCACTCGCATCCCGCACGGTCTCCGGTTCGTAACGGAATACGACAATATTGCTTGTTGGCGGACCATAAGTTGAAAAATCTTCGTCGTTTTGCAGCAGTTCATACAGCTCTTGGGCGGTGGCAAAAACTTTGTCCACCAATTGTTCAAACAAGCTTTCGCCAAAGATCGACCATACAGCCCACAAACCTAATGCGGCGGCGCGTTTGGTGCACTCCAGCGTGACCACACCGTTGTCATACTCCGCCATGTCCGGCGACGAGGGATCGAACAAGTACGGCGCCGACTGCTGGAACGCCCTGAATCGATCATCGCGGTTTTTATAGAACACAAAAGCACAGAGTGCCGGCACGAACATCATCTTGTGAGCATCAAAAACAACACTGTCAGCCAGCTGCAGCCCGTTGACCAGCTGTCGATGCTGATCACTGAAACAAGCCGCGCCGCCGTGCGCCGCGTCGACGTGCAGCCAAACATGATGGCGATCACAAACACGATGGATCTCCTCCAGAGGATCGAAGGCGCCAATGGGTGTCGATCCGGCAACCGCGACCACCGCGATGATCGGGACGGATCGATGTCGCAAGTCTTTCAGAATTCGGTCTAACTGAATGACGTCGATGCGACGATCGGAGTCCAGTGGCAAGCGGATCAGTTGGTTTGTTCCAATGCCCATCACACCGGCGGCCCGATCAACGCAATAGTGCGCGTCGGCATGGGCAACGATCACGGGTCTTGCAGCACCGTTGGTAATTCCTTTTGCCCAACCGTCCGGGATCGCCTTGTTCCGCGCCGTTATCAGTGCAGTCAAGTTTCCCAGCGAACCACCGGATGTGACCAGCCCACCGAACTTGCCTGATGCGAAGCCAATTTTTTCCCCCAGCCGCTCGATCAACGCCCGCTCGGCGGACACGGCCCAAGGTCCCATTTCATAAACGCCTTGAACTTGATTGGTCACCGACGCAACCGCCTCAAACAATCCGGCCAGCGGCAAAGCAGCGGGGACTTGATGGCCGATGTAGTGCGGATGATTCAGGTTTTGCCCGCGACCGAGACTTAGTCTGGCCAGTTGTTCGAACCGCTGGGAAATGGATTCAAGATCGCCACGGCCGGCGGCTTGTTCCAGGATCTGATCGGCGATCGCAATGTTGTCGGCAGGTTCGACCCAAGTCGACACCGGCGCGCCGGCTGACTGCACGCACTGCAAATGTTCACGCAGCGCATCGGCCAACTTTCGGCACAGCGCCGCAGTGGTCTCCGGATCGTACGCAGCGGCAATCAAGTCGTCAGCTGTCATGCGATTGTTCGTGTTGACATGACTGTGAATCGAAACCGGAAACGTGGGGTGTGTGAATTGGGACCGGAAACGTGGGGTCTGTGAATTGGGAGGGCGAGGCTCCCGCCGAGCCGGAAATGGGGAAATCGGTTTGCGGCTCGGCGGGAGCGTCGCCCCAGCCAACCGTTGTGGTCACCATCCTTTGCGCTCCCGTTAGAGATCCAGTCGATGCAGTCCCCCGTTGGTGGTGCCAAAGACAAGGTGACGATCATTCGTTGGACTGACCGCGACTGCGAAGAGCCATCCGTCACTGAGCGGAAACGTACTCTCGATCTGTACGGTCTGCGAGTTAACCAGTCTTGCCGATCCATCACGGCAACCTGCGATCAGTTTATCGCCGGCACACCAGGCAATGCACAGCGGCTCGCTCGGTAGCCGCGCGAATCGCACCATGCGGCCGATGGTTGGTTGCCAAAAACGAACCGTAAAATCGGCCGATGCGGAGGCCACCATCGGCAAACCACCCGATGTTGGCTTAACGGCCAAGTCCAGGACGTCGCGTGAATGATTGTGCAGCGTCCTCAGATTTTCACCGCTGGAGGCATTCCAGACTCGCAGCGTTTCATCACGTGATCCGCTGACAATCGTTTCTTTGTCGGGCAAAAAGACTGCCCCCATCACACCGCGAGAATGTCGCGTGAATCGTGTGACGGGTTTTTCGGTACCGGTTTTGATAACGGAGCAAACTTGATCGCCCGAGGCGGTTACCCAATGGGAACCGTCGGCAGCGAAATCGATCTTGTAAATGACGTCGTCATGAATTTGCAGCGTCTGCTGTCGCGCCAGCGTAGGCCACTGCAAAACTTGAACCATGCCCGTTTCTGCTGGAACGCCGCCGGCGACGACAAGAGCATTTGCATCCGGCGCGAACTGAACGTCGTGAACATTGTCCATGCCGGCGTCGATCGACTTGATCACATCGCCGCTGGTGGCATCAACTATCATGACGCCAGCTTGCGAACCCGCGACGATTTGCTTTCCGTCGGGGCTAAAAGCCAACGCGGTGATTGGCGGCGAAAACGAATCCGCCGCCAGGCAGTTTACCAACGGCAGCCCGGCGATCGCCGCAACAAACGAACGTCGAGTGGTCTTGCCAATCACGAAAGTAACTCGTTGATCAGCACGCCGTCCCGGTTGATTTGCACCGGACGTCCATCGGCGGTCAGCAACTCATCCGCGGGATCGATGCCCAGCGAGTGATAAATGGTGCGAACAAGATCGGACGGTGTGACCGGTCGATCCGCGGGACGCTCACCATGGGCATCGGACTTGCCAACGACTTGCCCGCCGCGAATTCCACCACCGGCCAGAACAACACTGAAGGCTCGCGGCCAATGATCGCGGCCGCCGCGGGGATTCAGTTTCGGCGTGCGGCCAAATTCGCCCATCAGGATTACGAGTGTCGAATCGAGTAACCCGCGCTGCGAAAGGTCATCCAACAGCGCTGCGTATGCGGTATCCAACTTCGGAATTTTTCCAACGCGGCCACCCGTGAAGCCTTCCTTTAACCGTAAAACCAAATCCTCGTGCGTATCCCAGCCTCGATCGGTTACGGTAACGAACTTGGTTCCCGCTTCGATCAAACGACGTGCCATCAGACAGCTTTGTCCGATTTGGTGACGCCCATAACGAGCCCGCAGTGCCGACGATTCTTGGTTCAGATCAAACGCCGCTCGCGCCTGCGGTGATGCGATCAAACGATAAGCCTGCTGAAAAGATGGATCGCGCGGCTGCGAAGACGCTTCCGACGACCTGGCGAAATCGTCGACAGCCTCACGAAGTTGTCGACGTCGGGCGAGCCGTTCGAGTGATAATCCTGTGGGCGACGTCAGGTCTTTGACCTTGAAATCAGGTTTGGAGGGATCGCCGTGAACCACAAAAGCGCCCGCGCGGTCGCCCAAGTAGCCTGCACCCGCCATCGCGTTTGGCTTTGCGATGGCGACATTGGCGGGCACCGATCCGGAGTTGCCGGTAACGTGCGTGGCCACGGCCGGCATTCCGGGATAGACCAGTGCTGGTGTCGGCTTGTATCCGGTCAGCAAATAGTGGCTGGCAAAGTTATGTTCGCCAAGCGTTGACGTGACGCTACGAATGATCGCCAGTTTGTCGACCAGCTGCGCCGTCCGCTGAAAATGCTCGCCGATCTGAATCCCCGGAACGTTGGTCGCGATCGGCTCGAATGGCCCACGAACTTCCTGAGGCGCGTGCGGCTTCAAATCAAATGTTTCCAGATGGCTGGGACCACCGTCCAGCCAGATCAGGATGCACGACTTTGCCGATGCGTTCGGAGAGATGGCAGACGCGCGTTGCAGATCAAACCAATCGCTCAATCCGAATCCAAACGCGGTCAATCCGCCGACGTGCAGCAAATCACGCCTGAGAATTCCGTCGCAACGTCGGTGGGTCGGCTTGTTCATGAGGTTGGTAGGCGTAACACAAAAACGTCCAATATCGAACAAGAAATGTTGAAGGACCAAGTAGTTAGGCCCCTTAGAGATTCGTGATGGACCGTTTTCTTGTGGTTCATTTGCGGAAGCCGCTCGTGGCCTTAATGATTGGTGATAAAGGATTCGCTGGTCAACAGTCCCCAAAACAGATCCTGGAAGAACTCTGCTCGTGCCTGCGGATCATCCAGATTTGCTGCGGACAGCTGCTTTCGCCAATATAACCGGTTGTCCGCCGGCCGCCCGAGAGTGATCAGGTACAGCCGGTCCATAAGTTTTTCGTTATCAGGTTCGGCGGCCAATGCTTTTGCCAGCCGCCCATCTGGATGGCTGATTCGATCGTTGATCAGCGGACCATTGATCAGATGCAGTGTTCTGGCGAGTGATGCGCCGGTCATGCGGCCCGATGCACAGTCCGTCATCCGATCACAGCGGCCCAAGACCTGCAGGGAAGCAGATAACGCACGGTTATCTGTCAGGGCGACCGCGCGGATGGTTGGCTGATCGCCATGTCGAATCAAAACACCCGTGGCATCAGCGATCGCATCTGCAATCACTTCCGCTTCCAGCGGCCGCGTCAAATAGCGTGAAAAGAACACCGTGTCCGCTTCGTTGCCCGGCACCGGCTGTGAACTGCGGCGATAAGCATGCGAAAGACAAATCGTTCGCAGCGTGTGCTTCATCCGGTATCCATGCTCGGCAAAGTCACGCGCAAGCCAATCCAGCAAGTCGGGATTTGTCGCCGGATTCGTCGCACGCAGATCGTCTGCAGGCTCGACCAAGCCCCGTCCCATCAACTGTTGCCACAACCGATTGACCGTTACTGTTGCCAGATAGGGGTTGTCATCACCGGTCAACCAATTCGCAAATTCAATTCTGCCATCGGTATCCGGTGCCAGATCGCGATCACCGGGGATCCGCGGGATCGCCGCTTGCCCGCTGACGGGATGAGTGACTTCGCCGCGCTTCAAAAAACTGACAACACGGTCGCGTTTCACTTTGGCGAAGATCGCCGCCAGCCCGTGATAGTCGTCTTGGGTCCAACGATCCAGCGGATGATTGTGGCAATTCGCACATCTCAGGCGAGCACCCATGAAGACGCGCGAGGCATGCTCGGCCAAGTCGCCCGGTGAGGATCCGCTGCGCAAGAAATTCACCGGGCCAATCTCGTGGCCATCCCCCAAGGACGTGAGCATCGTCTTTGCCATAACGGTAATGGGCGTATCGCTCTGAATTTGCTCGGCAAGCCAATCGTGAAATACTCTTGCGCCCTCAGGCTGCAGCTGTTTGGAATCGATCGCCAGGATGTTTGCCCATTTCAGCGCCCAATAGCGCGCGTGTGCCTCCGAGTCCAGCAACCGATCGACCAATGCCTGCAGCGAAGCATCTCGCCCGAACTGACGGTATTCGTCCAGCGTCGGCAGTCGGCCAACCAAGTCCAAAGTAATTCGCCGCAACAACTGGCTGGCGGGTGCGGGCGGCGAGCTTGGCAGCCGAAGTTGATCCAGTTGCCGATTGATGAATACATCAATTTGGTTTTCGCCAGGCCTGGTTTCAGGTTGCCAGTCATCGTTTAGCGGAACCGTAATCCGAATCGGAACAACGCGGTCCAGGAAACGAGCGATCACGGTGTGAATACCGCGACGAGTAACCGTCAATTTTCCGTGATCAGCGTCGATCTTGACCGCATCGGGATCATCGGCGGTCAGAACCGTTGTCAAAGTAACATCAGTCGATTGACCATCGTCGAACATTGCGGTGACGTGAACGTTGAAACTTTCGTCCGTGTTTTTGCTGACAACATCACTTGGGTTGACGACCAATTCCGTGAGCCGTCGCTTCTGAATCCGCTGTCCGCCTTGGCTGATCCAATGCAAGATTCTTGAGTAATGCGGCGAGTCCTGCTCCAGTCTCAACCCGCCCTCATGGCCAAGTTGCTCGGCTGGTTTTTTCAGCAGCAGGCTTTTCTCTGCATCAGAAAGGTTGACTCGGCGGCCTTGCAGTTGATGCACGATGGCTGCATGATCCGCGGCAGCATCTGATCCGAGCAAAGACAGCTTAAAACCACCGCGACCGATCGCAGCACCGTGACAGGAGCCGGCATTGCAGCCTGCGCGTGTAAGAATGGGGACGATTTCTGTATCGAAATCCACCGCATCATCAGCGCGCACCGAGTTGGTCATCAGGCCAAGCAACAGAAGAGCACACGACCAACGCATTCACTTCTCTTTGTTTTCAGGTGCCGGCTCTTTTTCCGAGAACTTTTCTTTCCAAGTTTTGATTTGTTTTTGTGCAGCTTCGGATCCTGCGCCTCGTTCCATCGCCGCTGCCGCCATTTGGCCCAACGCTGCTTGGCGCTGCTTGTCGCCAGCAACCCAATTCTCTATTTGTTTAACCGCGGTGGCCAGTGCCGCCTGGTCGCTGCCGGCGGCGATGACGCGGCGCATCAGATTTCGCAACTCGCTTGCTGACGCGTTTGATCGTGCCGTACGGCTGCGCATCAT
>JBFJVZ010000393.1:0-7308 GCA_041623895.1 Pirellulaceae bacterium | reverse complement strand
TTCAGCAGTTCGCCGCGAACCGACGTGTCACCTGAGTTGAGTCGCTCGATGCCACGCTCGAGCAGCACCTTCTCTTCGCTGATGGGGAGCGTATCGTCCATCGCATCATCATACCGCGTTTTTCTTTCGACGAGGATCATGCTTGCCAGGGGGCGGCAGGCGGCAGGCGGAATGCTAGCTAGCCTTGCGGACCGAAAACACCAGAGGCCCCACGGTTCTCACCGCTTTGTTCTCCGAGCCTGCGTTAAAAGCCAGGTTTTGATTCAAAAGGTGTCTGACCCGAATGAACTGCCCGAAGTCTACCGCCTCACTCGCGCATTTCCTTGCCAAATGCTCCACACCTGTTTTTCGTCGGCCGGTTGCCCGTAATCGGTGTGCATCGTGGCGGCCAGCGCACCGGTGGCCCAACCAAACTGAGTGCATTTCTCGGCATCCCACTGGTTGAGAACCCCGTACAGCAGACCACCCACAAATCCATCACCACCGCCGATACGGTCGTACACCCCGATCCGCCGCGGTTCGACGACGTGGTAGTCATCGCCATGCGAAACGATGGCACCCCACATGTGTGAATTCGCGCTTTCCACTTCACGCAACGTCGTGGCAAACAAAGTCGCCCCCGAATATTCGGTTTTCACCCGTTTGATCATTTCCTTGAAACCTTCGATCTTGGCGGCGATGTCCTTGCCGCCCGCCGGTGGTCCCTCGATGTCCAGGCACAATTGAAAATCTTCCTCGTTGCCGATCAGAAAGTCAGACAGGCTGGCGATCTCTTTGAAGGCTGCGGAGAGTTCCTGTTCGCGTCCAGCCCAGAATGACGCGCGATGATTGAGGTCGAAGGAAATTCTGGAGCCATGCTTCTTGGCCGCCCGAGCGATCTCCAAGCAAAAATTGCTGGCGTCTTCCGACAGTGCCGCGATCAGACCGGACATGTGAACTATTTTCGCGCCTTCGTCGCCAAAGATGCGATCCAGGTCGAAGTATTTGACATGCAGATTGCGACTAACTTCGCCGGCACGATCATTTTGCACGCGTGGGCCTCGTGGACCCCAGCCGCTGTCGGCCATGTTGATCTGATGCCGCACACCCCAAGGCGTCTCTTGCTCAAACTCAGGTCCTTCAAAGTCCATGTGACGACGCCCCAAGTCGTCTTTGATAAAGCGTGCGATGGGACTGTCTTTGACAAACGCCGTCAAAATCTTGACCGGTAAGCCCAGAAAAGAAGAAACGCTGCCCACGTTCGACTCCGCACTGGTGGCCTGCATCTTAAAAGTATCGCTGCAGTGAAACGGCTGATTGTTCACTGGCGTCAGGCGGGTTCCCATGCTGGTGGGAATGACCATGGCGTATTTTGCGTCGCTGCGAAGCTCAATCATTTTCGTTCCTGGTTTATCTATCTCGCGATTGGCAATGGATGCGTGGGCCAGGACTCGTCCTGGCAGCTGCCAGCACAGCGACTGGCTTACTGTTCTTTAAATCGTGACGGAGGCAAAGCCACCATCGACGCAAATGTTTTGACCGGTCACGAACGAGGAGGCGTGACGGCTAGCCAACCAGACAACCGCTCCCGCTAGCTCTTGCGGCTTGCCAAAGCGGCCCATTGGGGTGTGGCCGATGATTTGGCCACCACGTTCGGTGTAGCTGCCGTCATCCTGAAAAAGAAGTTTTCGGTTTTGCTCGGCGGGAAAAAAACCGGGGCTGATCGCATTGACGCGGACACCCGTGGTGGCCCATTCGCGGGCAAGCCACATCGTGAAATTAATCACGGCCGCCTTGGCTGCCGAATAAGCGACGACGCGTGAGAGCGGAATCATGCCTGACATCGAGGCGATGTTGATCACGCTGCCGATGCCGGTGTCGATCATGTCCTGGCCAAACACCTGGCTGGGCAGCAAAGCGCCGCCGACCAGATTCAAATCAAACACGTCACGCCAGGCGTCCAGCGGCAACTTGCAAAAGTCGCCTCCGGGTGGAATCGTCGCTTCCGGCCGATTACCGCCGGCAGCATTGACCAAAATCGACGCCGGACCGCCCGCCCAAGATTTGATTGCCTCGCGTGCTTCGTGCAAGGAATCGGCGCTGAGTCCATCAGCGGCAAAGAATTTGGCTTCGCCGCCGCCGTGTTCAATGCGATTGACCCGCGTCTTTCCGCGTTCGGCGTTTCGTCCCACGACAGCAACTTTGGCACCAAAGGCACCCAGGGCCTCGGCCATCAAGCCGCCCAGTTCGCCGGTTCCGCCGATGACCACCGCGATGTCGTCTTCAAGCTGAAATAGATTATCCATGGGCCTAATCTAGTCGCTGAAAAAAGCTCCGCACAGGTGGTATGAATGTTGGCTACCCGCCAATCGCGTACATCGGTCGCTCGGGTGGCAAGAAGCCATCGCTGTCGATGCCGTGCCCCGCTTTCTTGGCTGCCACACAGCGGCGAATCTCCGCTAACAATTCGTGGTCCGTGGCCCCGCCCCGCATCAAATCTCGTAGCGGCACTTCGTCATGGGCGAACAAGCAGTTTCGGATCGAACCGTCAGCCGTGATCCGAATCCGGTTGCAGGCCGAGCAAAACGGTGCCGTCACCGATCGGATGATCCCGAACCTGTATCCGCCCGGCAGCTGAAATTCCTCGGCCGGCTGCGCCGCGGTTGCTCGCGACTGGGCGCTCACAGAGCCAAAATGATTCTCAATCGCGGCCAGCAATTCGTCACCCGAAAGCACGCTACGGTGTTCCCACGCGCGGTCCGAATCCAGCGGCATGAATTCGATAAACCGCAGCGGCAAGCCACGACCACGGGCAAACTCCATCAATGGGATCACATCGGGTTCGGTGATTCCTCGGATAGCGATCGTGTTTAGCTTGACGGATTGGAAACCAGCCTCCATCGCCGCGTCGATGCCCTTGATCACTTGTTCGACGCCGGACCGCCGTGCGATCCGCTGAAAGGAGACTTCGTCCAAGGTGTCCAGGCTAATATTGATGCGTTTCAGTCCCGCTTGCCGCAAACTCTCGGCATGCTGGGCCAGCAAAATCCCGTTGGTTGTCAACGACAGATCCTCCAGACCTTCAATCGTCGCCAGCATCCCAATCAACTGATCAAGCTGACGTCTTACCAGTGGTTCACCGCCCGTGATGCGAATGTCGCGGACGCCCGCACAACGCACCAGCAATTCAGCCAGCCGTTGCAGTTCTTCAAACGACAGCAACCAGTCGCGAGGAACAAAGTGAGCGTCCGATTCGGGCATGCAATAGAAGCAACGGATATTGCAGCGATCGGTCACGCTCAAGCGAACGCTATCGTGAATGCGGCCGAAGCGGTCGACGAGCGGAGAGTGGGTGGTGGCGTTCAAGTCGAACCGTCACGTTATAGGTTTTGGCGGATCTGGCGAAAGCTTACGGCGAGCGCAAAAAACTGACTCGAAGCAGCACTCGTGGCACGGCGGCATACGCCGATCATATCCAATCACACTTATCGCTGCGCCCGGATCCGCTGAATTTCGCCGGGAGTTGCCGGCCGAATCACGCGTCGCGCCAACAAATCCTCGCACTCCAACAAGTTTTGACGCCGCGCATGTTCGACCAACTCGGATGCCGGAGTATTGATGACCGGTTGATCCTTCATTCGATTGCGGTGTTCGCGAAGCAAAACTGCGGGATCCGACGTGTTGATCATCATCCGCTCAACACCTGGACGCGGTTTCGGCAGCTTGGCCTTGGAGATCGTCAGCAGCGAGCCATCATTGGGTAGTTGGCTGCCGAAGCCAAAATGTCCGTCTTCCATGACTTGATTGTTGGCCGTTTTGATCGCCGCTCGAACGGCAAAAAAATGGCATTTTCCGCTCTCACTGCTCATCGTCATCAAGGCGATAGCGATCGGCCCGATGGCTGGTACCGTCGCGTAATAATTCACGTGGAAACCCATTTCCTCCAGTTTGGGCCTCAACTCGTCAAAGTATTTCATCACCCTCTTGGGCACTTGTTCGGCCTCAATTCGCACCATCCGGCGAGTTTCCGTGGCGAATTCGACGGGAGGTTTGAGGCGACAAACCTTGAACAGCACGATCGCCATCAGCCACTCGACGACATTGCTGCACATCGGCCGCAACTCGAAAACCGGTATCGATTGGATATCACTGGCGACAAACAACTCACGTTCGTTTTGCGGACTGCCCGTACTCATTTCAATCTCCGAGCTCATGTCAATCTCCGAGGACGCCCACGATTGGTTCAAGCGGTTCATCATTATCGTCATCGTCACGCTCGGCGCAAGCCTGGATTTGCTCAAAGTCCGGCAGCCCCGCAGCCTGCAGCACCTGATTGACCTTACCTATTCGTTCTTCCTTGGTTTCAGGTGCCAGCTTCGGCAGCATCTCTTCGACATGCTTCCGTTTTTCGGCGAGCGATGAAAAGTCGCGTTTTATTTTGCCGGCAAAGTGAAGGTATACGACCAGGGCGATGACCCACAAAGTCGCTGCAAACGCGAACGGTCCTTTCCATCCTCCGCTGACGGCCCAAGCAATCAAGGCAGGAATTGCCAACACGATCGCCAGACAACCAAATCCGCGGCGCACGAAACGACGATAGCTCGACTTGAGTTGGCCGAACATCTCCTGCAAGTCAAACTGCTCAACCATCAGCGGCACGAAACCAGACAGGGATTGCAGGTCGCTGGGCGTGACAACGCGATCTGCCTCCCCGGTGACTTCCAACTGCCGGCGATAGCCGTTGGCATGCCAACGCTGAATGGTCCACCCCGACCAGGCTTGATCGAGTTCATCCCAGCCGCTAACCCCTCGAGGATGAGACCACAGGTTCAATGTTCGCATACTCGCATCGACCACAACGCCTCGTTTCGCTTGACTTTCCTTGGGTACGCTGATTTCGTGCAAACGGGTCAACTGCCCGATCACATCCGGGCCACCGTCGCAAAACGTTCGCAACACATATTCGCCTCGATAATGCCGAAATGGCTCGTCGGTAACCGCACGAATGCTGACGAACCAGTTGTGGTCTTCATACTCGCGCAACATCGACTCGGAGTCGTCTGCAACTCGCTGCGTCGTCAATTGGCGAAAGTCATCGCCCTCCGCGTCATAAGCGTACTCGTCTTCATATTCATCTTCGTCTTCATCGATGTCGTGCTGATCGTCCTCGAAGTCACTCTCTTCTTCCAGTCCGCCCATCGCGCGGGCCATCATCTGCCTGGCAAGTTTTGAGTCGATCGGCGGAAGATCAATCCGCGCCGCAGCTGCGATCGCTTGATTGGTCAGCGCAACATGCTCGACGTCGTAGCCCCAGGCGGCCGACAGCATCCGGTCAAACAGGATGACTTGATAGGGTGTGTCAAAGGTCTGCGAGGCACCGGCACGGACCAGCCGATGTGAATCTCGATCGATAACCATCGCGCTGGCCAACTGACTTTCGGTTGGCCAAACCTCCGTTTCGGTCGTCAGTGCTTCGATACGTGACAGTACGTCGGGGCCCCAAATCAGCACATCCGGCAACGGTAGCTGAAATCCCGGTCCGGCAAGACTGCGAACTTGGCCAGCTTCGATCAAAACCAAAAGGCTGATTTCGCTCATCACGTTGCCAATCGATGTGGTGGACGGAAGTCGAGGCCGGTACCCCAAGCATCAAGCTTATCCAACTACGAACCCCCACGATGGTGACGGAACATTTGAACACCCAGTCGCTCGTCGCTGGGTGCGGCTAACCCGAAACATCAGTTTTGCAGTTACGCGTTCTTAAGAATTGCCAACCCCAAGCGTAAGCGAGGGAACGACTTACGGGTGAAGCATTGAATCCCTCGCTCGCGCTTGGGGTTGACAAGAAATGCAGGAAATCGAGTGAGCCCCCTGTTGATTCTCGTCGATAGCGGGCGAGTGGGCCGGCACACATCGCAAAAATCCCACTTTGCGGGTTTTCTTTGCTGTGCATGTCACGTTATCATTCTGCCGGTGGAATTGAGATTCTCCAATTTCGCCTTCACCGGTGACAGTTCCCACGTGTACGTCCTGGTCCTCTTCTCTGCTTGTCTCCAGAACATGGGTGGTAATATTGATGTCGCATCAACGACAACCCGGCATCCCTCACAGCGGTAGGGTCACAGTTTTTCTATTGTTGACGTCTTTATTCTTCCTCAATCCAGCCCACCTTCCCCAGGCGGACGCGGGAACCTTCCCGGCAACAAACTCCACGGAGGTTCGCCAGATCAGGGCGAAGATTCGTGCGTCACAGTTTCTTTCCAAAGCGACCTTTGGTCCCGATCAAAGGTCAATCGACGCGCTTGCTGCTCGAATTCAGCGGATCGGTTACAAGCGAGCGGTCAGCGAATGGATCGACCAACAGTTCGCGCTGCCGCCGACATTACACAACGACGTCGTCGCCAACATCATTGCCGCGGACGGTCGTGAGTTGGATGAGCAGGGCGTTGGCGTCCATCTCTATCGATATCAAGCCTGGTGGCACATCGCGCTCCGCTCGCCGGACCAGCTTCGGCAACGTGTCGCTTGGGCCCTGGCCCAAATTTTCGTGATCAGCGATTCGGGGGCCGGATTCAATAACGACGATAAACGCAGCAAGGGGAATAACGAGTTTACGATTCCCGATTGGGTTGGCATGGGCGATTACTACGACATGCTGGTTAAGAATGCCGACGGGAAATATCGCAAAATGTTGGGAGACGTCACTTGGCATCCCTGCATGGGCGTTTATCTCAGTTCGGTTCGCAACCGCAAGGCAAATGTTTCTGCGGGCCGTTTTCCGGACGAAAACTATGCCCGCGAAATCATGCAGCTAAAGTCCGTCGGCCTGTATCAGTTGCATCAAGACGGACGACTCAAGGTCGATGCCAACGGCAATTTGATCCCGACCTACGACAACGAAGGCATCAAAGAGCTGGCTCGTGTTTTCACCGGCTTCAAGTATTTCCATAACACTTCGACCAGCTTTTATGCCGGTCGAAATCATGGCGATCCGATGGCGATGGATCATCGGGAGCATGACAACAACAGGAATTACAGCGAAGACCCGAACGCGCCGCCAAGCAAAACGATCTTTGGCGTCACGCTCTCACCACTCGCTTCGCCAATGACCGACGAGGCCTGTGTCGATGAAGTCGAAGAAGCGCTGGACGTGATTGCCAATCATGACAACGTTGCTCCCTTCATTTCGCGGCTCTTGATTCAGCGATTGGTCAAATCGAATCCATCGCGGGGATACATCCGCCGAGTCAGCAGGATCTTCAACAACAACGGCCAAGGTGTCCGCGGCGATTTGAAAGCGGTTGTCAAAGCGATCTTGACCGACCCCGA
>JBFJVZ010000392.1:0-7311 GCA_041623895.1 Pirellulaceae bacterium | reverse complement strand
GTGTTGCGATCCGGCACCCGCTTGTTGCGCACCTGCTCCGGTTTGCTGCTGTCCTCCGCCGCCAGCTGACGTTGAAGTCACTTGGTGCGTGAAGGATCCTTGCAGCTGCTGCACCTACGAAGTTTCCGCTTGTGTTCCGGCTTGTTGTGCCGGCGTCGAGCCATGCTTGGATGGTTGCCGCAAAGGTTTGTTTGGTCGCAAGATTTTGACCTACAAATTCCCCTGCTGCGATCACTGCGTTGATGTTGTCATCACCAAGCACGGTCGTACCATCGTCCGCGACTGATTCGCCGACTAACGACCAGCGAGATTCATAGCCTCGGCTGCTAATAAATGCAGCCGGGGTTTTTTTGTGTCTGAACTGAGCAGCCCCACTTCGTAGGCTGATTGTCATGATTTCCGTAGTCAGCTCGCCCTCTGGGAGAGGTCGGGCTCTCAGGCCCGGCAGAGGGCCGCCGTTCGGGAGGCCTTGGAGTTACGCTACAATCGTCGTTCGATCGCCAGTGATTCAAACCCGAGTTTTCCAATGTCGCTTCCCCACGATGTGCTGCTGAAACTAAAACGCTGGAATACGCCAACGATCTACAACGGCTGGGAGCAGATCACCGGTGCGGACATTGCTGGCGATGCGTTCAATCTGGAAGAAACTCGCGACTTCATGCCGCAAATGGGCCCGATGGTGGGGTATGCGGTGACGGTGATCGTCGAGCCGTCGAATCCCGATCATCGAAAACAAACCACCTGCTGGGATCAATACCGACGATACGTGGCCGCTGCGACCGGGCCGAAGATCGTGGTGGTTCAGGACTTGGATAAACCTCAGGTGCTGGGATCATTTTGGGGTGAAGTGAACAGCAATATTCATCGCTCACTCGGCTGTGTTGGCACCATCACTGACGGAGCGATTCGTGATGTGGACGAGATGACCAATGCCGGATTCAAAGCGCTCGCTCAGCGGCTGTGCGTGGGGCACGCTCATGTTTGTCCGGTTCGCTGGGGATGCGAGGTAACGGTGTTTGGCCGCAG
This sequence comes from Pirellulaceae bacterium, assembly GCA_041623895.1. GTDB lineage: Bacteria > Planctomycetota > Planctomycetia > Pirellulales > Pirellulaceae > JBFJVZ01. Next base: position 6,285 of record JBFJVZ010000392.1, on the reverse strand, counting down.
CGTGCAGCCGGGGCAACTGATTCACGCCGACAAGCATGGTTTTTTGGCGGTGCCCCAAGCGGACGAGGAAAGGCTTTTGGACGCTGCGATCTTCATGGATAACAACGAGTGCAACACGGTGATTGCTGCCGCTCGCAACTGCACGGGGCTGTCCGCCGATGATGCGATCGACCAGATCAGCCAGGCCGGCGCCGCATTCAAGGCAGCGGCCAAAGAGAAGTTTTCTCGGCAAGGCGAGTGGTGAATTGGGCGGATGCCAAACGCTACTTGGAAAACAGGCCGGCTTTCTCCAGGATCGCCATCGAATCCTCAAAGCGGTCGAGTGTTTGTCGGCTGACGTGATGTTCGATGCCCTCGGCGTCGATCGCCGCGGTTTCCTTGTCGACGCCAATCGCTAACAAGAATTGGAAGACCAGCTCGTGCCGCTGACGGACTTTTTTGGCGAGCCGCTTTCCCTTCGCAGTCAGCGTGATCGGTCGATAGGGCTGAGTTTCCAGCAGACCCTCTTCCTGCAACCTGGAAACGATGCGGTGCACGGTCACATGGCTGACCGCGAATTCACGCGCTAGATCGCTCGCCCGGCAGGTGCCTTGCGCGGCGATGATTTCCTGAACCGCTTCCACATAATCCTCAGCCGTTTCGCTGGCATGATCTTTCCGTGTACGGCGAAACGGATTACTCGACTCTCGGGATAAGCGGGACAAACGCACTGTTCTCCAAGGAATGAACGGCCGGACATGCAAAGAATGAACGGCCGGGCCTGCAGGGAACAAATGGCCGGCCAAGGAAATGGACCGGTAAGCCGCGGGCTTGCAAAAAGTGTAGCAGGGGCTACAATTTTTGCAAGTTTAGCATTGGCTAAATTTTTTCTGTCAGCCAGTGTGGCTGTATCCGCTTTCGCTCGAATGCATCATCATGAATCAAAGCTTTGTCAGTTTCATTTTGCTAGCCGCCCTTTTTGCGGTACCGGCTTGTCGTCAGGCCCAGAACAAACCCGGCCAATCCAGTACTTTCTCGGGAAGTTACCCGATCACGGTGGTTGCCACGATCGGCATGGTCGGCGACATCGTTCGTAATGTTGGTGGCGATCATGTTTCGGTGAGGCAGATTTGTGGTCCCGGCGTCGACCCTCACCTCTATAAGCCAACGCGGGACGACGTACAGACGATCATGTCCAGTGACGCCGTGTTTTACTGCGGATTGATGCTGGAGGGAAAAATGAGCGACACTTTGATCAAGGTCGCCAGAACCAAGCCGGTGTTCGCCGTGACCGAACTGATCGACGAAGCTTTATTACTGGAACCGGAGGACTTCGCAGGCCACTACGATCCTCACGTCTGGAATGACGTTGCGGCATGGTCACAGTGTGTAGACGCCGTCAAAACAGCGCTTTCCGAATTCGATCCGGCCCACGCCGAAGACTACGATCGCAATGCAGCGAGTTTCAAAGCTGAATTGGCCGAATTGCACCAATACGGATTGGATGCCATCGCCACCGTCCCGGACGATAGTCGCGTCTTGGTCACCTCGCACGACGCATTTAACTACTTTGGACGAGCTTATGGGCTGGATGTTCAGGGTGTGCAAGGCTTGTCGACCGAATCAGAGGCCGGACTGCTGAGGATCAATGAATTGGTCGACATGCTGGTCGAGAAAGACGTCAAGGCGGTTTTTATCGAGAGTAGTGTTTCGCGAAAAAACATCGACGCGCTCGTGGAAGGGGCAAATGCTAAAGGACACAAGGTGGTGATCGGTGGCGAATTGTACAGCGACGCGATGGGCCCATCGGGAACTTACGAAGGGACATACATTGGCATGCTGGACCACAACATCACCACTGTCGTGCGGGCCTTGGGCGGCCAAGCGGATGCAACCGGTTTCCGCGGGAAATTAAAGCACGGCGAAGGCAAGCACAGCGAAGACGGCAGCGGATCATGACAGCTTCGTCACCCGATCAGACGCCTCGCTCAAAAGACTGGCCGGCCACCGCCGGCAGCAGTAATGATGCCCAGGTGCCGCTCAGCGTTTATGACCTGACCGTGGCGTACCATCGCAAACCCGTGATCTGGGACATCGGGTTCGATCTGCCTGCCGGCCAGCTTGTTGGCGTCGTTGGTCCTAACGGCGCCGGCAAGAGTACGCTATTGAAAGCAGTGATGGATTTGATTCCCAGGGCATCAGGCCGCGTCCGCGTGTTCGGAGAATCGTACCGCAAGAATCGGCATCGCGTTGGCTATGTCCCGCAGCGTGAAAGTGTCGACTGGCAATTCCCCGTTAGCGCGCTGGACGTCGTCACCATGGGGTTGTATGACGAAATCGGCTGGTGTTTGCCAGTCAGGAAAAAACATCGGCTGCGAGCGCTCGATGCGCTGCGGCGGGTCGGCATCGCCGAACTGGCCGATCGTCAAATCAGTCAGCTCTCCGGCGGCCAGCAGCAGCGGACTTTTTTGGCACGGGCGCTGGTGCAAGATGCGGAGCTGTATTTGATGGATGAACCTTTCGCCGCAGTTGACGCTGCCACCGAGCGTGCCATCGTGGACATTCTGCGTGAATTAAAGCAGACGCGGAAGACGGCGGTTGTCATTCATCACGATTTGCAAACTGTCCCGGAATACTTTGATTATGTCGTGCTGTTGAACATGCGGATTGTGGCTCACGGACCAGTCGAAGAAACCTTTACTTCCGAGAATCTGCAGAAGACTTACGGCGGCCGATTGACTCTGCTGGACGAGGTCACCGAAGCGATGCGACGTCGGGAGCAGGCATTATGACTGCGCAGCGGTTGCTACTGTTTGCTTGTCTCTGTTTTGCCAACACGCCCCATTTGCTTGCGGCACCATCGGAACTCAGTTCGCTGACGGACCGTTCCGCCCAGTGGCCTTCCTGGGAGCAATGGCGGCGCACGCTGTTGTTGCAGGATTACAACACGAGGGTCGTGATTTTGGGTGTCGCGATTTTGGGCGGTGCGGCTGGATTGGTCGGCAGTTTTACGCTCCTGCGCAAACGGGCGTTGATGGGGGACGCCCTGAGCCACGCCAGTTTGCCGGGCATAGCCTTGGCCTATGTGACGGGGACGTGGCTGGGAATGGACGGCAAATCGCTTCCCCTGCTGCTTTCTGGAGCGACGATCAGCGGCTTGTTTGGTGTTGCCGTGATCCTTTGGATTCGCAATCAGACCAGGCTCAAGGAAGACGCAGCGCTGGGCATCGTACTGAGCGTTTTTTTTGGCTTTGGGGTCGCGGTTTTGGGTGTGATTCAGCAGATGGAATCGGGCAGTGCCGCAGGGCTGGAGGATTTCATATACGGCAAGACGGCGTCGATGCGGGCCAGTGACGCGCAATTGATTCTGCTTTCGTCGGTTATCGTGATGTCGGGCTGTCTACTGCTTTACAAAGAATTGGTGCTGCTGTGTTTTGACGAAGGTTTTGCCGGTTCCCGCGGCCTTCCCGTTGTGATTTTGGATATTGCATTGATGTCGATGGTTGTGTTGATCACGATTGTTGGCCTACAGGCGGTCGGCCTGATTCTGATGATCGCCTTGATGGTGATTCCCTCGGCAGCGGCGCGATTTTGGACCGAGCGGATGTGGTGGATGATGCTTTATGCGGCAGCCATCGGCACGATCGGCAGTGTGGTCGGCGCAATGACCAGCGCGGTATTTCCAAAATTGCCATCGGGTGCAATGATCGTGCTGGTCTGTTCATTCTTCTTCTTTTTGAGCATGGTGTTCGGGTCGTCTCGCGGCGTCTTGGTGCGGTACCTGCGCCGCCGCCGCTTACATCGCCGCATCGATCGTCAGCATTTGCTGCGTGCCATGTACGAATTGATCGAGCCGCAGCAGGACGGTGAAACTTACGATTCCAAGTCTTTGGTATCCGTATCGCAACTATTGCCGATGCGTAGCTGGAACCGCGGGCGATTGCTGCGTGCGATCCGATCAGCGGAAGATGACCAGTTGGTACGCCTCCGCGGTGAGGATACCTATTTGACTCGCGCGGGCTTTGTTGAAGGTGCTCGCCTGACTCGACAACACCGGATGTGGGAGATGTATTTGATCACGTACGCCGAAGTTGCCCCGGGTCTGGTCGATCGTGACGCCGATGATATCGAACATGTTTTGGAACCGGAGGTTATCGACGAACTGGAGGAACTATTGGAAGAACAGAAGATGAGGATCCATGTTCCTGTCAGCCCACACGACCTGGCAATTACCGGCGATCAGGGAGCGGCATCATGATTGTCGCGCTGACCTGGAATTGGGCTTTGGATGGTTGGATCATCGTGGTCGGCTCGTTATGTGCGGTGGCCTCCGCTGTGCTTGGTAATTTCCTGGTACTCCGCAAGCTGAGCATGTTAGGGGACGCGGTCACTCATGCCGTATTGCCGGGCATCGCGGCGGCGTTCTTGATCAGTCACAGCCGCAGTAGTTTGCCCATGTTCATGGGAGCCGTGATTGTCGGTGTGCTTACGGCCCTGTTTACGGAATGGATTCGTGGCATCGGTAAAGTCGACGAGGGCGCTTCGATGGGTGTCGTCTTCACTTCCTTGTTCGCGCTTGGCTTGGTCATGCTGGTGCAAGCGGCTGACAAGGTTCATCTTGATGCTGACTGTGTACTGTACGGAGCGATTGAGCTGACACCCCTGGATACGATACAAGTTTTTCAAAGCAACGTACCGCGCGCAGCGATCGTGCTGGCAATCGTCGCAGCGACCAACATTTTGTTTGTCGTTTTTTTCTTCAAAGAATTAAAAATCAGCTCGTTTGATCCGGCCCTGTCCACAACGATGGGCTTTCCAGCAAAGTTGATGCATTATGCCTTGATGGTTCTGGTCTCGGTGACCGCTGTCGCGAGCTTCGAGAGCGTTGGCAGTATCCTGGTGGTCGCGATGTTCGTCGTCCCAGCGGCTGCCGCGTATTTGCTGACGGATCGGCTAGCCGTGATGGTCGTGTTGAGTGCTCTGATCGGGGTGGCCGCGGCCGTCATCGGGCACATTGGTGCATTGATCGTGCCGGCATGGTTCAACTTTGACAGCACGAGAACCAGCGGGATGATGGCCGTCGCAGCCGGACTGTTGTTTGTGCTGGCGGCATTTTTTAGTCCCCGGCACGGTGTGGTTGTAAAGTTCGTCCGCAGGTGGATCCTCTCGATGCGAATTCTTTGCGATGATATCGTCGCGCTGCTGTACCGGCATGAAGAACGTTCAAGTGGACAAGCAACACAAGGCCAGCTTTCCCAACAACTGATTGCAAAACGGTTGCCGCTGGCAGCCGCACTCACCTTTCTACGTAAAACCGGCGAAATAGACCTCGTCAACGATGTCTATCGATTGACAGAGTCGGGAAGAGACCATGCGCGCCAGCTAATCCGCTCGCATCGCTTGTGGGAACAGTATCTAGTGGTCGAGGCCAATGCCGAGGCGGGTAGCATTCATGATAAGGCAGAGAAATTCGAGCATTTTACTGGGCGTCAGTTGCGTGACAAACTTGACAAGGTGACCGAGGCACCTGGTCTTGATCCTCACGGTAAACCAATCCCCCTGGAAAAAGACGGGGCACAATAGGAACAGTCAGTCCGTTTATAACGGTGGCTGAAGGTTTTTGTGTTGTGCGGCAAGTGACGCGTTTCGCTTTACCGCCACACGTTGATTGATCGAACAGAAAGGCGGTCATGCTTTCAATTGGCCGAAGAGAGGCAATATCACCTCACATTCTTCACCAATACAATCCCGTTGATCGCGGAAGGGAGTCTGCATGTTTCGTACCTGTGCATGGACGACTGTACTTGGCTTGGCCTCACTGGCAGTATGCTCGGCAAAGGCCGCAGAGCCTTGCGCGAGCACAAGATTGTTTTCTGCTTGCAAAGGTTCGTGTGGTTCCCCTGGCACTCTGTTTCGATGGAGTAACCGACCATGTCTGACGGGTGGCCCTGATTTAAGTGAGCCGCTGGTCACCGATCGTCCTGACTTCACGGAAGCCAGTTCGACAGTCGGGCAAGGCGTCGCTCAGATCGAAATGGGCTACACCTACGTCTACGACGACGACGGCACAACAACCACAAAAACGCACGTGTATCCCGAGACATTGCTTCGCTACGGGATGCTGCGAAACTGGCTGGAATTGCGTGTTGGTTGGACGTACTTAAACCAAAGTGAAGGACTCATCGATACATCCGGCGGATCTGATCTGTATCTTGGCTTTAAGTTGGGGCTAACTCCGCAAGACGGGCCGCGTCCTGAGATGGCGCTGATACCTCAGATGTTCGTGCCAACAGGGGACAGGGATTT
>JBFJVZ010000391.1:0-7330 GCA_041623895.1 Pirellulaceae bacterium | reverse complement strand
CTCGGAGCGGGAAAGTTTCAAGGCTTAACTGATGAACATCGAACAAGGAATGCCGAAGGAAGTCCGGTCCCTGGAAGTTCTTTGTTCAATATTCCCTGTTGGCGTTTCCTCGGTTTTGCCTTCCCTCGGAGCGGGAAAGTTTCAACGCTCAACTGATGAACATCCAACAAGAAATGCCGAAGGATAAAGTTAGAAAAAATTGTTCTTCCACCACCCACACAAAACCGTGATGGGAGCAAAAAAACCCCGCGACAAAGTCGCGGGGTTACTCAATGCGGAACGATCGATACGAGGGAATCGGAACTATTCGCCCTCGACAGCTTTCTTGGCACCCTCGGTGATTTCCGCTGCCTTTTCCTTGACGGCTTCAGCTGCTTCTCCCGCTGATTCCTTCACTTTTTCGACTGCCTCGCCGCCTTTCTCTTTCACTTCCTCGGCGACTTCTGCTGCCTTCTCTTTGCCAGCTTCAATCGCCTCACCGACCTTCTCTTTGCCTGCTTCGACGGCTTCTGCGGCTTTTTCCTTTGCTCCTTCGAGCGTGTCCGTACTTGCTTCGGTTGCCTCTTCTGCTTCAGCCGCCGCGTTTTCTGCGGCTTCCGCCGCTGCTTCTTCTGCTTCGACAGCCGCTTTCTCTGCTTCGGCCGCTACTTTTTCTGCGTCAATCACCGCTTCCTTGGCAGCTTCGTCACATCCAATCGTGACCAACGCTAATCCCAAAACTACGGAAAAAAATACACTCTTCATCGGTCTAATTCCAATTTGAAAGGACTCTTCTATCGTGCCGGCTAACAAGCCTGCATCGACATTTCCGGTACAGGTAACAGTTTCTGCACAGGTAACACTTACTTTAGGAGGAGGTGGTTCTCGCGGCACCCTTTTTTTCTTGGCAAGGGAGTTTCACGTCCACCCAACGACCTGTTTTTACGAGAATTCGTGTGCAAATGCGAGGGGCCGCGAATCAAAAATCCTTGTTTCCTTGGTCAAGAGGGACACTTTCGCCACGGGTGTGTGCTTTAGATGATTTGGATAAGCTGACGCCGAAGTGCACGCTTTTGCCATCGACCATGCAGCAAACCGATTCCCCTGGCGAATTTAGCCGCCGAACCAACTAAAATCCCAGGTCCCTGGCGTGCGGAGACGCACACTCGTGAACCCCGTTTTTCTGAGCAAACGCTGAACGCAATCGTTGACATTCACGGTGTGACCAAGCATTACGGGGACGTGCGTGCGTTAACCGACGTTTCTCTTAATGTGCAGCCGGGCGTGACCGGCCTGCTGGGCCCGAATGGTTCCGGCAAAAGTACTCTGATCAAGTCTCTGCTGGGTCTGGTCAAGGCCCAGTCGGGCAGCGGCCAAGCTCTGGGTCACCGGTGGCCGGAGAAAGTCCGCGCGATTCGCGACCAGGTCGGCTACTTGCCTGAGGACGACTGCTACATCGCGGGGTTGGTTGGCGTCGAATCGGTGGCATTCATGGCGCGTTTGTCAGGGCTGCCGGGCCTGGAGGGACTGAGACGGGCGCATGAGATCATGGACTTTTGCGACATTGGTGAAGAGCGTTACCGGGAGGTTGAAACCTATTCCACGGGCATGCGACAAAAGCTGAAATTCGCACAGGCGCTGGTCCACGATCCACCGGTGTTGATTTTGGACGAGCCGACCACGGGACTCGATCCAGATCAGCGCGAGTCGATGTTGCGACGGATCAAAAACCTGGCACGTCAACACGGTAAATCAGTCGTGCTGTCGACTCATATCCTGCCCGACGTGCGGAGTGTTTGCGATCATGTGATCATTCTGGCCGAAGGGACTGTGAGAGTTCGCGATTCTTTGGAAACGCTAACTCAACTAGCCAAGCCAACCATGATCGTCAGCATTGCCGGCGAGAGTGCTGCGATGGTGGAAAGATGCCGTCAGGAAGGACATGAGGTCACCGTTCAAGCGGATGGCTCGATACTGATCGCTGGCATCGGAGATGATGAGCTGCACAAGATCTGGGCTTGGGCAGCCGAAACGGGGACCTCGATTCGCCGCTCGCTACGCGCCAAGAAGAGTTTGGACGAAATATTTATCGATGCGGCGCGGCCGGGATCGCGAGATCAGGAGGGGCGCGGCTAATGCCTGTTCATGATCTTGGCTATCGCGCCTGGCGTGGCATTCGGATGTCGCGTCTGCTTCGTCCGTGGGTCGTCGCCCGCAGCGGGATCGCCCTGGTCTGGCGTCGCCGTTGGCTGCGTTTGATGATCATTTTTGCGTGGTTGCCGATTGTCGTTCCGGCCATCGGCATCTTTACGTTTGAGTATTCGTCAACCGATCCGGAAATGAAGAGATTTATTTTTCAATTCCTGCGTGGGCCGTTGCAGCGGCCCGACTTGGCATACACGGTTTCGCAAGACCACGAACTGGCGCGGCACGAAGTGTGGTCGACATTGATCCTGTTATTCTTTCGCGTGCCGCAACTTTTTTCGATGGTGCTATTGGTCGGCATCATTGCTCCGATGTTGATTTCATACGATTTGCGTAGCAAAGCTTACCTGTTGTATTTTTCGCGGCCGCTCTCGCCGGGCGAATACATCATTGGCAAGTCGGCGGTCATCTGGTTCTTTTTGATGATGATCGTGACCATCCCAGCGTTCATCTTGTACTTCGTCGGCATCCTGCTCTCACCCGACTTGTCAGTCATTGGTCAGACCTGGGACATTCCCTTGCGGATCGTGGCTGCGTCGGTCGTGTTGCTCGTTCCGACGACGTCGCTTGCCCTCTGTTATTCCTCGTTCACCTGCGAAAGCCGGTACGCTACCTTTGCCTGGTTCTCAACCTGGGTGATGGGCTTCGTCGCCTATCAAATCTTGACATTCGCGCCGCTTGCCGGAGGACCCGGTCGGCCTCCGCGCAGACCTCGCCGGGGACCCATCGACTGGGAAGAGTTGGGCATCGATCTGGATAAGTGGCAGTTGCTTTCACCCTATCACACCTTGGGCAAGGTCGAAGCCTGGGTGTTTGGTTTGGACACGTCCGAGGCGAGTGTGCTGCCGGCGATCATTCTGCTTGTGGTCATTACGGTTGGCTGCTTGTGGATCATTCGTAACCGCATCGTCGCCAGGCTGAGTATTTAGAACGATGATCGAGCTGCAATCCGTTTCGAAGCTGTATGGCAATGTGATTGGCGTGAACGACTTGACGCTTTCCATCGAAGCCGGTGCTTACGGGCTGGTCGGGCCAAACGGATCGGGTAAGACGACGTTCATCAATTTGCTAACCGGCCAACTCCGTCCGACGTTAGGCAGCATACGCGTGTTCGATACCAATCCATGGGCTGATCGGCGGTTGCTTCGAGATATCGGCTTATGTCCAGCCACCGACGTGCTGTACCCCAATGTAACCGCACGTGAATGGGTCACCTACCAGGTTCGGCTGCACGGTTTCAGTCCTCACGATAGCCGACAACTGGCCCTTGAAGCCTTGCAGCGAGTCGGCATGATCGACGCGATGAATCGACAAATGGGGACGTATTCCTTGGGCATGCGGCAGCGGTCGAAGATCGCCCAAGCGATCGCGCATCGCCCGAACTTGCTGATCCTGGATGAACCTTACAACGGCCTGGATCCGGTTGGCCGGTATCAGATGACCGAAATGTTAAAGGGTTGGGCGGCCGAGGGAAAAAGCCTGTTATTTGCCAGCCATGTGTTGCACGAAATTGAGGCGATCACGTCGTCGTTCCTGCTAATTTATGGCGGTCGACTGCTCGCTTCCGGCACCGCCTTAGAAATCGAAAGCATCCTTGCCGACACACCTCAGGAAGTATGCTTGACGGGAAAGGATGTCGCCCGGTTAATTCACCGACTGGCGGACGTCCCCTGGGTGGACTCCTTGAGTCTGACCTCCGATCGCACCGAGCTGAGAATTGCGTTGCGTGATCCCGCGGCGTTATACGCCCAACTTGCAGCTTGGATCAGCGATGATGGATTGCATATCGAACGATTTCATTCGGCGGAGGGAAATTTGACCGCATTGTTTGAATCGCTGTTGAGACACCATCGGGGAGAATCGTGATGAGTCGTCCCTTGGTGATCGACATCATTCAATTTGAATTGACGCGTTCAATGACTGCCGGACGCATTGCCATTTGGGCGGCGTTGGTTTCATTTCCGGTGGCGTTGTTTACGATCCTAAGCTTTGTAAACCCCACCGCGCAGATCGAATGGTGGGGGCTCACGTTGTATTTCTTGGTACCGGAAGTCGTCTGCTTATTAGGGTTGTTACTGTGGGCAACGCCGGCGATCAGTACTGAAATCGAGGGACAGACATGGATTTATCTGGCCATGCGACGCAGCGGTCGGTCCATGGTGCTGATCGGCAAATACTTGACTGCCATCATCTGGACCGTATCCGCAGCCTTGGTAGCGATCACCACCTGCATGCTGATCGTGGGGGCAATCGGGGGATTCAGACTTTGGGCCGTCATGTGCGCACTTGCCCTGTTGTCCTGTATAGCCCATGCGGCGATTTACTTGTTTATCGGCGTTATGTTTCATCGTCGAACGATGGCAACGGCAGTCGCATACACACTGGGAATCGAATATGCCCTTTCCTTGGTTCCTGCGCTGGCCAACAAGCTGACTGTCAATTATCGACTGCGGGGACTGTTAGCCAACTGGATGGATTGGGAAGTAGCTCGCAGTAACGCGGAATCCGTGTTTGGACACGAACCGGCGTGGACACACCTGTTGGTGCTGACGGCCATCACGCTCTCGATGTTGGGGATCGCCGTTTTTCGACTCAGCCGCGCCGAGTACCCGACGCAGCAAGAAGGATAAGTTGGAAGCCGGACAATACGAGCCGGCAGATGAAGATCTTAGTGCTTTGTCAACTTTTGACTTTAGGGTAGCCGGATTCGCCAGAATTCGGTTCGTTCCAAGATACCCCGAAGTCTGGCGACATCGGCTACGACCACCACCCTAAGATTGAATCTGGACAAAGCACTAGGCTGCTTTTCGATCACCGTTGATTCGCCGGCTGGCAGATTCAATTCGCTCGCGAACGTAGGCCTGGGGACCGATTTCTGAATCTTTGGCATCCCGGTACCATCGTCGCTTCTGAATGGCGTGGAGAATTTGATCAGCGACCTCCACGGCTCGTGCACCTGCGCTAGCGTCGACGGTTGGCGAGATGTTTGTCCGCACACTGATCACAAAATCGTGCAGTTCGTCCAAGATGGCGTTTCGTGGCTGCAAATCAATTGTCTCGCAATTCAATCGTGTACTGAACAACTGATCGGAATAGGTCAACGGATCATTGGTCTGACTTGCCAGGTCAAACGATCGATCAACCACGCTATCGCATGGACGGACCAGCGAAAGTGAGGGCGTGCCAAAATCGATATCGGCAAAACCGCCGGAACCAAAGACCTTCATATTTCGCGCCGGCTGAGGACTAACACGCGATGCTTTCAGGTTAGCAACAAGCCCGCACTCAAACTCCAGCCGCGCTTCGGCCAAGTCTTCAAAGTCACTGATCACCGCCAATCCACTGGCGGAAACAGACTTCACCGGCGCCGTGGTCATCGACAGCACCAGGTCGATATCGTGGATCATCAAGTCCATGACCACGCCAACGTCCAAACATCGACCGGGAAATCGGGACGCGCGAACAGCTTCGACATACTTGACATCAACCCCCACGCCGCCCAACGCAGCAAAGGCGGGATTGAATCTTTCGACATGTCCAACTTGAAGAATCAGACGCCGCGAGGCAGCCAGTTTCGACATCTCCTGGGCATCCTGGCTGTTGGCCGCCAGCGGCTTTTCCACCAGCAAATGTTTTCCTGACTTCAACAGGTCATTGGCGATTTCGCAATGAGTATCGGTGGGCGCGGCGATAACAGCGGCGTCAATCATCCGCATCATGGTTCGATAATCGCCATAAGTCGGCACGGAAAACATCTGGGCGGCACTGGCACGTGCCGCATCCGATGGATCGCTGATGCCAACGAGTTTTGCGCCCTCTACCTGGGCTAGCAGCTTGGCGTGGATCCGGCCGAGATGCCCGGCCCCGATGACTCCAATTTTCAATGCACTCATGCCGCTTTCTTCTTTCCTCTGCGATCCTGTCCACGTCCGTGTTTTCCACCGCACGAGTGATCCAAGCACTCAAACAAATGATTCAGCACCGGACGGATAGGGCCTCGATTAAACATCTCTTTTCGCGCGGTTTCGACGCCCACGCGAGATCGGTAAAGCAGTTTGAAGGCATCCGTCAACACACGAATGTCTTCTTCACAATAGTCGTGACGCTTGAGGCCGATCACATTGACCGCGCGGGGCTTTGATGGCTGCCCATCGACGATCATGAATGGCGGCACATCATGAAGTACGCGGCTCATGGCGCTGACAAAACTCAATTGCCCAATGCTGGCAAAGTGAGAAACGCCAACGCCGCCCGCGAGTGTGACATCATTTCCGACGTGCACGTGTCCACCAAGCATCCCGTTATTGGCGATCACGATACGATCCCCAACCACACAATCATGAGCGATGTGTGTGCCAGCCATGAAGTAGTTGTTGTTGCCGACAAGGGTGACGCCGTCTTCCTTCTCCGTCGCCCGATTGACTGTGCAGTGCTCGCGAAACACGTTGCCGTTTCCGATCACGACGCGCGTTGGCGTATTGCCATAGCTTGTGTCTTGGGGATGCGCCCCGATGACGGAGCCGGGAAAAACGTGATTATTCTCACCAATCGTAGAGACTCCGGAAATGATCACGTGATCCTCGACCAGAGTCTGATCTCCAATGACAACATTGGGACCAATCACACAAAAGTGTCCGATGCGGACGTTCTTGCCGAGCTGCGCTCTCGGATCGACAACAGCGGTTTGAGCGATCGTTACACCCATTTTTGCTCCGGCTAAATGAATCTCGGGATGAAAACAGCTTGAATCGGGGAGTTTTTATGCGGCATCACGTGTTCTTGACTGCGAGGCGTTTTCAGGTTGTCCGCTTGCCATGTCGAATAGTTTCCGGGCGAGCTGGCCGTTCAGGATGTGGCCGCCGCGGAAGGAAATGACGTCAGCAATCAAGTCCACACCGGCGAGCGCCAAATCACCGACCAGATCCAAAGTTTTGTGTCTTGCACATTCGTTTTCATAACGAAGCGAATTGTCGATTGGTCCCGATTCACCGAAGACAAGCAGATCTTGATTGGTGACGTGTGAAGCAATCCCTTTCGCGCGAAGCGCTGCAGCTTGCTGTTGCGTGACAAAGGTACGTGCCGCGGCGACTTCGCGAGCAAAGCTTCCGGGCGTGCATTTGAAGGAGTACGTTTGCGGCATAATCGG
>JBFJVZ010000390.1:0-7334 GCA_041623895.1 Pirellulaceae bacterium | reverse complement strand
GTTCTCTGCGGTAAGAATCTTAGCATCACTATCGAGGATGCGGAGTTCCGCCGAGGAAGGACATGCGATTGAAAGACGGGATCAAGCGAATGGTAAATAATTTTTAAGGGACTACCGCAGAGGACGCCGAGGTTCGCGGAGCAAACGACGACTTTCATATATTCTCAGCCTGGGAGCAAGCGACGACTTTAAGTGTGCCTGCTACCTTGCGAAACTTTGGGAAATAGCCATGACACGGTCACGACCACCAGCGCGGGTTTCCTACGACAATACCGGGCGTGTTGTGATCGTAACGGGTGGTTGCAGTGGAATCGGTCGAGCGATCGTTGATGCGTTTGCGGATTCAGGGGCGGACGTGGTCTGTGGTGATGTCAACGAATCGGCCGCGGCTGACTTACCTGAGATCGTTCAATTTCAGAAGTGCGATGTCTCGATCGAAGATGACTGTGCCGGCTTGGTTGATTTAGCGGTCACGAAGTTCGGCGGCTTGGACGTGCTGATCAACAATGCCGCGGTCCAACCCAAAACCTCCTATCACCCGTTGCACGAGTTACCGGCTGAACTTTGGCAACGCATGGTCTCGATCAATTTTGGCGGTTACCATTTCATGGCCAAGCACGCGCTACGGCAGATGACTGAGCAGCAAAGCGGCGTGATCGTCAACGTATCGTCCGGTCAGGCTCATCGGACGGCACGGGGAGTTGGTATTTACGGACCGATCAAATCGGCGAATATCATGCAAGCTCGTCAGTGGGCGGTCGAATATGCGCGAGAGGGCATTCGCGTGGTTTCGCTTTCACCGGGCGCGATCGATACGCCGTTGGTGCGTGCCAGCCTTGCTGAGCAGGGCGGCGGCGAAGCGCTGGCAAACCGTCATCCGCTTGGCCGGATTGGCCAACCGCGGGAAGTTGCCGCGGCCGCGCTCTGGCTTTCCAGTGATGATGCTTCGTTCATCACCGGCACTGATTTGGAAGTGGATGGCGGACTGGGAGCCTTTGGCGCGTTCGCCGACCCATATCCGATGCGATGAGTAGATTTATGAAAACGCCCTTACACACCGAAGCGTGCGGTCAAACAGGCGCGGTGCGTCTCGGCTAGTTCCGCCTGTGCGGCGCGGTCCGCTTGCACAGCCGTCTCTGCGATTCGTTGTAAAATATCGCCGTACACGGCGATCGGTTCGGCACCCAGATCCCATCCCGCGCGGAACAGGTTTTGGTGAGCGACGCCAACATCGCCGATGGCCGTTGCTTGATCCGATTCGGCTAACCAATGCAAGGCCACCTGAATGCGGCGCTGCTCCGGCGTTCCTTCGCACAGCATTCGCAGGTAAGTCGAATTCTGAACAAGCGATGGCGCCACGTTCAGCAACCGGGCTGCAGAGAATTTTGAGGACTGGCTTGCTGTCCAATGCGTTCTTAATCGCACTGATTGATCGGTGAAGATAGACGATTGAGCGCCGCGGATGTATGCGATCAGGGCGTCTTCCATGGCTCCCGACCGTTCCTGGCAATAGCCCAGGATGTCCCATGCCCAAGCGAGGGAGGGTGCCAGTTCGGTGACGCGGCGACAGTGTTGTGCAGCCGTTTCCCAGTCTTGTGCTGCGTCCGATGGCAGCTTGAAATCACGCTGAAAATGCCGACGAATATCGGTGGGAACACGATCAATATCAAACATCCACTCAATGGCCGTATTCCAATCGATCTGTAGTTGCTCCGCCAACTCGCGTGACAGTACGTCGGATAACGGCTCGTGCAATGCATCCTCGACAAGCGTGCAGCGAACGGCAATTTCGCACACGCCCGTTTCCAGTAGGATGGCCGCCGTATCTGATTCAGATTTTTTGTTGTTGATTAATGAGACCACATCGGGAGGCATGAAACGGCAGGCCCAAGCAACAATTGGATCAGCAGCACGTTTGGATTTTTTTCCCCCCGGCAGTAGTGATTCGGCGGGAGTTGCGTGAGCACGTTTTGGTCCTGGCAATTGTTGGCGAAGCGCATCAAACATGATTGCTTCGGCAATCGATTCGCCCCAAGGAATCCAATCACCGCCGCCGTGGTACCAGTGGACGATCTGGCTGGCCGTGGAATCGTCATTGAATCGCACGCACAGCCAATCTCCTGCATCGTTGCTGAGCAAGGGGAGAAAATCACACGGCATCAATGCCGGCCAAATTACCTCAGGCGCTTCTTCCAGCAATGATTTGGGATCCACTGGCAGGTGGTACTCGCAGTGACCGGTGCGTTTCCAGATCTCGGCGTCAAACCAGTCTGCCAACTCCGGCGACAGTTGGCAACGATAACGTTGCTCAATTTGCGCAGACCAGCCAGCGTTGGCGACGCTCGGTAGACTCGATTCTTTGGACAACTTTGCGATCATCGCGAAGAAAGTACCGAGGGTCCGCGAGACGAACCCAGTTTCTGGCTAACTCACTCTTGCAGACTACTTGCTGAGATTCTTGTACGGCAAGAGGTGATACCGCCGGGGCCGTGAAACCGCCAGCAGATTCCGCCAGCGGTCAATCCACCGCTTTCAAGTTACCGGCCTCATCAAAGGCAAGTGGTCTGGGTGAAGCGATCACCTCCAAGTCGTCGCGGCTCCCGGCGGCGGATAAGTAAGCTTCGCTGCAAGCAACGGTAGCCAAGTGTAAAGTGTCCCGAATCCAGATCCACTTGGCGCCTGCGGGCGTCGGGTCCCGGGCTTGTGGCAAGGCGGCATGCAGCACTTCACGGTCTGACTCGAAGTGCAAGGGCACGGCCCCGGCGCTGACGTGACCGCTGGTGATACAATTGATTCGCGTCATTTCCAGATTCATGTCTCGGGCCAGCTGCGAGCGGCAATATTCGGCAATCCCGATGCCGGTGGCGTTGCCGTTGGTTTTCTTGGTCAGTGCGCGGACAAAAATTTCGCGGATTTTTGGAAATTCGTCGGCTGCAGCTGCTCGGTCATTCGCTTTGCGGCCAACGATGTTGGTGTCCATTCCGGTCCCGCTGATTTCTTTGCCGATCTGATCGACGATCAACAGGTCCGCCTGCTCGAATGGCAATCGCGCCATCATCTCGCGCGCCCGGACCAGTAATCTTGGTTCCTGGCGGAACAAGTTTTCTGGTTCGATCGCTTCCACGTGCGCGATGCGATCGAAAGCGTCTTCGACAATTGCCAGCCCCAGTGTGATCGGCATGTTCTTGATGATTACGGGAACCACCTCGCTGGCGATGCGATCAAGGCGATAGTCGTAGTTGGCAAACGCCTGGTGGTAGCTGAACGCGCCGCGGTGTTTCCCCAAGCCGATCATCAGCATCTTGATCACGCCACTTTCGATGTCACCAACCAGGCGGGTGTGAGGCTTGATGCGATTGATCACGATCACGTGGTCGGCGCCGCTGGCAGCCTTGTCGAAATGAACCGGCACGCTTTGATCGGTCGATCCGACAACCACCGTTTCCATCGATGATTGGATCGGACAACCCATCGACTCCGCCGTGATGCCAAGCGAAGCCAGCACCTTTGTTTGCCCTGCGGCGGTTGCGCCCCCGTGACTCCCCATGGCGGGCACGATGAATGGTTGGGCACCGATTGCCTGGACATAGTTTACAACTGCGCGAACCACGGCATCGATATCGGCGATGCCTCGGCTGCCGGCAGCGATGGCGACGGATTGATCCGCTCGAATCTTATCCTGCAGGCCGGCGCGATCGAGCGTATCGACAACCGCCGCCCCGAGATCCTTGATCTCGCGGGACGCGAAATGCTGGCGGACGCGAAAGAATCGCGGCAGTGCGTTATCCGTCGTTGTGTCGATGCTACTCACGGCGCAGCTCCAACGGATTGATGCTCAAGTCTGGACTTACCTTGCGTAACCTTTCCAGTCCAGCTGCGGTAACCTCGGTGCGCTGCAGATCAACGGCTTGAAGTTCAGCCATCTTTGCGATTTGGCCGATGGATTGGTCGGATACCGTCGCGCCCGTCAGCCACAAGGTATTGATTTGCTGCGCAGCCGAGATCGCTTCGATGATTTCGTCGTCCATGGGCGTCCAGCTGAGATCCAACTCTTGCAGGTTGGTTGCCTTGGAAAGCCAATCCTTCAGCCCGGCGTCAACTTTGGTTGCTTCCAAGGTCAATTGCTGGATCGATTGTGGATTGGGCGCCAAGCGTTTCACGCCGTCGTTTGTGATCGGTAGCCGAGACAGGTCAAGCCACTGAATTTGCGGCGAGGCAGGGATCAGCGTCAGGCCATCTTCACTGACCTCGCATCCGGCCAGACATAATCGCTGCAGCGGCCGCTGGATCGGGTTCCTTTTCAAATGATTGTCATCGATCGACAAGAATCGTGTGATCAAGCGTTCGGGATCGCCGCTCAATTTCGCACCCGGGATGTTGACCCGGATTTGATAACACTGCGCCAATTGGTCGTAGATGTAGCGACGGTCCGATTCGCGCTGCGAATCCAGCAGATGGTGCGTTTGTGCGATAGCGTGCGCGTACCATCGTGCCAGGTCTGGTCGTTGCTGCGCGGCAACGCGACCGTCAGCGGTCAATTCGCTCATTGGCATCGTGTCTCGCATGACCAACATTCGATACCGAGCGAATTGCAAACGCGACGAATCCCAGCCTCCGATCGTGGCCACACCGCCATGCAATTGCAGCGACTCAAAATAACCAGCGATGCCTTCGACTAACCAGAATCCGCTATCCTCTGCCGGCATTTTTTTCCCCAGGGCCGACCGCGTTGCTTGTCGAAACAGCTGATGCACCATTTCATGCCGCCGCGTTGCCGCATCGTCGTTTTCCGCGGCATACAAGAACGTGGTCTGCAGGCTGTCGTGATAGAAACCCGTGGAACGTTCGATCCCTGGATTCTCCGGGCCCAGCGTCCGCACGTACTCTGCTGCGTCTCGAAACATGACAACTCGCAGCTTTCGACCGGCGGTGATCCGCGAAGACGTCTTGCCGAGAAAGTCAGCCACGTCCTGATCGCCCGATAAGTCGGCAAAAACGGTCGTCAACTGCGGGGCAGCTTCCCAAAATGGAAAGAACATTTGCGTCCAAACCCAGTAGCAGTTTTCGAGATCATGTGCGACGTTGCGACTCGCATCAGCCGGCGCGCGGCTGTAAATCGTAAAGTGTGGTGTGTCGATCTGCTGGTAACTGCCGGGTTTCCATCCAAGCCAGCCAGGTGCGGATCGCCCGCGTTTACTTTTCGCTTCGACCGTACCGGCTAACGGCAGTCCCAAGAAACGTCGAATCGTCGGATCACCCGGGTTGGCATGATGAGCCTTCCAGAGACGCATGTAAGCTTTCCACCCGGCGGACGCTGCATCTCCCATTGCCTGGTCAGGAAAGACGGCGTCCTGAATAATCAGGCCCGCCGTCTGGGCTGCACGCGGCACACAGCAAGTCGTGCGATCAGCCCCGCTGGCGGACGTCGCCAAGGATGACAACATCGCCAGTGCCAAGGTCAGTAGCGATTGACTGATTCTGTGCATCACACTTCGATTCTCATTAAACTGACGGCTAACTTTTTGAGCCGCCGGGCACTAGACCCGATTGATTCGGTCCGAACGGGCTGCTAGCGTCCTCTCGCTGAACATACCCCATCTGGAAACACCGCCGATGCGACGATTCGATTTTCTGACCGTCATTACCATTGTGACCACTTTCGCGGCGGTTAGCACAGCCGTAGCTGCTGAGCGGAATGTTTTATTCATCATTACCGATGACGAAAGCCCAACGCTCGGGTGTTACGGTGACCCTGTGGCGGTGACCCCGGCGATCGATGCCGTTGCGGCCGATGGCCTGATCTTTCGTAATGCGTTTGCGACCACGGCATCTTGCAGCGCCAGTCGTAGCGTGGTGATGAGTGGGCTGCACAATCATCGTAACGGCCAATTCGGTCATCAGCACTCATATCACAAGTTCGCCTCGTTCCACGATGTGGTCGGTCTCGCCCTGCCGCGGGTAATGCAGCGAGCCGGTTATCGCACCGGCCACATCGGTAAGTACCACGTGGCCCCGGAGGTGGTTTATCACTACGAAACTTACCTGAAAGGCAATGGCCGGAACGCGGTGGCGATGGCGGAAGCCGCTCGCAAATTCATTAGCGACAACAGCGATGAGCGGCCCTTCTTTTTGTACTTCGCCACCTCCGATCCGCATCGGGGAGGCGGTAAGGACCAGACGTCCGAGCTGGAATTGAAGCCCGACTTATTTGGTAACAAACCGAATGATGGCGCTCACGAGGGTGTCCAGGAAGTTTTCTACGATCCAGCCAAGGTCGCGATTCCACCGTTCCTGCCCGACACACCGGAAACACGCGAAGAGCTGGCGCAGTATTACCAATCATGTTCGCGGATCGACCAGGGAGTCGGCCGGCTGGTCGAAATCCTGAAAGCAGCCGACTTGTACGACAAAACGCTGATTGTGTTCACCAGCGATCACGGCATGGCGTTCGCCGGCGGCAAGACCACGGTCTACGAAGGCGGCTTGCGGGTCCCCATGGTCGTTCGTGATCCCTATCAAGCAAAGCGAGGTGTGGAATCACAAGCGCTGGTCAGTCACATCGACATCACACCCACGTTGCTGGACTTTGGCGGCGGATTGGATACGGACAAGAACGCGCCCAAGGACTTACTGAACGCCAAGAAATTCTGGACCGAACGAGGCGAGGCGTTGAAGGAAAATCGCGACGGCCGTAAACCTTTCAATCATTATCACGGCAAGTCATGGATGCATTGCCTGGTGAACCCCGAACAGCCGCATCACGAAACGATTTTTGCCTCGCACACGTTTCACGAAATCCAGATGTACTATCCGATGCGAGTTGTTCGGGACGACCAATACAAACTGATCTGGAATATCGCTCATCCCCTGCCCTATCCGTTCGCGTCCGATTTGTGGGCCGCCAGCAGCTGGCAAGCTCAATGGGCCAAAGGCAAAGACACCCCCTACGGGAAGACGACCGTCGGCGGTTACATCCAACGACCGCAATTTGAGTTATTTAATATCAAGAATGATCCTGACGAAACGACGAATCTGGCAACCAGCGACGGCCATCAGGACATCTTGGAAAAGTACAAAGCCAAGCTCAAGGCAATGCAAAAAGAATTGGACGATCCCTGGATCCTGAAGTGGGATTACGAATGATCTCAGCTCTTCAAGAACTCCAGCGGAATTGGGGAGAATTCCGATCCACACCCATCGGGAGTCTTCCGACTTCCGCTACTTCAAAATCAAAGCCTGGCAAAGCACTCATCAAAAACTTCGGGCGGCCTCGACGTCGACCGTGCCCGGCAGCTTGAATTCAGTTCCGTCGTGGCAGGTGATCGTCAAGTCTT
>JBFJVZ010000389.1:0-7348 GCA_041623895.1 Pirellulaceae bacterium | reverse complement strand
CGTTTCCGACTGCTTCGAAATCGATGTCAGCCATGACTACTCCTTGGGCTGGATGTCCTCGATGGTTGCGGCCAGCTCCTCGGCGTTGCCCTTGCGGGTCTTCTTCACCGAGTCGGGGATCGTGGTGTCTGCCTCCACGTACGCGAGGTACTGAGGCAGGATCTTGTCCGTCGAGGTCTTCAGGGAGACCGCGATGTCATCCCGCAGGCTGCCCTGGAACCAGGAACAACCGCCCAGAGCGACACAGGCGACAGCAAGTAGTGCGAGCTTCTTCATCGAATCTCCTTCGATTGTAGCGCCCGGCCCCTAGGCCTAGGCAAGTCGACTTGTGATGTCGTTGGCGGACAACAGGATACGCTGCCCGTGGTAGTCAAGAAAGACGTAAAAAGGCTGCCCTTTCTCTTGGTAGTCCTCCACGAAGATGTAGTTGAACAGCCGGCAGAACTTGTTGAGGGTCTCCACAGACACGAGGCACCTCCATCGTTAGAGCAGTCCGTTGGCTGCCAACCAGTCGGCTGCGGTGCGCTGGCGAAGATCATCGGTTTTTGTCCGCATCAAACGCCACAGACCGTGACGCAACTGGTTTTTCTGTGATCGACTCAGATATTGCAGTGAAGCGATGGTGCCGGCCAAATGAAACGGCGGCGGCAACCATCGCGACGCGGCGAAAGAGCTGGGTAAGTGGTCGGGATGCAAGAATTGCAAGGCCGAATAGCGGTGGAAACTGTCTTGCAGCTGGCAGCGTCCAATCAGCTCAAGAAAATTGGTACAACAACCCATCGCCACGTGTTGGCAATAGTCCACTGGTTCTCCGGAAACCGGGTCCTGGAACGAACCGGCGCGGCCGCCGGTTTGGCGTTTTGCCTCCAACAGCGTGATGCGAAATTTTCGCGGATGGGATCGTGCCAGCGCCTCGGCGGCCGACATGCCAGCCAAACCGCCACCGACAATGGCGACGCGTGTGGGGCGATCAGTGAATCCCGTATCCGGCGTCAAGACTTAGCCACTTCAGGAGGCGGAACGGGCAGCCGACGAAACAGCGGCGGAAAAAAATGCTGAGAGACCAGGCCGATTCGTTCACCTGTTGATAAGCGGATTCGCCTGGTTGCGACGGCTCGAGGATCATCAGCGATACGCTGCAGCAACCGCCGGTAGGTTCGCCAAATCATGCTGAACATCGGTCGCCCGTCGTCCTCAAGCGAATCCCAGACTCGCCAGCCGGAATCGAAAAGTCGCTGTGCCCGCAGGACTTCATCTTCGATCAGGCAACAAAGCCGGTCGTCCGGCCTGGGAGGCAGCAGATCGTCTTCGCAAAGCCCGTGTTGTTCGTAGTGTTGCCGCGGCAGATACAGTCTGCCACGTTCCGCGTCTTCGGCAACGTCGCGGAGGATGTTCGTGAGCTGAAATGCCAATCCGCAATCGATCGCGGCGTCGACTGGCAGCGGCTGGCGGAAACCCCAAATGTGTAAACAAGCCAGTCCAATCGCGGATGCCACCAGGTAGCAGTAATGCTCCAGTTGTTCGTATGTGTCAAATCGTGTCTTCTGTTGATCGGCCAGTACGCCGTCGATGATTTCCATGAAATAGCGTGAGGGAATCTCGAACTTGCGAGACGTATCGCGTAGTGCCGGCACGATTTGGCTAGCCCGCATGTGGAGATCGATCGGCCAATCAGACGTGCTGTCGGCAAGCTCCTCGGCCAAACGGACTCGATCAGGCGGACCATCACCGATTAAGTTCAGCGCGATTGTTTGCCGCCACCACTCCAGCCATCGCGTTCGCAACGACGTAGGTTCATGGCAATCACCCAAGTCATCGGTGATACGAGCGAACGCATACAGCGCACACATCGCATCACGTTTTGCTCGCGGCAGCAACCAAAAAGATCGATAAAAGTTGCTGCCGCTGCGTCGTGAAATACGTCGCACGTGTCGATAGCTGGCAGAAAGTGAGATTTGCGATGACATGATGCCGATCGAAATATGGTGACGAGCACTGCATGATACCCGCCAGCACAGGTTGGTTTGGAATTCTGGTTGCTGGATTAAAGTTGTCCCAGCATCGCCCGGCACACCAGGCCGATTTGCACTCTCTTGCTGACGGTTGGTCTAACACGCAGGACATCAAAGTCGATTCTGCGGATCGCCGCCAAAGTGGCCAATCCGCCATGCGCGAATAGTTTGATGTTCTTGGCCAGCCAGCGGGGGACGCGATCGGCCAGGGGCAGGCCGTCCTGAAAAAATGTTTCGGCACGCTTGCATTCGCTGGCCAACAGCTCTCGTAACGGTTTCGGGGTCGTGGTTTGATCAAACATCTCTTCGCTGACGCCGAAACGCAACATTTCTTCCTGCGGCACGTAGACGCGGCGGATCGCTCGATCGCGGGCCACGTCCTGCCAGAAGTTCGCCAGTTGTAGACCCGTACAGATCAGATCGGACAACCTGGCGTTTTCCTGATCAGACGAATTGCCGAGTTTCAGCACGATGCGGCCGACCGGATTGGCAGACAGGCAACAGTACTGGAGCAGTTCGTCGAACGATTGATAGCGTGACTTGGATTGATCTTGCCGAAAGGCGCTCAGCAAATCATCGAAAGGTTCTTTCGGCAAACCAAACTTGGCGATCGTATCGGCCAGCGCCATGAATGCGTTCCCCGGCGGTCGTCCGCAAAACGTGTCGTCAAGCTGACGCTGGAAATCATCCAGACGCCTCAGAGCCTCTGCCGGTGACGGAGACTCGTCGGCCAGGTCGTCAGCCGTGCGGCAAAACGCGTACACGTTGTAGAATGGTTGACGCATTCGCCGCGGCAACAGCACGCTGGCCACCAGAAAGTTCTCGTAATGTGACTTTGCCAGCCGCCGGCATTCCTTTTCGGCCTGCTTGAGTTGTGAATCTGTTGGGCCGCCGTCATGCCCGTTGGACGAAAGACGGTTTGGGCGGTTATTCTGAACAGTCACAACAATAGCGCGTGAACGAGACTCGGGCCGGCAGATCACGACCCAAATTATAACCACGGAAATCGAATGAAGATTACTTTGGCAGCCCCACGCGGCTTCTGTGCGGGCGTGAACATGGCAATCGATTCGCTGGATTTGATGCTGCAGGAGTTCGGGCCACCGGTCTACGTGTATCACGAGATCGTTCACAACCAATACGTTGTTGATAGCTTCATTCGCAAAGGCGCTATCTTTGTCGATACGATCGAAGAAATACCCGAGGGCAGTGTGGCGTTGTATTCCGCACACGGTGTCTCTCCGGCCATTCGCGCGGCGGCACGTGCGCGAAAGCTGAATGCCCTGGATGCAACGTGTCCGCTGGTCACCAAAGTGCATCTGGAGGCAATCAAGTACGCAAAACAGGGATACACGATTGTGTTGATCGGCCACGAAGGCCACGACGAAGTGATTGGGACGATGGGCGAAGCACCCGAGGCCATCGTGTTGGTTGAAGATGAAAGTGAGGTTGATGAGCTGCAAATCAATGATGACAGCAAAGTCGCTTACCTGACGCAAACCACCTTGAGCGTGGATGATGCCAATCGAGTCATTCGCCGTCTGCGAGAACGATTTCCTGAAATCCACAGCCCCCCCAAAGAAGACATCTGTTACGCAACTCAAAACCGCCAGGAGGCTGTGCGATTACTTTCGACCGAGGCCGACGTCGTGGTGGTCTTGGGTAGCCAGAACAGCAGCAACTCTCAGCGGCTGCGCGAATTAGCGGCGAACGAAGGCAAACGCGCCTTTCTGGTCGATGGCCCCCAAGATCTGAATGTTGACGAATTTCGAAGCGACGATCATGTATTGATTACCGCCGGAGCAAGCGCGCCCGAGTCTGTTGTCGCCGAGACGGTCGATTGGTTGGTGGAAAAGTTTCAGGCCAGTGTCGAAAACCGGTCCATCCGCGACGAGTCGGTGCATTTTCCGTTACCAAAGCCTTTACGTGCGCTGCAAGCGAAAACGTAATCGCAGGTTGTGTTTTGACCCGTCAATTCCCGTCGGATAGCATTGATGACTGGCGAGACCAATTCTTGCGGTTTCAAAACACTCACGGGAGCGATGCTATGTCGCGGCCAGTTCGTTGCCTGTTTTCCATCAGCCTGCTCCTTTGTCTGTTTCCGTCAATTGCGCCGGCCCAAGGCCTGGGTGTTACCGGTGACCTGGTTACCAATCTGGACGGCTCGCGAATTCTGATGGTGCGGACAGTAATCCGGCAAGGCTTAGCGCACCGGCTAGGCATTCTGCCGGGTGACACGATATTGAGCATTAATAATTTTGCTCCCGGCGATGCGCTGATTAACCAACAAGCGATTGCGGCTGGCGGCGGCCGGCTTGCCGTGCTGGTCAACCGGCAGGGAATTCCTCTGCGTTTGGGTGATCGTGCCGGACAGTCCTATGTGCCCGATTCGTTTCGGCCGGCAGTCCCTTACTATTCCAATGACCCGCGCATTCCAGGTGCGGCGATCGACCGGCATCAGGCGAGGCGTCCGGCGGGTCGGCCGGGACCCAATCTGCTGGTTGACCTGGACGAGAAGCAGGATCTTGGCGGGACCCGAGTGTGGGTCCGCAGTGTGAATCCGGCTGGCCGCGGAGCGCAGCAGGGATTCAAACAGGGAGACATCATCGAGAGCCTTAATGGTGTGAAGATCCGATCTTTGCGTGATGTTCGCGATGCCTATTACTTTCGCAATGGCCAAATCGTGATCACGATTGTCCGCGGTGCCGGGGTCCAGCGAATCACTTTGCAGGACAAGGACACGACGCGTCGAACTTTGGGGCTGACCTGCATCATGACCCAACAGCGGCAGATCAAGGTGACCGGTTCCAATCCTCACGGGCTTGGCAGAGAAATCGGCATCGCGGAACGGGGCACGGTCATCACGAAAGTCAATGGAACGGTGATTCGGACGCCTGCCGATATCAAACGCGTGGACCAGGCCATCATTGACGGTCGGATCACACAACTGGAAATCGAATTCATACCACCCGGCGGTCGGCTGCAGATCGTGCGACGCGCGTTGTAGGCAAATTCATTCGCTTATCAGCCACTTGCTTTGACCCTGCCGGTTGATGTCAAACTGCTCAGCGTCAACTTTTGTCGATGCGGCAGTTGTGAACCTGCTGGTCTCACCTTGCGTCTGGTCAGAATCGTACACTTGTGGTGCCGACATGACTTTCGGCACGCTTAATTCGACGAAGGAACCGTCTTGTGAACCATCGATTGATCCCAACTGGTGAAGCCACCGCGATTCTGCCTGCCGGCGATCACCATTCGCCTGTCAAAGTATTCGGTACAAATGCAATTCAAAATACGTTTGACGAGCTGTGTTTGCAGCAGGCGATCAACTCGCGCTGCGCGCCCGGCGTGACCGACGTCGTGCTGAATCCCGACGCGCATTGCGGTTACGGTGCGCCGATCGGCTGCGTGCTCTCTTCGCCGACTCATATCTATCCGGGCCCGGTCGGCTTTGACATCAAGTGTTCGATGAGTTTGTTGCAGACCGATTTGCCTGCAGATGCGGTCACGGAAAAGCAAACCCGCCGAGAAGTCATTCACGCGATCTGTCGTCGCATTCCGACCGGTGTGGGCAAAGGATCTCGCGATGTCCCCAAAGGACGCCGTATTGACGAGAAAATTGGTTCGGCTGCAATGACTGAAGGCGCATCAGCCGACGTGCTTTCGTCGTTGGGGATTCCCGTTAGTTGGGCCGATCGCTGCGAGGATGCGAGTCATCGTGGTCACGATGATAGCAGCGATGCGCTGCGCGAGCGGCTGTACCAGCTGCGGCAGACGAAGTCCTTCAAGGGTTTTCGCGAAAAGGTTCAGCAGCTTGGTTCCTATGGCGGCGGAAATCATTTTGGTGAGTGTGAAGTTGTCGAGCTGGCCGATCACGAACAGGCCCGCGACGCCGCGCAGGTATTTGGGCTCCGCGACGGACAGATTGCTTTTCTTTCACACTGCGGTTCGCGTGGGGTTGGTCACCGCCTGGCGAGCGGCCAGTTCAAAGTACTGGAGGAAAAGTTCGAGACCTGGAAAATTCCACTGCCGGGCAACGATAAACAGCTGGTGCACGCGCCTTTGGGAACACCCGAAGCCGACAACTATTTGGACGACATGGCGCTGGGAGCGAACTTTGCAACTGTCAATCACATGCTGATCAACGCGCTGGTGTTGGAAGCGTTCCAGGAAGTATTTCCGGGTACCAAGGGTCAACTGGTTTACTTCATCAGCCACAACATTGCCCGCAAAGAATACCTGGGCGGAAAGCCAACCTGGGTGCATCGCAAGGGAGCCACGCGAGCGTTTCCCGCCGGGCATCATGCGCTGAAGCGAACGCCGTTTGAGCACACCGGCCATCCGATCTTACTGCCGGGTAATCCGCAAGCGGGTTCCAGCGTGATGGTCGCGCTGCCCGGTGCCCAGGAGAGTTGCTTCAGCGTCAATCACGGTGCCGGCCGGATGCTCGGGCGGAAGCGGGCGATTCGTGAGTTGGATCAGCAGCAGATCGATGAGTCGTTTGACGCCGCCGATATCTTGACCAATTGCCGACGCTATCCCAAAGACGAAGCCCCGGCAGCGTACAAAGATTTTAACGAAGTCCTGAGCAGCGTGGAAAAAGCCGGCCTGGCCCGCCAAGTCGCTCGTTTGCGCGCCCGTTTTGTGATCAAAGACGCGGGTCCAGCGGATGATTGAAACTCCATACGATTCCCATAACGGGTCACAGTTGACGTGAATGATCAGCTCGGAACTAGTAATGCAAGCTGGCTGCGGATCAGTTTGCGCGAGATGTTGCTGGTGGTGCTCTGTATCGCCTGTGTCTTGGCGTGGTGGCACGCTTCCACGCGGCCCACGCTGACCACGCGATCGTCGCAAATCAAACATCCCGTGTTGGGCCAAGTGACCGCCTTTCAGATCGTGGGAGAAAAGCTTGGCTGGTCGCTGGAGCATCGACATCAAAAGGGCGAGTGGGTGTCGCTGCTTCGCGTCGAGCCATCCCGCTACAGCGAAACAAGTCTTTGGGTTTTCCAAACGCCAACGGCAACGCCCAATCAAGACAGCGTCGAAATCTGGCACGACCGGCAGCAGCTATTCGCGGGTTTGTTAGATCGCACTCAGCCGGGAGGATACATGCGAGGAAATCACACGATCAAAAGCATTGGACAGCGTTTTTTCGAGATCCATTGGGTCGACGAACAGGGCCATGAGCAAAAACACGAGTTCCGCGTTACTCGTTAACTGGAGAGCACCATTCCTATCAGCCGCTGGGCGTGAGACGTCCCGCTTAGCAGTACACTCGACACCCGTAGTCCTGCGACTCCGTTCGCGGGTCCCTAACCGGCAGTTCACAAAAT
>JBFJVZ010000388.1:0-7382 GCA_041623895.1 Pirellulaceae bacterium | reverse complement strand
CATCGTTTTCGGCAAAGTCCCAGCCGCCCACCACTCGATATCCGGGACCGAATCCGCCGCCCAGCGCGATATGTTTCCAGGCAATGCCGCTGTCGATCACGGCCACCGTTTGTCCACTGCCATCCAATCCGCTCGACTGCCGCAACTGGTCTGCCTGCTCGATCAGATCGGGACTCGCCGGTTCGGACGGTTCGTGCCCTGTAGTTTGATCAGCGATCGCTTGATCGGCGATCGGGGCGGGCGTTTCCTGAATATCCAGTGCATCCAGCAATAAGTCACCCATCAGGCTGACCGACAGCGCCAGCCTGCGTTCACAGGGCTGGATGCGAGTTTCTTGAGCTTGTTGGTCAATCGATTTGGAAAGCGACATCCGACCCCTACCCGTGACTGTCTTTCGACCTGGATCACGAACGACCGCGATCTGTCAGAACACTAAGATTTGCCAAAGCAAGCGTAGAGCGCACAGTCACGTCCCGCCCGCACAACCAAACGGAACAGAGAAGCGTTCCACTCAGGCGGCCAGCGGCGCCGAGAAAACACGAGTAGTCGATACATTCCTCACCCGTGCGCGCCTCCGCAGGCAACTTCGTCCGATGCCGCTCGTGAAACTTTGGAAAGCCATTTTTGGCACTTCCCAACCAACAGATTCGTCAAAGCCGAACCCTGCCAGCGCCAATCAGGATCGTCACAGCGACCGTCCGAAGCGCAAGCTGGCGAAACCGACGAAGCCGAAAAGATCGGCGTTAAAGTCGCAGCAACCGGCACAACCATCAGCCGTCAAGCCGGACCGCGTGGCAAAAGTAGCCAAACGACAGCCCGCAGCCAAACGCGGGGTTCTTGATTTCGTCAGCGGTGGTCCGCATGCGTCGCTTTGCCGAATGATCAAGAAGTCGGGGGCAACCAGGATTCTGGAAGTTGGCGTGGGCGACGGCACTCGGGCCATGGCCGTGCTGAGCACGCTGGCAAAATCAAAGCCCGGTGCAGAGCTCAAGTACATCGCCATCGACTTATTCGAGATGGGTGATGGCCAGCTAACGTTGAAAGAGTTTCATCAGCAGCTTCGCACCATCAATGTCAAACCTCACTTGATTCCGATGCCATACGAGCAGGGCCTGGTCCGTGTCGTGCACACCTTTGGCACCGTCGATTTGCTGCTGTTGGCCGACCAGGACCTGGACAGCTGTGATCCACTGATCGCCAGGGTGACAGATTCGTCCAGCCTGGTGCTTCACTTCGATGGCCAGAATTGGAAGCAAATCGAGACAAAAAACCCGGACCAGGGCGGAGACCGAACGGCGGCCTGACAACAGTCGATAATCGGCAAAAACAGGGCGAAAGTTGACCAGCGCGACTTTCGATGGCCGATAAAGGACGAAGCAAAACCGTTGTTTGGGCTGGCATTCGCTGGCCGCAAGGTAAAGTTACCCGGTTTACCCAATCAGCATAGTTTTGCAATTGGAATTGGCGGACTATCCTACCTTTGGAATACTCCACAGGACCGCTGAGAATGAAGTCTTCTGCCCTGAGGCATCGTTATTTATGTGTGGGATCGTTGGTTACGTCGGCAGTGAGAACGCAGGATCGTTCTTGCTGAACGGATTGCGTCGGCTGGAATACCGTGGTTACGACAGCGCCGGCATCGCCATCCACGGCGGCGCTTCGTTCAACGTCACGCGTTCGGTGGGGCGAATCGATTCCCTGGCCGGTCGACTTGCCGGAACGCCGCCCCAAGGCGTCCTGGGCATCGGACACACCCGTTGGGCGACGCACGGACCGGCGACCGAAGAAAATGCCCACCCGCATCTGGGCGGCGACGGCGAAGTCGTGTTGGTCCACAACGGCGTGATCGAAAACTTTCAATCACTCAAGGACGAACTGATTGAAAAGGGTTACCGCTTTCATTCCGCCACCGACACCGAAGTGATCGCCCATTTGATCGCCGAAGGCCTGAAGGCAACGCCGCAAGATCCCCAGCAGCCCAACATGCATTACGTGGGCGCGGTGCAATGGGCGGTCTCCCAACTGCATGGCACGTATGGGCTGGCGATTGCCTTTCGCGAACAGCCCAACATGATCATTGCCGTTCGCTTTGGCAGCCCGTTGGTGATCGGTGTAGGCCGCGGCGAGTACTTTGTCGCCAGCGATGCTTCAGCACTGGCTGGATGCACGGATCGAATCGTGTACATGGCCGATCATCAGTTGGCCGTGCTGACACCCGAAGGATTCTCGGTGCTGCATCGCGAACAGGGAAAAGTTCGCGTGGATATCCATCCGCTGGAAGTCAACTCCGATGAAGTCAGCTTGGAAGGATACGACCACTACATGCTGAAAGAGATCTTTGAGCAACCCGAATCGCTACGCAATGCGATGCGCGGGCGACTGGATGCTCAAGATGCGACTGCCGTGTTTGGCGGCTTGAACCTGACACCACAGCAACTGCGGAGTGTTGAACGAATCATCTTGACCGGTTGTGGAACCAGCTGGCATTCCGCCCTGGTGGGCGAATATCTGATCGAGGATCTGGCGCGGATCCCGGTTAGCGTCGAATATGCCAGTGAGCTCCGCTATCGAAACCCGCCGATCGAAAACAACACGCTGGTGTTCGGCATCACGCAAAGCGGCGAAACCGCCGACACGCTGGCCGCACTGCGGGAAACCAAGCGCAAGGGCCATCGCACCCTGGCGATCAACAACGTGGTCGGCAGCTCGATCGCTCAAGCGGCTGACGGTGGCGTTTACTTGCACGCCGGCCCGGAAATCGGTGTGGCCAGCACCAAGGCGTACACATCGCAGTGCTGCGTTCTGACCATGTTGGCGTTGTACTTTGGACGCATGAGGCATCTGAGTTTTGAACGCGGGCAAGAAATCATCGAGGCCTTGAAAAAGCTACCCGCCGCGGTCCAACAAGCGCTGACCTGCGACAGCATTGTTCGCGACGTGGCCAAGAAATACCAGAGCGCAACCAACGTCCTGTATCTGGGCCGGCAATACAACTTTCCCACCGCGTTGGAAGGTGCCCTGAAGCTGAAAGAGATCAGCTACATTCATGCCGAGGGCTATCCGGCGGCGGAAATGAAACATGGACCGATCGCGTTGGTGGACGAGGAAACTCCCAGCGTGTTTATCGTCCCACACGGCACTACGTACGATAAAGTCATGGCCAACATGGAAGAAGTCAAAGCTCGCGGTGGGCCGATCATCGCGATTGCCGGTCAAGACGATCCGCGGATTGACTCGATTGCCGACGACGTCATTCGCGTACCCCATGTGCCGGAGTTCATTCAGCCCATCGTTACCGTCATCCCTCTGCAATTGCTGTCCTACCACATTGCATTGCTGCGTGGCTGTGACGTCGACAAGCCAAGGAATCTGGCGAAAAGTGTGACCGTTGAATAGGCAAGGGTGGCCACGGGGTTTTTTTGAATTAGTTTAGAAATTCACTTATCAACCAGGAGAGCAACCACGATGAAGACATCAGGACTTACTTACAACGCCCGCAAAGCGTTGATGGTCAATATTGGTGAATCGGCTGGCAACGAGATCGCCAACTTGCTGTCGCAAATGGCTGCCGAAATCGAAGAATTGCGGCGCACCAAAGTCAGCGTCACCAAAATCGTACCCGGCGGGGCAAGCGAAACAGTCGACTACAACACCGAGCCGGTGTAGAACCTTCATCGACGGTGTGGGAATTCGGGAGGACGAAACTCCTGCTCCAACCACACGTCTTGGCAAAACACGGCGCGGCAAAAACACGGCGCGGCGCAAGTTTCGCCCCGCTGATGAACAGGTTCGCCGGTTCGCCAGGTGGAGTGACATGGACGAAGAATTCAATCCTTACGAACCGATTGTCGACACTTCATCGGCACCGCCCAAGAAGCCGGACCGGAAAGGACTGTCCGGCTTTGACAAGTTTTGTGCCGTACTTGCCTTT
Source organism: Pirellulaceae bacterium (assembly GCA_041623895.1). GTDB lineage: Bacteria > Planctomycetota > Planctomycetia > Pirellulales > Pirellulaceae > JBFJVZ01. Next base: position 3,451 of record JBFJVZ010000388.1, on the reverse strand, counting down.
GTGCTGGCCGTCCCGCTGATGCTGTTGGGAGTCATCGGAGTATTCTTTGGTTGTCGGGCAAACTTTTCCCTGCCGCCTGTCTTGGGGGTTCTCCCCGCCTTCGTTGCTTGGGGAATCATCCGACCGATCATGGTTGCCTGGAATGCGCAACGCTGATCTCGGTCGTCGATGGTGTGCGGCGGAAAACAAGTAGGCCAGGTCCTGGCCTACGACGAAAGCAAGACACTAGTTTGCGGCAACTGCTTCCGGCGCGCATATCTTGCGGAGCGTGTTCAGCCGCTCCTTCAGCAATCCTGACTGTGGGTACTCCTCTATCTTGCTGACCAGGTAAGCTTCATGGGCACGAAAGATTCGTTCGGCCAATTCGTGTTGGCCGCGATCGCGCAGTTCCGGAACGATTTGGTGGGCGACCCACATGTATCCCGGGCTAATCTTTTTGGCGTCCTGCCAGGCGGCTTCGGCTTTTTCGTAGTCACCTTGGTCGATGGCCGCTCGCGCTCGCAGCACGTGGTGGCGCGTGATCGACCGCAGCCAGTTCGGCACGCTGCCGCGGTAAAGTATCGGACGCAGGTGGTACAAGCAGTGCTCATGCCAAAGCTGCAAGGCGACTTGTGGGTCATCCGTCTGCTCACAAACGGAATTCAGCGCGGTGAGATACGTCAGACTACCTGGAGCCGCGGTTCGCATGACCACACGGTCCAACTGCACCGCGTCCTCAATCAGACCTTCTTCCCTGAGGCCGATCGCCAATCCATGCAGCGTGTTCGCACTCGTCGGCAGCAAGCTTGCCATCAGTTTGTATTGCCGGCCTTTCTGAGGCTGGCCCGCTTGTTCCCAGCAGTGTCCGGACATGTACAGCCTGGACAGATCGCGCGTCCGCAACTCCCAAGCTCGCAGGAATGATTCGGCGGCGGCCTGATAGTTCCGCTGCTGATAAAAGATGCGGCCCGAGGCGACGGCATGATCCCAATTCGATAACGTTCCCGAATCGAAAATCTTGCGTGCTTCGTCGTCCATTCCGTATCGGAAACAGGTGATCGGGACTCGCACAATCTGCGGACCGTCGGGAGTCCGCTGCGATCGCGGCAATGGCAACAGTTCTTCGATCGGTGTCTTCGCCGTCATCACTCCATCGACGCGGGCAAGTCTCTCGACAGGCGTGTCATCCGGATGCCGATCCGCAAATTCGCTCCACCAAATCGACGCCTCGGCGGCACCCAAACGATCGCTGCGTGCTGAGTAGATCTTAGACAGATACTCGTCGGGCGGAGTCTGTTGATCGGAGATTGCGGCGATTGCCAGGCGGCTACTCTCGCTAAAACCTTCCTGATACAGCCGCGTCGCGAGCGTCATGAAATACTCTGACCGCTGCTGTTCATCAATCTTCTTCCGCTGCGGATGATTTTGCAGTGCATTCAGCAGCGCGGCCAGGTCTTCAGTGCGCTGCACTTGCCGGAGCATGCTGGCGATCTGCAGCATGTAGTTCACGCCGTATGTTCTTTGGACGTGAGTTCCGTTGTTGCCGAAAGAGTAATTGTCAAAACACTGATCGGCTTTTTCCGCCGACCACCCGATCGACTCCATCGCCTGATCAAACTGCAGTCGATCCCAATGCCAATAGAAGACGCGCCGCGGATAGTGCTTCTGCAGCAAGGCGAACGCCTCGTCCGGTTTTCCGGTGGTCAGCAAAGCATCGGCGCCGTAACGTGCGGTATTCAGCTCCGCGATGTTACTGGCGTCAACGATATTGCTCTCGATCAGCTCGATCAGTTGCCCGGTCGACTCGGCGGCGACCTGATCGCGACCGGTCAGTTGATTCAGGGCGATTCGGAATCCGAATTGTTCGATCTTGCGATGAATGGGATTGATGTCGTTGCTGGTCAACGGAAATGGCATCTCTTTTGATTTGGGAACCGGCATGTCACGCGCGGCTTCCCAGTCGTGCCGCTCGATAGCCAACGACCAGGCCAGGGCGTCCTCCATTTGGCTTGCCAATGTGGCTGCTTCCGCGAATCTTCCCGCGGCGCGCAGCAGGTAGAATCTCAGCCGCTCGCGGTCGTTCTTCTGTGCCGCTGTTGCGGGCTCCGGTGCTTTGGCAAGCTGATCCAGAAACTCGTTCAGTTTTCCGCGTTGCAGCAAGAACCGCGCGATTCCCAGCTTGTCACGGTCGTCGCGATGATCCGCCAGCACAATCCGTTCGGCCACGTCCAGGCGACCGGCTTCGAGCGAAATTCTGCGCAATTCGTGACGCCTTGCCGAGTAATAACGTGACCCCGGATCTGACAACACATCGGCCGACAACTTCTCGATCGTGTCGATCAGCCAATCGCGTTGCTGATGATTCAATAAAGTGGTCCCGGGCTCCGCGCGAAGGCGAAAATAGACTTGTGCACGGCGATCCTTATCGTCCTCGTCCTCGATCATGTCGCGAATGATCTTGGGGAAACGATTCGTCTGCGCAACCAGTTGGATGAACTGCAGGTAGCGGTTATCGTCTTCAGCCAACCAGTTTCGCAACTCGTCCTTCTTTAGAATTCCATCAACTTGGTCATTTTCGACCAGATAGCGGACCATCGCCTGGTTGGCCACCAGCATGCCATAGATGCGCAAACGTTCTTGGGAACGCAACCTCTGCAGGTGCGACTGGAAACGGTCCCAGCCAAGCGTCTCGATCAGCCAATGAAGCGCAGGCCAATTGTTGAACAAACGGGACATGCGGTTGTACAGTTGGTCGTTCTCTGCTTCCTGAAGCAGCTGATCGATGACGTCGGCGTTCTGATCATCCGCACGCATCCGCTTGACCACGTCCGGATAACAATAGAAATCCAATCGGGGCGGCTGATAGCTATTACGGTTAGCGGGAAAGGCGTCAACAATCTGCTTAATCTTATCGAAGTATCCCAGCCGGATCAGTCGATCCAAGTTCGTCGCGATCGGCGGCCAAATCGATGTCGATTCACTTGTCAGGCGTGTTACGGCCACATGTCCTTCGAACCAGTTCTTGAAATCCTGGTCGCTGATAGCGTTTCGTAGATAGTAATTGCTGCAGATCAGCCCAAGCGTCTCTCGTCGCTGATCAGGATCATCCAGTGCCAATGCCTGCTGGACAATCTTGCCGCCAAGCTTGCGTTCGACAATGATCTGAACGATCGCGGAGGAGCCAACGATCCGCTGCAATATCTGCGCATCGGGCTGGCCGTGGTTGAGTTGCTGGACGACCAGTTCAGCCAATTTCAATTTCAGCTGCTCGTCCAGATCCTGACCCGCGTTCCTGTACATTGAGGCCAGCGTGAGGGCTATTCGCGCTGCCAGCCCCTGCCGTTGGCGTTTTGCCAGCTCAATTAACTTGTCCGCCAGTTGCTGATTATCTTTTTGCTTGTACAGCAGGCTGTAGGTCAGGAACGAATCGACGAAAAGTTCGCGGCGGTCAGCGTCCTTGATCGCGTCGATG
>JBFJVZ010000387.1:0-7398 GCA_041623895.1 Pirellulaceae bacterium | reverse complement strand
GCAGCCTCGCCCGCCTCGAATCATCCTGGCTAGTAAAGCGTCGGAGGCACCAGCTTGCCGGGCTCGGCATCAATGTCCTCGAGTTGTTGGTTGCGAAGCTCCTCGATTCGCTTCCTCAACGCCTCGTCGTCGTCAGCACCATCTTCGGGCATTTCGGGTCTCGACGGATCCTTGTCCGGCTCCAGTGAATATGCGTCGGGATCGTCTTTGCGCCGCTGGCGATCCAGAACTTCCGGTCGATCTGGCTGGTCACGCTCCACTAAAGTTGACGCTTTCGCGCCCGCCGGGTCAAAGATGCTGCCGACCCGACCCGAATCACGACGAGTCCGCTCCCAGGCACCCCCATAAGCCGAATACGTGTGGTCATCCGTTTCGCAGCACAGCCGACATCCTGCCGTTGGCAAAATCGTGATGATGGCAATCAGCAAAATACGTGTGCGGAGGCAAGGAGACCGCATCATTAATTCTCGTTACTGAGTGGAATTCGTAAGTCGCGCAATGAAAAACCGATGACCAAATCATGTGGTCATCGGTTATATCGGTTAGGCAGACTGGCGCCTTGAGGAAAGGTTTACGGATTATGAGTTGCGGTTCGCCATTGAAGCCCTCAAGTCCTCGTTGGCCATCACCACTTGAGCAATCTGCTGCCACTCGGCGTCTTCCTGGCTTACAGTTTCACACAACAGTTGGGCGTCATCCCAGTCGATTTCATTTTCAATCGCAAAACGCAGGTCGGCACGGTCCAGAGCGTCAGGCAGCGGCACAAATTTCAGCTGATAAACACCGGGCGCGTGTTGAAGACAGGACGCGATCGAACCGATCTCATCCGCCGGCAAGCGATCGGCATTTCGCCGCAGTCGACGAAGCGTGTCGCTGTGGCAGGCTTCACCAGCCAGTCCCAAGTTGCTGATTCGACGCGAGTCCCCCACATTCGAGGCATAACCTACGTAATCACATTCAGTCGATTTCAACGCGCGGGAGAGCAATTGGTCGATCAGCGCAGAATCCACAAATGGCTGATTGCCGGGAACGACAAATACCCAGTCGACGCCAAAACGATCGACGACGTTACAGAGCCGCTCGGAAATATGGCACGTGGGTAGATTGATTGTCGCGAATCCGGCAATCCCCGAAGTCAACAGGGATGAAGGAATATTCGAGCCCACAATGACGACTTCACTGACCAGCGTGCAGTCACTGATTCGCCTGGCCATACGAACGACCAGTGGTTGCCCGCCGATTCGCCGCGCGGCGTACCGCGTCGCCGCCGCCTCCATCCCGGGGCGCGAAAAATCGCCCAAATCGATGACAGCGACACTAAGGGGTTGCTTCTCTCCCATCCTGATCTCCTGAAAAGCGGAGCGCCGTTCGTCCTGTTTTCAATTCCAAGTTGCGCGCTGAGCGACATTTTGACCGATCTCGATCGGATCGGTCCAGCACATCTGGCGACCTGTTTTGGTTTTTTTTGGAGATTTACTAAAGTCGCTCTTCCTTTGAAGGATTCCCAGATGCAACAAACGGCTGGTGGGACGTCTCCCTGCCTCTTCCCAAAAGCAATTCGGAGTTTCCTTAAATGCTCGATCTTGCCCACATTACCGGCATGCTTGATGCTATTATTCTGCCGATTGTCGGTGGATGTTCACTGCTGCTCAGTAAGATCAGCCAAGGTGAGCTGGCAAGACAATGGGAAAGACTGTTTTTGCTGACGTTGGTGGTGATTACCTTCGTGACGTTGCGAACCGTGACTTACTGCGACGAAACTTGGTTGATCCACACGGTAACTTTGGCGGCGATGATCGTTGGATCCCAGCTAGTGCCCAATCAAAACGTTGATCGCGATCTATCGGAACCCGCCCCGAATTGACAATGACGGACTCGTGTCAGCCGCCGACTCATCAATCGTCCGACGAAGCTAGAGTTCGAGTCATTCCCGCTGGACCGGTGCACGGCTGCATTCGTCCTCCCGGCAGTAAGAGCATCACCAATCGGGCCTTGATTTGTGCGGCCTTCGCAGCGGGCGAATCAACGCTTTTCGGTGCGCTGCGGAGCGAAGACACCGCCGTCATGATCGACGCTTTGAAAGAAGTCGGCGTGGTGATCCAAGCAAGTGAAGGGGGCCGCACTCTCCGCGTCGACGCTGGGACCCGCAGGAAGGCTACGACTGCGAACCCAACTTTGGATTTATTTGTCGCCAACAGCGGTACGACGATTCGTTTTCTGACCGCGGCGCTTTCGGCTGCCGGCGGCAACTATCGTTTGCACGGCGTGCCGCGAATGCATGAGCGTCCCATCGCCGATTTGGTCAGCGCGCTGTCGGCAGTCCAATTGGGAAAAATTGAAACGCGGTCCCCGGGCGGCTGTCCGCCCGTACTGATTCAATCGGATGGCTGGGGGCAGTCGCAAATCGAAGTGGCGGGCAGCGTCAGCAGCCAATATCTAAGCGGACTGATGATGGCCGTACCGATCGCCAACGCGACGAATGACAAACCCGGGGAAACGCGAATCGATGTGAGGGGTGAATTAGTATCGCGACCTTATGTGGACATGACCGCGAATGTGATGCGGGCGTTCGGTGCTGATCCAAATCTGATCGAGTCGCAGACTGCGAACGAATCAATTTCGTTGTGTGTTGGTCCCGCAACTTATCAAGCTCGCCAATACAACATTGAACCAGATGCATCGGCGGCAAGTTATTTTTGGGCCGCCGCCGCGATCACCGGCGGAAGCGTTACGGTGCAGGGTTTGACTCGCACGGCGATGCAAGGCGACGTCCGGTTCTGCAGCGTACTGGAATCCATGGGCTGCGACATTCAATATCAGGACGACGCGATCACTGTCAGCGGGCGGGCCGATCGAGGTGTTGATGTCGACATGAATGCAATCAGCGATACGGTACAAACATTGTCAGTCGTGGCACTCTTTGCCAACGGTCCCACAAGAGTTCGCGGTGTCGCTCACAATCGCTTCAAAGAGACCGACCGCATTGGTAACCTGGCGACCGAGTTAAGGAAACTGGGCGCTACCGTCCAGGAGCACGATGATGGGATGACGATTCATCCGCTGGATGCCTGCGACTTCACCCCAGCGACGCTGGAGACCTACAATGACCACCGTATGGCGATGAGCTTTTCGCTCGCCGGTTTGCGGCTCAACGGGATCACGATCTTGAATCCGGCCTGCACCACCAAGACTTACCCCGAGTTTTTTGCCGATCTGGAAAGGTTGATCGGTCGCCCACACCATTGGGCATGAAGTGCGACCGGCAAGCCGACGTGATGACTGCGTGAACCATGATTGAGGTTGCCTGCTTTGCGATCGCGCGCTGCCTGGTTTTTCGTCAGCTGCCCGCAGATGACGATCGCTGGGATTGGCTTTGTTGTCCCTGCAACGCCTGGATTCGCAATGAATTGCTGGAGTTTCCGTTGTCTCCGCCATACTTGTCGCTCGATGGCATTTGATTTGCTATTATCGGAAAATCGGGCATCTGAAGGCGACACAGGCTGCTGATTGAATTCAGTTTGATGGGATCGACGGACACTAACTGAGGTCGTGCTGGTTGGTACGCAGGGGGAAGACGAAATCACGTTCGAGTTTCTGGCCGATTGCTTTGAAGGCGTGCATACCGAAATCAACTTGATGGCCGGTAGCATGAATGAAGTTTCCTAAGACTGAGCCGAAACTGGGAAGGTGATGCCCCACATTCAGTAGCTTTCCTTCTCACTTAGCAATCACGGGGCGGAGAAAAACGTCCTGGCAAGTTTCGGCCGACCACGAATTGATGGTCAATCCGTGATACGATTGTGACGCTTCACAGTCCTGGAGAAACGAATTGTTGGATATTAATCCTCCCTATCTCATCTTTATCGGCGATGCCCCAGACGGCCTGACTGCCAAGACCGGTCAGGGGATTGTCGATTGGCGGCCCGAGTGGGTGATCGGACAAAACAGGCTGCCACAGTGTCAGGCCGATTTAGGGATCGCTGACCTGAGTCTCGAGCAGGCTGCCGCGGCAGGCGCCAAGACGTTTGTGATTGGTACCGTCAATTTCGGAGGCGTGATTCCGCCCGAATGGACTGACATTATCGTTGCGGCTCTGGAAAACGGGATGGATGTGGCCAGCGGTCTGCACACGCCGCTGCAGTCCATTGCGCCGATCCAGGCGGCGGCATCGCGTTGCGGCCGCCGCTTGTTAAACGTCCGCCACCCGCATCGAGAATTCAAAACCGGCAATGGCATCAAACGATCCGGCAAGCGTCTGCTAACCGTTGGCACCGATTGCTCCATCGGCAAGATGTACACGTCGCTGTGCATTCATCGGAAACTGCTCAAACTGGGGATCTCGGCCGACTTCAGGGCTACAGGCCAAACTGGAATCTTCATCGCCGGCGGAGGTGTTGCTGTAGATGCGGTTGTCGCCGACTTCATCTCCGGCGCCGCGGAGTGGTTGACTCCTGCGGCTGCAGAAGACCACTGGGATATCATCGAAGGACAAGGATCCTTATTCCATCCGGCATTCGCGGGAGTCTCGCTGGGCTTGTTACACGGGACGCAACCCGATGCTTTCGTCGTCTGTCATGAAACGACACGGAAAACGATGCACAAAGTCGATGTGCCAATGCCGAGCGTGGAGGAAATCATTGAACTGACCGTCAGCGCTGGCAGAATTGTCAACCCGGCGATTCGCTGCGTCGGCGTGTCGATCAATACGCAAAATCTGTCGGCAACGGAAGCCGAACGAATTGTCAAAGAAACCGCCGACCGTTTGTCACTTCCCGCAACGGATCCCGTCAGATTCGGCGTCGGTGAGATCACCGATTACCTATTGAGGCATTCGTAACCAGCTAGAGCATTTTCATCATTGATGTGGGATCATCGGTAGGCCAGGACTTGTCCTGGCGCCTTATCGCCAGGACAAGTCCTGGCCTACGAGATATCTGAAATTACTCTAGCCGGCAACCCAAAGAGTTGGCAGAACTAAAAGCCAGCGTTGCTGGTGATGATACCTGGCGAATCGTCACCGGAGATCGCTAATGGAATGGCAATCGCAGCACTGACGCCAGCGAGAGCCGGGAGTCCCCCGCCACTGCTGCCGACTGAATTACCACCGGCCTGGCGAGTCCCCGCGTTTCGTAAAGGATTGTATTGCGTGTTTTTGCCGCTGAGTCCCGTTGTAAACCCGTCGCTGATATCCAATATCGCGACATCGTTATCTGCGATTTCCAAGGCAGGTGGCCGCCGGTTCGCTGCTGGCGGCGGCGCGGCCGCCGAAACGTCCGGCAAATATTCGTGTAGCGTAGCCAGTACAGCGGGAATCATGTTTGGCGGTACTAATGCGACCGGCAAGATCGTGCCATCAAATTGAGCCCTCGTCGATATAAATTGGTGCGTCAAGTTGCTTTCTTGCGTCAGGTTTTCGGTGTCCATTGCTTCAAAGGCGAACGAAGCGTAACCATGGCGTCCGGTGACCACCAAACCGTGAAAGCCGGGCCTCACACCGCCGATTTGAAATTGCCCCAGCGCGTTTGCTGTCGCGGTAGCGACCGGGATACCGTTTCTTGTCAGCGTAATGCGTGTGCCTTTCACCGCGCTGTAGCGAGAACTGGGACGCATGACGGTGATCAGTTGGCCGCGCAACACGCCGCCCTTGCCCAGTTGAACGCGATAGTCAAAAGGACTCAGCCCAGGGTGTTGGCTGACAACGTTTTGGTCGATCGCAGAAACAGGAACGTCGATATCATTAACCAGATTTTGATCGACAATCGGCGTTAGTTTTTCAGCCATCGTGACTGCCATCACGAGTTGGGCTGCTGCGGGATCTGCCGCTGCCGAATCGAGCCCCAGAACGTCTTCAAAAAGTGAGCCGGATGTCTGGCTGTTCGCAGTTTCTTGTTGCCTGAACGCAAAGACGGTCGAGGCGTGTGCGCGATCATTGAAAGCGGCGACGCCGTATAGACCTTCACTGATCTTGTCGATCGTGACCTCGCCGTGCGTGTTAGCGCTGAATTCTCGAATGTCGCCCGCACTGTTGATCAACGTGACAACCGTCGCAGGAAACTTCCTGTTCTCTTGATTCGTCAGCAATTTAAGCTGGAGCTTCAGTGTTGGATTGTCAGCGTCAAAGTAGACGATGTTTTCAGTTGGCAAGCGGCGTCCGTTGTCCTGCCAAGAGAACAACTCCAGCGTGGAAGCGGCTGCTGATGTGCCGCAAGGAATCAGATACGCAATCGCAACAACGGCTGCGAAGGCCCAGTGACGACCGTACATGGACTTCATGATGTGTTCCCGTGCTTAAGATTCCGGCTGGCGACTGGCATGAAAACGAGCGCAGTGAACCTTCCAAAAACCGTAGGTCACGGAAACGACACAGTCTGAGAATTAACAGGTACCCTGACGGTTTTTCTGATTCTGACGGATACTCTGATCGCAAATCAATCCGCTATCAGGCCGCCCGCCGTCGCTCCTGCGGAACCGTCGCAAGCGGGAGCAAATGCCGAGCATCATCCGATTCCAATTCGGCCGCGTCTTGCTGAGACGTCGAGTGGGCGAGAATGATACCCTCGATCCCGGAGGCGAAAAGCAGCAAGTAAGCGAACAGTTCAGCAAGTTCCTCGATCATCGCTTTGGTCGCGTTCGCTTCGCCCTGAAAGCCGGTTCCTTGCCAAAGCGCGGGGCGGTCGAGAATCTGACAAAAGCCGCACAGATAGATGCCCGCCAAAGCGAACATCGTGACCGATGGCTGACGTACCAGCCAGAGCGCTTCTTCGACGACTCGTCGTCGATCGATCCAAAGTGCCAGGGAAGCAACCAGCAACATCGGGAAGCCGACAAGCCATCGATAGGCGTCTTCAAAAAACAGTGACTCAAAGGTCGAATCCGCTTCCCGTGCCGCCGCACAGGCAACCATCGCTGCGCACGCAATTGTTCCTGCGCGGCCCCGCCGGCAGCAGCTTGCAGCGTAGAACAGGGCGATTGCGGTCATCATCGCCAAGACGGCTTGTGCGAATTCCACCGGGCCATTCTCGGCACTAAATGACGCGGGCCCGTGATCCCGAACACCCAGGTACAGTGCCTGGTAGATCAGGAAGATCACGACTGCGTAGAGAGTTAATCGCGCCGGATAGGAGCGGAGAATCAGTGACCAAGAGAGCGGTTGCTTGGCTGCGTCCATGGCTGAGCCTAATCATGATGATGGGGAACCATCAATTAGCTGAAAACGCGTTGCTCAGAAAGACCAATCATTGGATGTTGGGCGTGCGGGGCAACGCCGTTAAGGATTTCTGGTAGCCGGATTCGCCAGAATTCGGGCGCCGTCCACGATACAACCGAAGTCTGGCGACTCCGGCTACGAAGAACAGCCCGCGTAACACGAACAAGAAACGCTTAACGGCGTTGCGTGCG